>JAFZXR010000024.1 GCA_017616675.1 Bacteroidales bacterium
GCACTGCCACGCTTTGCACGCGACCTGCCGACAATGCCGGTTTCACTTTCTTCCAAAGGAGCGGTGACAGCTCGTAACCTACGAGACGGTCGAGAACGCGGCGTGCCTGCTGAGCGGCCACGAGGTCCATGTCGATCTTACGCGGGTTGTCGATAGCATGCAGGATTGCCGGCTTCGTGATCTCGTGGAACACGATACGGCGATATTTATCCTCATTCAAGCCAAGCGTCTCATAGAGATGCCATGAAATAGACTCTCCTTCGCGGTCTTCATCGGATGCCAGCCACACCATCTCGGCGCCTGCCGACAGCTTCTTCAGTTCCGCAACAAGATGTTTTTTATCGTCGGGGACCTCATATTCCGGCATGAAGCCGTGGTCCATATCCAAACTCAAATTCGATTTGTTTAAATCCCTTACATGTCCGTAACTCGATTTTACCATGAACTCCTTACCCAAAAAGCCTTCAATTGTCTTTGCCTTCGCCGGAGACTCAACTATCACAAGATTCTTTACCATAACAAAATTTTAAAATTCACACTAAATTTTCGCGCTGCAAAATTACTACATTATTATTTTAAAAATGAAATAAAAAATTAAAAAATTTTCAACATTATTGAAAATCAATGTGTTATAATGTGATTCTCCCTGCGGTCGAAATGTGCTGCTCCGCAGAATTTGTGGGCATCGCCCATTGCGCAAGGCGCACACATTCAGCCGAAGGCTGCACATTGGAGCGAAGCGACCACATTGCGACTGAAAGGAGCATCACATTGAAAAAATTTGTAATTTTGCGCCATGATAATAATCGACAACGTCATAGTGACCGATGAATTCCTTAACGCCCGTTTCTGCTGCCAGCTGGCGCGTTGCAAGGGCGAATGCTGCGTGGCAGGTGACGCAGGAGCGCCTCTCGAGCCCGATGAGGTAGGCATTATCGAGGAAAACATCGAAAAGATCAAGCCTTACATGCGTCAGGAAGGCATAAAAGCCATTGAGGAGAATGATGTTTACGATTATGACGACTTCGGCGGACTAACGACACAGCTCGTCAACGGGGAGGAGTGTGCTTTTGTTTATTTCCATGAAAACGGAACGGCACTCTGCGCTATCGAAAAGGCTTATAAAGAAGGCAAAATCGACTTCTGGAAGCCTATCAGCTGTCATCTTTACCCGATAAGGTTGATGGAAAAAGACGGCTTCACGTATATAATGTACCACGAGTGGAGCGTATGCGTGCCCGCGAAGCGTTTCGGCGAAAAGGAAGGCATCCCGCTGTATAAATTCTTAAAAGAACCGTTAATCAGAAAATTTGGCGAAAATTGGTACAAAAGACTCGAAAATCAAATTTTTTCAAAAAAAGTTTGCAATAATTGAAAAAAATTGCTTAATTTTGTAAGTTAATTTTCGACACAAATGAAGGTATTATTTATCCACCAAGAAATCACGCCGTATCTCAAAGAGACTCCGATGTCTTTGATTGGCCGATACTTACCGCAGGGAATTCAGGAAAAAGGGAAGGAAATCCGCATCTTCATGCCTCGTTTCGGCAACATCAACGAACGCCGTAACCAGCTGCATGAGGTGATTCGTCTTTCGGGTATGAACATGATTATCAACGACACCGACCATCCGTTGATCATCAAAGTGGCTTCGATCCAGAAGGCAAGGATTCAGATTTATTTCATCGACAACGACGATTTATTTACAAAGAGAAAATACACCATCGCTGATAAAAACGAAGATTTCTACGCCGATAACGACGACCGCACAGTGTTCTTCTCACGTGGCGTCATCGAGACAGTGAGAAAGCTCAACTGGCCACCCGACATCATTCACTGCCACGGCTGGATGAGCTCATTGGTGCCGCTCTTTATCAAACGTGCCTTCAAAGACAACCCGCTGTTTAGCGATTCGAAAGTCATCTATTCGCTTTATGATGATGACTTCAAAGGGGCTTTCAATGCCAATTTCGATAAGAAACTCAAGATGCCGGGTATCGTCGCAAAAGAGATAAAATGGCTCAAAAACCCGACGTACACCAACATTCAGAAGTCGGCACTCGATTTTGCCGACGGCATAGTGATTGCAAGTCCAACTATCAACAAAGATGTCGAAAAATACGCCAGATCATTAAATAAACCTATTCTCGAATACCAAGGAGAAGAAAATTACGTTGATGCTTACAACGACTTTTATGATAAGATAATGGCATTATGACAAAGACACGTGTTTTAACACTGATATTTCTTATAAGTCTGGTAGGCTTCTCATCTTGCAGAAAAACCCCGAATAAGATCGGCAACGACCTACAGCCGAGCAATAGCCTTATTACTGTGGCGTTTACCGATGAGCAGGATATCATGGCAAGCACCTTCACCGTGCCGAAATTGAGCACCAAGATGCTTGGCTATACCTTCCTGGGAAACAACAATGACCCGGTCTTCGGCATCTCCAACTTCGACTTCTACACCCAGCTGTCGCTTACGACCGAAAGTCATACCTGGGGCGACAATGCCGTGGTCGACTCGATGGTGCTTAACCTCACGTATAACGGCTATTACGGCGACACCCTTGAATATATGACAGTGCGCGCATACGAGGTGCTCGAAGATATGTATGCCGACTCGTCTTATCAGTCGAATATGACGCTAAACTGCGACGATACAGAGCTGGCAAACCATGTATTCAGACCGTATCCGCATACCGCACCCGATACAATACTCGACAGAGGTGTGCTGCGTATCCCGATAAATCCGGAACTCGGTCAGAGATTCGTCGAAAACGAGGCTGAGCTGGCTTCAGACTCCAAGTTCAAGACGTTTTTCAAAGGTCTTCATCTGCAATGCGACATCACCAATGCTGAAGCCGCGATATGTTATTTCAACATGACGCACAGCTATACATATCTGAGAGTTTATTATCATAATGATACTGATACCCTTAAGTATGACTTCAACATTGCCTCGTCGGATGTGAGATTTAATCATTACTATCATGATTTCACCGCTGCGTCTGACCCGATAACGTTCAACGACACCACGAATAATGCCAAGCTTTATGTGCAGGGTGCCGCCGGAGCGAGGGTGTGGCTGAAGTTCCCGAACCTGCAGCAGTGGGCCGACACCATGAGCGGTCACGTGGCCATCAACGACGCGAAGCTGTATCTGTCGGGAGCCGTCACCGACACAGCAAGATACGCCCCACCGGCGCGGCTTATAATTGCGGGCGCTAAGTTCGACACCGACACCACCTATGTGTTGATTCCCGATCAGCTCATAGGCTCTGAATATTACGGAGGTTATTATCATGCCGACGACGCTTCGGTGTGGTTCCGCATCACGGAATACATCCAAAATGTAGTGCAAAACGGCAACTACGCCACCGAATGCGACGGCTTGCTCATCTACGCCGATCAAGGTTCTTACTCGCCGCGCCGGTGGGCGTTTCACGGTCCGCAGAGCGACAGCCTCGACAAGCGAATTCGTCTGGAAATTGTTTATTCACTTTTAAATGACTAGAAAATATGAAAAAATTATTATTAATACTTTGCGTTTTTTTAGGTATGGCAGCACAAGCACAAGACAAAGAGACTAAAGTCTTGATCAAGACTAGTATGGGCGACATCACGGTGATGCTTTATAACGACACCCCGCAGCATCGCGACAATTTCATCAAACTCGTCAACGAAGGCTGGTTTAAAGGCTCTCCGTTCCACCGCGTCATCAAAAACTTCATGATTCAGGGCGGACAGAATGCCGACGGTCGCGTCGACCCGGGCTATCGCATCCCTGCGGAGATCAAGTCAAACCATTTTCATAAGAAAGGCGCCCTCGCAGCAGCACGTCAGGCCGACCAGGTGAACCCTCAGAAGATGTCGAGCGGCTCACAGTTTTACATCGTGCAAGGACAAGTCTGGAACGAGACTCAGCTCAATATGTTTGAAAGCCGTTACGGCAAGGTGTTCAGCGCAAAACAGCGCCAGACCTACCAGTCGATAGGCGGCACACCTCATCTCGACGGCGACTATACCGTGTTTGGCGAGGTGACAGATGGTCTCGACATCGTCGATAAGATCGCTGCGGTGAAGACAGGCTACATGGACGTTCCGGTCGAGCCGGTTACAATAATCTCAATGGAAATTGTGAAATGAAAGAGAAAATAGAAAAAATACTCGAGGACGTTAAGGTTTTCAAGGCCGACAGCAAAGAGGCTTTGGAACAGTTCCGCATTCAATATCTTAGCAAAAAAGGCGTCATAACTGAGCTTTTCACAGAGTTTAAACAGGTGGCTCCCGAGATGCGCAAAGAGATGGGTATGAAGCTTAACGAGCTTAAAAACACCATCCAGGACATCATCGACGAGCAGCAGAAACAGTTTGAGACGAAGAGCGAGGGTAAGACCGATTTGGATCTCAGTCTTCCTGTCGATGACATGAATGGCGCGCGCCACCCGCTATCGATAGTGAGAAACGAGATCAACGACATCTTCAAACGTCTCGGCTTCGTGGTAGCTGAAGGTCCTGAGGTGGAAGACGACTTTCATGTGTTCTCGGCTTTGAACTTCCCGCCCGACCACCCGGCGCGCGACATGCAGGACACCTTCTTCGTGACGAAATCGCCCGATGTGGTGCTCCGTACGCATACCTCGAGCGTGCAGGTGCGCGTGATGGAACAGGGCAAGCTCCCGATCCGTATCATAGCCCCTGGAAGAGTGTTCCGTAACGAGGCCATCTCAGCCCGCGCACACTGTATCTTCCATCAGATTGAAGGACTTTATATCGATAAAAATGTGTCGTTTGCCGACTTGAAGCAGACGCTTTATCACTTCGTGCAGGAATATTTCGGCGAAGGCACAAAGGTACGTTTCCGCCCGTCGTATTTCCCGTTTACCGAGACTTCGGCCGAGATGGATATCTCGTGCAACATCTGCGGAGGCGAGGGATGTAACATCTGCAAACATACCGGCTGGGTTGAGATTCTCGGCTGCGGCATCTGCGATCCTAACATCCTCAAGGCCTGTAACATCGACCCTGAGCAATACACTGGTTTTGCGTTCGGCATGGGTATCGAACGTATCGCGATGTTGAAATACCAGATTAACGATTTGAGAATGTTCTTCGAGAACGATTTAAGATTCTTGAAACAGTTCGAAAACGCTTAATTAACTATTAATTATTTCAATCTCATGCATTTCGATGTCCTCAAGTAGGGCGTCGATTTTGCTATTCATATCAACGTCAACGAGATAGGCGAACTGGACACCTTCGATATGCTTGATTTTGTTGAGCAAATCGGCGAGGTTTTCGTCGTTGATATAGTTGCGGATTACGATGAGATAATCGGTTGGTGGCGTAAAATTAACCCAGCGGCCATCTTCGTTTGAGATCTCAACAAGGTTGAAAGTATTACAGTTTTCACCGCCGTCGTAGAGGTAAAATGAGAACTCCAGACCGTCTTCGTTCATGATGTCTGAATACTTTACCAGATTGATTTTCAATAACTTATTGATATGCCACGCGAGTTTGTAATCCTCGAGATGGGTGCAGATGCCTACGATTTTTATGTCGTCGAAAGGCTCGACGACGATTTTTTTCTTTTTCTTTACCATAACCTATTGTTTTTCAGTGTCTTGCGACTCTTCTTCCATCTGGTGCCATGTCTTCTCGGCTGCCAGCTGCTCGGCTCCTTTTATCGAATAATCGACGGCTTTGCCGTATTCTTTATCGTCGACGAGTACTTGAATCACGTAAAGCTTATCAAAACCGTCGCCTTGGGTGCCGACGTGCTTGAACTCGACGCGATGTTTCTCTTTCTGCGACCATTCGAGGAGTTTGCTCTTGTAGTTGACGTCGTTTTTCTCGATGTCGTCGATGTCGAGATGCATCAGGATGATGTGGTCGACGATGATTTTATAGGTGAAATTATAGCCTCTGTCGAGGAAAAGCGCTCCGGTGAATGCTTCGAAGGCATTTCCTCCGATTGAGCGGAATCCCGAGTGTTTGTCGTGGGTTTTGGCGTACATCACCATGTTGTCGAAGCCCAGTTTCATCGAGAGTTTGTTCAACGAGGCGCGGCTCACTATCTTCGAGCGCATCTCGGTGAGGAATCCTTCCTGTTTGGTCGGGAATTTCTTGAAAAGATACTGTGCCACTATGGAGCTAAGCACTGCGTCGCCAAGATATTCCAGTCGCTCGTTATTGATGATGATACTGTTTAACTGCTTGGTACTCACCGACTTATGAGTAAAAGCAAGCTGATACAGCGAGATGTTGTGTGGATAAAATCCGAAAACATTATTGATATAGCGAGCCAAATCTTTTTCGGCCTTATTACGATAGCGAAAAAGACTGAACATGGTTAGAATTTCTTGAAGATGACACTTGAGTTGTGGCCGCCGAAGCCAAAGGCGTTGCTGATGGCGTAGTTGACGGTTCTCTTCTTAGGTTTCCAGAATGTGAAATCGATCTTAGGGTCGATGTTCGGGTCGTCGGTGAAATGGTTGATGGTTGGTGGTACGATGTCGTTTTGGCAAGCCAGCACTGTCGAGATTGCTTCGATAGCGCCTGCGCCTCCGAGGAGGTGGCCTGTCATCGATTTTCCTGAGTTTATCGACATGTCGTAGGTATGCTCGCCGAACACGTTCATGATTCCGATTATCTCGGGGATATCGCCTGCTGGCGTTGATGTTCCGTGAGTGTTGATATGGTCGATGACGTCAGGTGTTATGCCTGCTTCTTTCAATGCGCGGCGCATACTCAACGCGGCGCCCTGTCCTTCAGGGTGCGGAGCGGTGATATGATAAGCGTCGGCCGACTCGCCGCATCCCACGATCTCGCCGTAGATCTTGGCGCCGCGTTTGAGGGCGTGGTTGAGTTCCTCGAGCACGAGGCAGCCTCCACCCTCACCCATCACAAACCCATCGCGGTCGGCGTCGAAGGGACGAGAGGCCGTCTTAGGGTCGTCGTTGCGGGTCGAGAGCGCTTTCATGGCCTCGAAGCCTGCCACGCTGATGGCACAGATAGGAGCTTCGGCGCCGCCGGCTATCATCACCTCGTTACGGCCGTAATGGATATAACGGAAGGCGTTGACGATGGCGTTGGCCGACGAAGCACATGCCGAGACAGTGCAGTAGTTCGGACCTTGAAAACCGTATTTTATTGAGATATTACCTGCCGAGAGGTCAGGAAGTAGCTTTGGGATGGTGAACGGACTCACACGCGGAGTGCCGTCACCTCTTGCGAAATCGATGGTTTCGAGCGAGAGACTCTCGATTCCGCCTATGCCAGATGCAAAGATAACACCGACTTCGGTGAAGTCAGTGTTATCACTTGTGATGCCTGAATCTTTAATCGCTTCGTCCGCCGAAATCATGGCGTACTGTTCGACTTTGTCAAGCTTGCGTGCTTCTTTTCTATCGAAGTATTGTAACGGGTCGAAATCCTTGATCTCGCAGGCTATGCGTGACTTGAATTTCTCTGCGTCGAAATGTGTAATCATGCCAGCGCCGCTGACGCCTTTCAGGAGACTGTCCCAGTATTCCGGAACGTTTTTGCCTATCGGCGTGATAGCTCCTAAGCCGGTTATGACTACACGCTTTAACTCCATAAGTTAAGCAATATGTTCTTCGATATATTTGATAGCGTCGCCAACTGTCTGGATGTTCTCTGTCTGATCGTCAGGAATTGATACGCCAAATTCTTTTTCGAAATCGAGAATCAATTCAACAGTGTCAAGAGAATCGGCACCTAAATCTTGTGTAAAGTTTGCTGTTTCAACAACTTCTGATGGATCAACACCTAATTTATCAACGATGATTGATACAACTTTCTCTTTAATTTCTGACATTTTCAATAATTTTTAATTAATAAATCTTTTTCTGCTCTTAAGAAAACTTCTGCAAAGGTAAGGCATTTTTTCAAACGAATGACAAAAAAAATGCCTTTTTTGAACTTCAAAAATGTAATAAGCTGATTTTCAATATGTTGTAAAACATCTTTTTTGAAGAATTTTTTTCGAATTTTTTAAAAATTATGATTTTTAAGATTTTTAATGGATTATTGGCAAAAATTTCGTAATTTTACACCTTTATAATATTAATGAAAATGATAACAAAAGATTCTGAAAAAATATTCCTTTTAGATGCTTATGCGTTGATTTACAGGGCATTTTTCGCTTTGAACAAGAACCCGCGGATGACGTCGAAAGGTCTGAACACCTCAGCGATTATCGGTTTTTTGAATACTCTTTACGATGTTTTGAAAAACGAAAAGCCTTCGCATATCGGCATCGCCTTTGACCTTGGCGCCCCTACCCTGCGCACCGAAAACTTCTGCGATTACAAGGCAAATCGCGAAGAGATGCCGCCCGATTTGAGAGCTTCGATACCTTATATTATTGAGATTATCAAAGGTTTCAATATCCCGATTTATGCCGCCGAAGGCTACGAAGCCGACGATGTGATTGGCACTTTGGCGAAAAAAGCCGAAAAAGCAGGATATTTGACCTACATGATGACGCCGGATAAGGACTTCGGTCAGCTGGTGAGCGACAATATTTTCATTTACAAACCTGCAAAATTTGGCGATCCGGCAACTATCATGGGACCGAAGGAAGTTTGTGAAAAATATGGCATAAATACTCCGACACAACTTATTGATATTCTTGGTCTTTGGGGTGATGCGAGTGATAATATCCCGGGAATTCCAGGTGTTGGCGAGAAGACTGCATCAAAGTTTGTGCAGGAATATGGTTCTCTTGAAGGTTTGCTTGAGCATACCGACGATTTGAAAGGCAAGATGAAGGAAAACGTCATTAATTTTGCCGATCAAGGTAGGATGTCGAAGATGCTGGCGACCATCAACACCGAGGCACCAGTGGAGTTTGATGTTGAGGAATTGAAAGTGAAACAGCCGAATTTGCCAGAGTTACTGAAACTCTTTGAAGAATTGGAGTTTAGGACTTTTGCAAAGAGGATAGTTTCTGATTATAAGGCGTATGCGGCTCATGAGACCGATACGACTTATAAGAAAGAGCCGGAAACTAAAATAGAAACAAAGCAAGAACCCAAGGCAGTTGCAAAAGCGGAGCCAGCGAAGGAACTGGATCTGTTTTCGGAGCTCTCGGAGAACTCAGAAGGCTCGGAGTTCTCTTTGTTTTCATCAAAAGCAACTGCCGCTTCAGTCAGTCACAGCTATAAAACGATAGCGACCGACGCTGACCTCAAGCCGCTTTTGCAACTGCTTGAAAAAGCTGAGGTTTACGCGGTTGATATCACTGCAAATGTGATTTCGTTTGCGGTTAAAGCGCACGAGGCGTATACTGTGCCTTCCGCTTTTATCAAAAAAATTGCAAAAATCTTCTCAAATCCTGCAAAAACCATCGTCGGTCATAACTTGAAGTCTGTCATTTCGGTGCTCCGTCGCAATGGTATCGAGCTGAAAAACAAACTCTTCGACACCATGATTGCGCATTATCTCATTGAGCCGGAGCAGCGTCACACCATGGATTATCTCGCCGATGTGTATCTGAACTACACCATCACGAATAATTCAGCCGAAAATGCCGATATCGCTTATCAGTTTTATGAGAAATTCAAACCAATTCTCATTGAAAATCAATTGATTAAGCTGTTTGATGAGATTGAAATGCCGCTTGTGCCGGTTCTTGCAACTATGGAAGCCAACGGCGTGAAAATCGATAGCGACAACCTTAAGCAGATCAGCGAACAGCAGGCTTTGGAGATTCAAAACATTGAAAATCAGATATTTAAAGCAGCGGGAACGACATTCAACATAGCTTCTCCACGTCAGCTTGGCGAGGTTTTGTTTGAGAAAATGAAACTCAAAGCACCTGCAAAGAAGACAAAATCGGGTCAATATCCCACAGGCGAAGAGGTCTTGATGAAGATTATCGACAAGCATCCGATTATTCAGCAAATCCTTGATTACCGCGGACTTACAAAACTGAAATCGACTTACGTTGACGCTCTTCCAGCTTTGATAAGCAAAGAAGACGGTCTGGTGCATACCTCTTATAATCAAGCAGTTACGGCAACGGGAAGATTGAGTTCAACGAATCCGAATCTGCAGAATATTCCGGTGCGAACTGATAAAGGCCGTGAGATTCGAAAAGCTTTTGTGCCACGTGACAAAAACCACATCCTTTTGGCAGCTGATTATTCGCAAATCGAGCTTCGAATCATCACGCATTTAAGCGGCGATCCTGCGATGAGCGAGGCTTTCCGTGAAGGACTCGACATCCACGCGGCGACTGCAGCTCGTGTTTACAAAGTGCCGATTGAAGAGGTGACAAAAGACATGCGCCGTCACGCGAAAGCTGTGAATTTCGGCATCATCTATGGAATGTCAGCCTTCGGATTGGCTGAAAGATTGGGCATTTCGCGCACTGAAGCGGCTTCGATTATTGAAAATTATTTCAAGGAATACGTTGGTATTCAACAATATATCAAAAACAACATCGAGTTTGCCCGTCAGCATGGATATGTTGAGACAATGCTCGGAAGGCGTCGTTATTTGCGCGACATCAACGCTTCGAATAGCGTGGTTCGTAACTTCGCCGAGCGTAATGCGGTGAACGCCCCTATCCAAGGAAGTTCAGCCGACATGATTAAGATTGCTATGTCGAACATTTATAAAGCAATGAACGACAAGCAGTTACAATCAAAAATGATACTTCAGGTACACGACGAACTTGTTTTTGATGCGGTAAAAGATGAATTAGAAATTTTAAAAGAAATAGTAAACGATAAAATGGTAAACGCGTTGCCGCTGAACATCCCGGTGGTTGTGGAACTCAACACTGGAACGAATTGGCTGGAAGCGCATTAAAAACAACAGTAAAAACTAAAATTTATGGCCGAACATAATGAATTAGGAAAATTGGGCGAGCAAGTCGCCCGCGACCTTCTTATTTCGAAGGGTTATCAGATTTTAGAACAGAATTGGAGCTGCGGTCACAAGGAGATTGACATCATCGCGAAAGACGGCAACGAACTTGTGATTGTGGAGGTGAAAACACGTCGAGTGCAGTGTCTCGTCGACCCTGAAGAGACCGTCGACAAGATGAAACAACGTTATCTTATCTGGGCTGCGGAGGCATATGTCGAGCGTAACAATCTCGACATGGATGTGCGCTTTGACATTGTGGCTATAGTGGTGGATAATAATAACGAACGTCGGGTAGACCACATCGAAAACGCGTTCTACCCGACGATAAGTCGTCGCAGATAATCAACGGATTATCCCACGTTGCAGCCTGGAGCTACCACATCGCTCGGAGTGACCACGACCAAACGGCCGTCTTTGTCCTCCGCCGAGAGTATCATGCCCTGACTTTCAACGCCTTTGAGCTTACGCGGCTCGAAGTTGGCGATGAAGCAGACCTGCTTTCCGACAAGAACCTGCGGATCTGGGTAATATTTGGCGATACCGCTCACGATGGTGCGTTTTTCCATACCGTCGTCGATGAGGAACTGCAGCAGCTTGTCGGCTTTCGGCACCTTGGTGCATTCCAACACGGTACCAACGCGAATATCGACCTTCATGAAGTCGTCGAAACTCACATTCGGCTTGACCTCATTAGGTTTCCAGGCGTTGAGCTCGTTCTGTTTCTTGGTGTCTTCCAGCTTCTTGATCTGTGCTTCAACCACGCTGTCTTCAATCTTTTCGAACAGCAACTCTGGCTGACCGATAACGTGACCTGCGTTGAGCAAAATCGTTGCATCTGCCTGATTCCAGCTTGTCACCTCGAGACCAATCATCTTCTGGAGTTTCTTTGCGCTGAATGGCAGGAACGGTTCGCTCAAAATAGCAAGTTTTGCTACTATTTGCAATGAAAGAGCCATCACAGTCTTTGTGCGCTCAGGGTCGGTCTTGAACTGTTTCCAAGGCTCGTTTTCGGTAAGATAACGGTTGCCCAAACGTGCGAGGTTCATCAGTTCGCTCACGCCTTCACGGAACTTGTAGTTTTCGATGAGTTTACCA
>JAFZXR010000025.1 GCA_017616675.1 Bacteroidales bacterium
ATCATCAACACAGGTGAGGATAACTACTTGACAACCGCTGACGCTGTTGAGGCTGCACACACAGTTTTGGCATCAGACCTTATCAACGAACAGCTTGCATTTTCGGCAGGTTTGAAGGAAGAGCAGATGGGCTTGGGTCACGCTTTCGAGATGGACCCGATGCTTGAAAACGGCTTCCTCCTTGAGCTCGCACAGGCTCAGATGACACGTGAGATCTTCCCGAAAGCTACTTTGAAATACATGCCTCCGACCAAGTTCATGACAGGTAACATCTTCCGCGGCCACATCCAGGATGCCTTGTTCAACATGATTGGCATCTGGACACACCAGGGAATCCAGCTGCTCGGTATGCCTACCGAGGCTATTCACACTCCGTTTATGAGCGACCGTTACCTATCAATCGAGAACGCTAAATACATCTTCAACAACATGCACAGCATTGGCGAAGAGATGCAGTTCCGTGAAGGTGGCATCTGCCGTGAACGTGCTAAATTAGTGCTAAACAACACAATAGCACTTCTCGAGGAAATCGTGAAAGAAGGCTTGTTCACAGCTCTCGAAAAAGGTATCTTCGGTGATGTGAAACGTCCGAAGAACGGCGGTAAAGGTCTCGAAGGCGTCACTCAGAAGGGTGAGAACTATTATAATCCATTTGTTGAAATCATGAAAGGGAAAAGATAATGAAGTTTAAAACCGCATTATTAATAATAGGTGTAATGGCGATGTTATCATCTTGCGATTCACGTTATAAGATTAAAGAGTATCCGAAGGCAGACCGCGACGATGTCGTGGACGTTTATTTTGGAACAGAGGTCGCTGACCCATATCGTTGGCTCGAAAACGACACTTCGGCGGCGACGAACGCTTGGGTTGAGGCCCAGAGAGCTCTCACCGACGAGTATCTCAGCCATATCCCGTTGAGGGAAAAGATAAAAGAGCGCTTGACGCAAATTGCTAACTATGAACGTTATGGCGTTCCGTCGAAACGTTTTGGAAAATATTTCTACAGCAAGAACGACGGTCTGCAGAACCAGAGCGTGTATTACATGCAGGATGCTGACGGCGGCGAGCCGGAGGTGCTTTTAGATCCGAATAAGCTCTCTGACGATGGCACCGTGTCGCTTGGTGGGATGAGCATGTCGAACGACGGCAAATATCTCGCTTACACCATACAGCGCAGCGGTTCCGACTGGGTTGAGATTTATGTGAAAGACATTGCCACGAAGGAGTTGCTTCCTGACCATATCGAATGGGCTAAGTTTACCGGTGCCAGCTGGTATAAAGACGGATTCTTCTATGCGGCCTACGACAAGCCGGTGGCAGGCAAGGAGTTCTCCAATGTCAACGAGAATCATAAGATTTACTATCATAAGCTCGGCGAGCCGCAGGAAAACGACCAGCTGTTCTACGAAAATCCCGCGCAGCCACGTTATTTCCACAGCGTTGGCGTGAGCGACGACGAGCACTATATGTTCCTCGAGGAGAGCGGTCAGGGTGCAGGCGCGACCCTGTGGCTGCGCGACATGACCGACCCGAAAGGGGAGTTCGTGCAGATTGCATTTGACATGGATTATCAGTATTATCCTATCGACATCATCGACGGAAAGCTTTACATCATGACAAACTACGACGCGCCGAAAGGCATGGTTTGTGTAGTAAATGTTGATGATTTGCACAAGGCATCGATTGAAAACTGGGAGGTTTTGATTCCTGAATCGGATAATGTTCTCGCATCGGCACAGCTGGGAGCAGGCAAGCTCATCCTGACATACGATCAGGATGCTGCCAACCACGCATACGTGTATGAACTCGACGGCACCTTGAAACACGAGATTGAGTTCCCGACATTCGGCTCGACCGGAATTGTGAGCCGCTACGAGGAACCTGAGATTTTCTACGCTTTCACATCGTTCACATTCCCGACGACCATCTACAAATACGATATCGAGTCGAACACTTCGGAGGTGTTCCGTGCACCTAAGGTCGACTTCAATCCTGAGGATTACACCACCGAGCAGGTGTTCTTTGCCAGCAAGGACGGCACGCGTGTCCCGATGTTCCTGACTTACAGGAAAGACCTCAAGAAGAACGGCAAGAACCCGACTCTGCTTTATGGCTACGGCGGCTTCAACATCACGTTGAATCCCGGTTTCTCGGTGATGCGCATCCCGTTCCTCGAGATGGGCGGCGTTTATGCCATGGCTAACCTCCGTGGCGGCAACGAATACGGTGAGGAGTGGCACTTGGCAGGCACAAAGTTGCAGAAGCAGAATGTGTTTGACGACTTTATCGCTGCAGCTGAATATCTTATTGATAATCAATATACTTCGCCTGATTATCTTGCTATCAACGGTGGCTCTAATGGAGGCTTGCTGGTCGGCGCTGTCGTCAACCAGCGTCCGGAGCTGTTCCGCGTGGCGGTGCCTCAGGTGGGAGTGATGGACATGTTGCGTTACCATCTGTTTACAATAGGTTGGAACTGGGCCAGCGATTACGGCACCAGCGAAGACAGCGAGGAGATGTTCGAGGCATTGTATGCCTATTCGCCGCTGCATACCATCAAGAGCGGCAAGGATGTGCATTATCCTGCCATCATGGTGACGACCGCCGACCATGACGACCGCGTGGTCCCGGCTCACTCGTTCAAATATGCGGCTACACTGCAGGCGGCTGAGACCGGCGATGAGCCGAAGATCATCCGCATCGACAGCAAAGCCGGACACGGGGGCGGCAAACCGATGACGAAGGTCATCGAGGAGCAAGCCGACATCTACGCTTTCATACTTTATAATATGGGAATTAAGTAACTTATTGATATTCATATATTTAGAAAAATTTAACACGATGAGATTCAAACATTTATTATTTATTCCTTTATCAATATTATTGATAGGATGTGGTGACAATTCGAATCAGCAGGTCTACGACCCTGTCATCCCTGTTGAGATCGCCGTTGTTAACTTCGCCGACGGAACTAATTTCCGCAATTATGTCGGTTCGATAAAGAGCGAGGTTAAGGTTTCGCTGTCGTTCCATTTGGGTGGCAACCTTACCGACATTTATGTTCATAACGGACAGAAGGTGAAGAAAGGCGCCATCATCGCCAAGGTTGACGAGACCACGGCAAAGAGCTTGCACGACGCGGCATTGGCATCGTTGAATCAGGCTGAAGACGGCTACAAACGTCTGAAGAAAGTCCACGAAGAAGGCGGCATCAGTGATGTGCGCTGGGTTCAGATGGAGACAGACCTCGAGAAAGCCCGTCAGACCGAGATTTCGACACGAAAGAATCTCGAAGACTGCACCATCTACGCGCCTCAGGACGGCATCATCAGCATGGAAGATCATGTAGTCGGTCAGCTGATGCGTCCGTCGGAGACGTTCTGTAATCTCATCGATATGAATAAATTTGTCGTAGAATTCACCGTTCCTGAAAAGGAAGTGGGAATGATAAACATTGGTGACAAAGCTTGGGCTGAGATTCAAGCTCTCGACATCGAGGATGAAGAGGTTGTCATTTCCGACAAGGCCATAGTTTCCAATCCTTTCGGACATACCTACACTGTGAAGGCCAAGATTGACCTTCAGGGTAAAGAGGCGCTGCCGGGCATGGTGGCTAAGGTCCGTATCAACTCGACAGCATTGTCGGGCATCGTTGTGCCGGCATCGTGCGTGCAGACTGTGGCCGACGGATTGTCGGTGTGGGCACTGAAAGACGGCAAGTCATACCGTCGCATCATCGAGGTGAGCGACTTCGTGAAGAACGGCGTGCTCGTCCAGAAAGGTCTGAACGATGGCGATACAATCGTCACTGTGGGCTATCAGAAACTTTACAACGGAGCTAAAGTCTCTTTTAAATAATTGATAATCAGTAAATTAGAGATTTATGGCTCAAAAAAGAAATATTGTTGAAGCTGCGATGAGGAACCACACCCTGGTGGCCTTTTTCGTGGTGGTTATCGTGATTTTCGGCTTCTTCGCCCTTCCTCGATTGAAGAAGAACGAGTTTCCGGATGTCACGATACGCACCGGCGTGGTAGCTGTCGTTTACCCCGGTGCTACTGCCGACGAGATAGAGCAGAGGGTGGCTGGCGTCACCGAGCAGTATCTGTTCACGTTCAGCGATGTGGACAAAACCAAGACTTATTCGTATTCAAAGGACGGGATGCTCGTCATCATCGTCAACCTGAACAACGACTGTGACGACGCCAAGATGACGTGGTCGCGTATCCGTCAGGGGTTGGTGCTGTTCCGTCAGACTGACCTGCCGAAAGGCGTTATCGCCACGGCTGTCATCGACGACTTCGGTAATGCTTCGTCGTTGCTGTTGGCTATCGAGAGTGACCAGCGTTCGTCGCGCGAGTTGCGTGAGTTTGCCGATAAACTCTCGGAGAAGCTGCGTACCATCCCGACGATGGGTAACATCAAGATTGTGGGCGAGCAGAAGGAAGAGATCGCGGTGTATATGGATCCGGCTCGCATGACTCAGTATGCAGTGTCGCCTTCGATGGTGACGGCTGAGCTCGCTGCACACAGCTTGCGTACCGTTTCGGGTGTGGTCGATAACCTTGAAGGTCAAGCACTTATACATGTTGATGTCCCGATTGATGACCTGTATCAGCTTTATGAACTCGTAGTGTTTTCTGATCCTGTCACTGGTCAGATAGTGAAGCTCCGCGACGTGGCACGTCTCGAGCGTCGCTATCAGGAATCATCACAATATATTCAGTATTCCGACAGTCTGGTCGACAACAACCGCTGTCTGATTTTCTCGATGGAGATGCGTCCGGGCTACAACGTGGTGGCATTCGGCGAGGAGGTGAACAAAAAGATCGACGCCTTCCTGAAGACCGCTCCGCCTGATATCAAGGTGCATCGCATCACCGACCAGCCTGTTGTTGTCAACAAGTCGGTGCTGTCGTTCCTGAGAGACCTCATCGAGGCTATCCTCATCGTTATCCTTGTGATGCTCATGCTGTTCCCGCTGAGGACCGCGTTGGTGTCGTCGACATCGGTGCCGGTGTGTATCGCAGCGGCTTGGGCAATAATGTTATTGCTGGGAATAGAACTTAATACCGTCACTTTGGCGGCTCTCATCGTCGTTTTGGGTATGATTGTCGACGACTCAGTTGTCGTGATTGACGGTTATTCCGACATGCTAAGCGAGGGGCACTCGCGATGGTATTCGGCGGCCGTCTCCACCAAGACTCTCATGTCGTCGATGCTCATCGCCACATGCTCGATCTCGTGTATGTTCTTCCCGATGCTGGCGTTGATGAAAGGCACCAGCATGGGTGACTTCGTGAAGTTGTTCCCGTGGGCAATCTTCATCACCTTGGCATGCAGTTTCTTCTATGCCATCTGGGTCATCCCGTTCATGTCGGCGAGGATGATAGCACCTCCGAATCCTAACAAACAGTCGCGTTTCGAGAAGATTCAGGCTAAGTTCTTCGAGATACTTCAGAACAGTTATAAAAAGCTTCTCAACCTCTGTTTCCGTCATAAATGGGCCACAGTTTTCGTGGCGCTGGCATCGGTGGTCATCGGAGGTCTGATATTCACCAGAATCAACATCCAGATGCTGCCTAAGGCCGAGCGCGACAGCTTTGCCGTTGAGATACATCTCGCTTATGGCAGCTCGATAGAGGAGACGGCCGCCGTGGCTGACTCTCTGACGAAAATCCTGAAGGCCGACAGCCGTGTGAAGTCGGTGACGGCGTTCCTCGGAATGGCATCGCCACGTTTCCACATGACGTATGCTCCTGAGCCTACGCCGACAAACGCCTACGCACAGTTTATCGTGATAACAGAGTCGGATGAGGCAACGAAGGCGATGATGAACGAATATTCGCAGAAGTTTGAGAATACTTTCCCGATAGCGCAGATCCGTTTCAAACAGATGGACTACCAGATTGTGAACGCGCCTGTTGAGTATTACATCTCGGGCGACGACTACGATCAGCTGAGCATCGTAGCCGACTCCATCAAGTCGTTCATGAAACGCAGTCCGAACCTGTTCTTTGTGCATTCCGATTTCGATGAGACGGAGGAGGTTATCGAGGTTGAACTCGATGTCGACGAGGCTTGTCGTCTCGGCGTGACGCAGTCGGTGCTGTCGGTGTATCTCGCCGGCTCTCTGTCGGGAAGCAGCATCGTCTCGTTGTGGGAGGGAGGCTATAACCTTCACACGACAGTCTACACCGAAGGCGTGCATCATATTGATTATGAAGGACTTGGCGATATGTTAATTCCGACATCACATCCAGGTCAGTGGGTGCCTTTGCGACAGGTGGCGAAGCTCGTGCCTCAGTTCAAGCACAATAACCTGCCTCACCGCAACGGAATGAAATGTATCACCGTGGCAGCCGACGTCATGCCGGGAGCCGGACAGCTCAAGGAATTCAGCAATATCGACAAATATATCGAAACGCTTGGTGTTTCAGATGATATCCTCATCGAAAAAGGCGGCTCGATGGCTGTCACGGTAGAGACGATGCCATCGCTTATCCAGTCGATTGTTGCTGCTATCGTGGTGATGTTTATTGTGCTGATTTTCCACTATAAGAAGATTGGTATTTCGATGCTATCTCTCTCAGTATCAGTGCTTTGCATCTTCGGCTCAACATTGGGTTTATGGATGTTCGGACTCGATATGTCGGTCACGGCGATCTTGGGTGTCATCTCGCTCATCGGTATCATCGTGCGTAATGCCATCATCATGTACGACTATGCCGCTGAGTTACGTACAAAGGAGCGTGTTTCGGTGCATCAGGCGGCTTATGAGGCCGGTCTGCGCCGTATGAGGCCTATCTTCTTAACCTCAGCAACGACAGCTCTTGGCGTCATCCCGATGATTTTGGCGAAGACATTGCTTTGGGAGCCAATGGGCGTGGTGATCTGCTTCGGCACAATCCTCACGTTCCCGCTTGTGGTGACGGTGCTTCCGGTGGCTTACTGCCTGGCATTCGACGCTGGCGAACACGATAAGAAAGTGTTGGAAAGATTCAATCTTAGATTCTTGAAAAACCTTGACAGACGTGATAAACGTCACGAGAAATGGAATAAAGAACATAATAATGAATAATGCTATGAAAAGATATATTTTGATATTAGTTTTGGCATTTCTGACCTTGGGTCTGACAGCGCAAAATGCTGATGTTCTTACCCTTGACTCGTGTTTTGCCCTTGCAAGAGCCAACAATGCGCAATTTAAGACCAATCAGATTGAGATTGAGAAGGCTCAGGAGGTCAAAAAACAGGTGTTTACCAAGTATTTTCCTCAGGTAAGTCTGAATTATGTGGCATATTATGCCAAAAATCCAATCATTGAATACGGTGTCGATGACATTCACGATGAGTTTGGCCTTATCTTGAAGACCATCATTGAGTTTTTGAATGATGCCGGCATGGATATCCCTGAAAAGATTGAGCTGATGAAAAAAGGTCACAGCGTCAGCGCTATGGCGATACAACCAATCTTTGTCGGCGGACGTATAGTGAATGGTAACAAACTCGCAAAGCTAGGCATAGAGGCGGCTGAATTGAAGGCCGAGGTTTCGGAACGCGATGTGATGGAAAGCATCGAGTCGTCGTATTATCTCGTGGTCGGACTGAAGTCTAAAGTTGCTACCATTGAGTCGGCACTGACGTTGATTGACTCGCTGGAACACAGCGTCGACGTGGCGTTGGAAGCAGGTCTGGTCACTAAAAACGACAAGCTGCGTGTTGACCTGGAACGTAATAAATACGAGGCTTTACAGCTGCAGCTGAACAACGGGATAGTGCTGGCTTCGCAGCTTCTTTGTCAGGAAATAGGCATCGATTATCCTGAAGAAGGTTTGAATCTTGACGAAAATCCTGAAGATGGCGATAATGTTACTGAAAACGACAATTATGAACGTCCGGAGGTGAGGTTGCTTCAGCTTCAGATCGATGCTGAGAATTACAATAAAAAACTCACGAGAGGCGAGGCCATGCCTGAAGTCGCTGTGGGAGCAATGCTTTCGTATGGCAATTTGATTAAGGATTATAAGGGCAATGCCTTTGTGTTTGCTAAGGTTTCGGTACCGCTGACGCAGTGGTGGGAGACATCGCATAAGATCAAAGAGCATAACTTCAAGATTGAAGAATATGAGATTCAGCAGCAAGACCTGATGCAGAAGATGTCGTTGCAGGAAAAACAGGCGTATAACCAGATGATCGAGGCCGAGGCCCTGCTTCAGTCGGATCAGGCCGCATTGGATATGGCTCAGGAAAACTATCGTGTCGCCGAGCTTAATTATCGTGCCGGCATGAACACCATCACCGATGTCTTGGAGGCCAACTCGCTGCTTCTGCAGGCACAAAATGCCATAACCGACAGACAAATCACCTACGTGTCGGCCCGTCGCAGATATCACGATTTGACAGGAAAATAAGGTGATTTACTCGATTCCTCTCAGATCTTTATACAGCTGAACCGCATAAAGATCGGTCATGTTGGAGATGTAGTCAAGGACGACTTGGATTTTCGAATACAAGTCGTCCTTTTCTGTCTTAAACTGATCGGGAATGATCGACATCAGGCGTCTGTGGTAGCCGCTGTCGGGCTCCAGCACAGCGTCGATGAACTCCTTCATCAGGCTGCCGATGATGTTGTAGCCTCTTACTTCAATCTTTACTACCGATGGATGCTTGTAAATGTTTGGCACTGAGAAACTTCTGCAGCCTTCGAGAGCGTCCTGTTCGAGCTTCGGAAGATGCGAGATGAGACTGTTTTTAAACGTTCCGGCCATGATGTCGTCGTAGTTTTCGATAAACACCTTCGATACGCAGTCGACGAGCTTGTTGATGACCGTAGCGCGCAGGAATGCCATGCGTTCGTTGGAGTCGGTGACGGTCTTGAAGATATGCTCGCGACGCTCGAAGAACCAAGCCTCTTCGGGTCTTTCCTCGCTGAAGAACGCCGTGAAATGCTTGTCGATGTCGTCGGTCTGGATGATGCCGCGTTTGTGGGCGTCTTCCATGTCGAGGATGAGGTAGCATATGTCGTCGGCGGCCTCCATCATATATGAAAGCGGGTGACGGGCGTATATCGGCTTTGTGCTGTCGAGACGCGGTATTCCGCAGCCTTCCATGACCTTCTCGAACTGCTCGATCTCGCTGTTGAAGACGTTATATTTCTTTCTATCTCCTTTGTCGAACGAAGGATATGGATATTTTATCAAGGTTGCCAATGAGGCGTAGGTGAGGGAGAGACCACCTTCGCGGCGACCGGCAAACTGGTGGGTGAGCTGACGGAAGGCGTTGGCGTTGCCTTCGAATGAGATGAGGTCAGACCATTGATACTCAGGGATTTGGCTCTGTAGTTTCTTGCCTTCGCCGTATTTGAAATAGCTGCTCATCGTCTCCTCGCCGGAATGTCCGAAAGGGGGGTTGCCGAGGTCGTGGGCGAGACATGCTGTCGAGACGATGGTGTCGATGTCGTAGATCACCTCATGGAAATCGGGACCGTATTTATCGATGAGAAATTTCGACACTTTACGAGCTATCGAACGTCCTACGCTGGCCACTTCGAGGCTGTGTGTCAGTCGGTTATGCACGAGCTTGGCACCTGGCAAGGCGAAGACCTGCGTCTTGTTTTGCAGACGGTGGAAGATGTTGGAGAAGATTATTCGGTCATAATCTCTCTGAAACTCGTTTCTGATGTCGGCCACACTCTGTGCGCGAGCCTCACGTTTTGCTGATAAAAGCTGTTCCCAATTCATACTCAATAATTTACACTTTACACTTTCAACTCTAAACTTTAAAACTACTCTAAACTCTACACTCTAAACTCTACACTACCGCGTAGCGGTTCTCGCATACGGCGTCATGTCCTGACTGCCAAATTCTCCTCTTTTATATTTAAGATATCCGGCCACTCCAATCATCGCGGCGTTGTCGGTGCTGAATTTGAATTTCGGGATAAACACTTCCCAATGGTACTTCTGGCCGGCGGCGATGAGAGCTTCTTGTAGACCCGTGTTCGCGGACACGCCGCCGGCAATGGCGACCTGCCTGATTCCCGTGTCTTTCGCTGCCTTGATGAGCTTCTTCATCAGCGTGTCGATGATGTCTTTCTGAATCGAAGCGCAGAGGTCGGCTTTGTTTTCCTCGATGAAATTCTCGTTTTCCTTGAGTTTATCTCTCAAGAAATATAAAAAACTCGTCTTCAACCCGCTGAAGCTGTAGTCGTAGCCCGGGATATGCGGCTTGGCGAACTGGAACGCGTCGGGGTTGCCTTCTTTTGCTAACTTGTTGATTATCGGGCCTCCAGGATAGCCGAGACCCATAATCTTCGCTGTCTTGTCGAACGCCTCGCCGGCAGCGTCGTCGATGGTCTTGCCCATAATCTCGAGGTCGAAATAATCGTTGACTTTCATGATCTGGGTGTGACCGCCTGAAACCGTGAGGCATAGGAACGGAAACTGTGGCACCGGCGTAGGATTGTCGGGCTCTTGGGCGAAAAGCGCCAGCACATGACCGTTGGTGTGATTAATTTCAATCATCGGGATGTCCATCGCGAGCGCGAAAGCCTTTGAAAATGAAGTACCTACGAGCAACGAACCCAATAATCCTGGTCCACGTGTAAAAGCTATTGCGCGTATTTGATTTTTTTGTATATTTGCTTGCTTAATTGCGGCCTCAACGACAGGAATGATATTCTGCTGGTGGGCACGCGACGCGAGCTCGGGTATGACACCCCCGTATTGGCGGTGAACCTCTTGATTAGCAATGACATTCGACAATACTGTCGTGCCTCGGAGGACTGCCGCGGATGTGTCGTCACACGATGATTCGATGGCTAAAATGTATTCGTCCATAGCAATATAAGAATGCGCAAAGGTACAAAAAAGAATATTATACACGGCATTTTAATTATCATTGTGATAATTTTTGCTCTCATGGCGAGCCTCATCGCGGCTTTCCGTGACGTCACCGTGCAGAGTATGATTGCGCGTTCGGTGGCCGGCGAGCTGTCGCGAAAACTCGAGACCGACGTCAAGATACGTACCTTCTACATCACCGAAAACCTCAATGTCCGCGCCGAAGACGTGGTGTTTAACGACCTCGACGGGTATCCTATGTTTAAGATAGGACAACTCGACGCTAAGCTGCATCCGACAATGGCTTCCGACGAATTAAGAATCAGAGAGGTTTATCTGAAAGATGTGCTCGGTCGCATTGTGACATATGAAGGCTACGACATGATGAATCTCAAAGAGATTTTATCGCAGCTGGGCATCAAGAAAAATGACGGCAGCAACGAGACGATATCAAATATTTATATCGATAAGCTGACGCTCGACAACGGCCGCGTCGTCTACTGGAACCAAAACAAACACCGTCCCGAGAAGAAGAGCATGGATTATCATCATCTCGACATCGACAGCATCTATGCTCAGATCACCAATATCGAGATGCATAACGACACGGTGCTTGGCGACGTGCAATACATGAGAGGCAAGGACCGTTGCGGATTCAAACTCAACGACGCCAGCGGCAAGGTGCGTTTCTGCGAGAAAAGTCTTACCGTCGACAGTCTCATGGCCCAGACAGGCGAGTCGCATGCCGACCTCGACCTGCGTTTCGACTACGACCGCTCACATGCCTATTATACCTTCATCGACTCGGTTCACATGACAGGCAACATCCGCCAGTCGACAGTGCTGCTCAGCGACTTGAAATATTTTGCGTGGATACTCGACCGGATGCCGGATAAGTTTGTGTTTACAGGCCAATTCGATGGCACCGTGAGCGACTTCACCGTCAAGGATTTCTTTGCGGAATTTGGCAACGAGTCGTTTATCGACGCCGACGTGTCGTTCAAGGGATTGCCCGATTTCTTTAAGTCTTACATCGATCTTGACGTACGAAATATGTATTCTTCTTATGAAGATACAAAAGATTTCGCCATCCCGTCGAGTAGCGTCACGGTGCCGATTCCGGAGATGCTCGCAGGCATGGGCAAATACTCGCTTAACGGCAACTACCACGGCTATCCGCTCGATTTCTATTCACAACTCAACTTAGTGTCGGAGATGGGCGACATGGTGGCCGACGTATATCTGAAGACCGACACTGACCCGGCGTATTCGTTCAACATCGCGGCAGGCAAGGTGAAACTCGACGATATTATTGGCACCGACGACGGATCCGAAGCTACCTTCGACCTCGTGATGAATGGCAAAGGCCTGACCGAAGAAGAGACCGATTTTGAAGCCGACCTTTATTTTAACTCATTGAAAATCAATGGTAATGAGTTTGAAGATTTCAACATCCACGGCGCATATCAAAATCAGAAGCTGAAGGCTAATGCCGACTTGAATCATCCTTATCTGGGCTTAGCTCTCCGCTCATCGGTCGACTTTAACCGCGAACTGCCTTATTACGCCATCCATGCGGCTGTCAATAATGCCGACCTGGTGCATCTCCATATCCTCGACAACGACTCGATAATGCGTCTTTCGACTAATATCGACGCGGGATTCAGCGGCAACGATATCGATAATATCAAAGGAACTCTGGATATTAAAAACACCAGGTATTTCAACGGCGAAGAATATGTCATGAAGAACCTCTCGGCAAGCATCAGCGAGATAAGCGGCATCAAAGATGTGACCGTCGACTGCGACTTCTTCAACTTCTACGGCTACGGCATAGTGAACGCCAAAACGCTTCTTAACTCATTGAAAAACACTGGTAAACGCTATATCGACATGCCTGAATGGTTCGCTGATACCGAGCCTGACACCAAGGACCAGATGTTCTCGTTCAGCATCAACCTGAACGACACCCGACAGCTCTCGAAGCTCTTCATGCCGTCGCTTTACGTTAAGAGCGGCACTACTGTCAACCTCAACTACAACAACATCTACACCAGCCATAGCTCCACGGTGATGTCGCCGGAGATTTGGTTCAACGGCATCAGTTTCACTGACCTTTTCGTACAAAATACTGCAAATTACGACGAACTTACGACACATCTGTCGTTTAAAGATATCATCCTTCGTGACAGCACCGAGCGGAATCCCGACCGGATTAAGCTTGAAGACTTCAAGATTTTAGCGAAGCTGGCCGATAATAAGGTCAATGCCGACCTGTATTGGGACGACGACGAGGCTGAGGACCATAACAAGGCACATATCAAATCGGAGTTTGTCCCGCATGAGCATTCGGGCGGCAAGCTGAGCCTGAGCTCCGACCTGATTCGTATCAACGATACGATGTGGTATCTCAACCCAGATTGTAACATAGATTTCAAGAAAAACAGGACCGATTTCGAGAATTTGGTTTTATACACCAAGACTCAGCAGATCTCGGTCAACGGAGTGTATCCGAAACGCGAAACAGACACTCTCGTCGCGAAGTTCCAAAATTTCGATGTCTCGGATATCGATTTCGTGACAAGCGGCTTTAAACTCGATTTCGATGGCGTGTTGAACGGATTCCTAAATATCTCGGGCCTTAACGAAGATATGGCGTTTTCTTCAAACATCGACCTGAAAGAGTTTTACATCAACGGTCAGGAGGTCGGTGACGTTACGGCTTATGCCAACTGGTATGATCCCAACGAGTCGGTGCTGCTTAACATGGAGGTCTACAACCGCATGTTCGACCAGGATGGCCGCAAGTCGATGGGAGTCTTCGGTTTTTATTATCCTAAAAAGAAGACTGAAAACCTCAAGCTCGACATGTTTTTCAACAACTTCAAGCTTGAGACGGTGTCGCCGTTTGTCAGCAGTCTCGTTACGAGGATGGGCGGCTACGCCAGTGGTAACCTGAAGGTGAGAGGCTCGGTGAACAACCCTGTGGTGACAGGCGACGTCACCATGGACAACGCCGGCTGCCGTGTCAACTACCTGAACACTTATTACACCTTCAGCGACAAGGTTCGTCTCGATGAGAATAAGATCGTTTTGGAAAATGTCGCCATCTACGATACTATAGGAAATATTGCCGTCGTCAACGGCTCGGTCAACCACGACCATATGCGCGATTTCAACTTCGACCTCAATATGCGGTGCAACGACTTCCTGGCGTTGAACATACCGGTCGAGCAGGCTCAAGGCTTCTATGGCACCGCCGTTGCCGACGGCACGGTGAGTATCAACGGACCGATCAACGACGTGACGATGACCATCAACGCGATGACGAAGAAAGGCACCGAGATTGATATCCCGCTGTCGGGGACGAGCACGTTCGACAACAACTTCGTCGTTTTCGTGCAGCAAGCCAAGGAGACCGACACTGTGGAGGAGAAGTTCGTGCCCGAAGTCGTCAAAGACGAACAAAACTTCACCATGGACCTCAGCACCGTCGTCACCTCCGACGCCGCCGTCAACATCTACCTGCCGCAAAACATGGGTAGCATCAACTCGCGGGGCAGCGGACTGCTCAAGATAGGCCTGACCAACGACGACTTTACCCTGCTCGGCGACTATCGTATCAAAAACGGAACGTTCAACTTCACGCTCGACATGGTGAAAAAGACATTCTCGCTGCGTGAGGGCGGCACTATCCGCTGGGCCGGCGACCCTACCGACGCCGACATCAACATTGTGGGCGTGTACCATACCAAGTCGTCGCTGACATCGCTGGGCACAGGTATCGTCGACTCCACGGCCTTGACCAACAACGTCAACGTCGACTGTATCATCAAGCTGACTAACAAGCTGATGAACCCAACGATAACATTTGGAATCGACCTGCCTAATGCTAAGGAAGACACGCGAAACATAGTGTTCTCGGTGATCGACACCACCAACCAGGCTGTCATGGCACAGCAGGTGTTCTCGCTTATGATGCTGAGCTCATTCTCCTACACCGCGGGCAGCAACATCTCGCGTTTCGGAACGAATGCTGGCTACGGCGTCATCACCAGCCAGCTGAGCAGTCTGCTTTCGCAGATATACGAAGACCTCGACATAGGCATCAACTATACGCCTAACGACAGGCTCACCAACGAGGAACTCGAAGTGGCGCTTTCAACACAGCTGTTCGACGATCGACTCATTATCGAAGGTAACTTCGGAGTGATACGAGGCAACAGAAGCGATGCCGACAACGCCAACAATATCGTAGGTGACGTCGACTTGACGTTCCGACTGACTAAACGATTGAGTCTCAAGGCTTATAACCACACAAATATCAAGAATAACTACTATTATTATTCGATAGAAAACTATTCCGACTTCACCCAAGGTGTTGGACTCTCGTTCTCGCAGAGCTTCGATAACATAAGAGAAGTGTTTACATTGCATAAGAAAAACAAGAACAAACGAAAATCAGGCGATGAGTCAGTCCCAAAATAAACCGTTTAAGATTTACAAAGCCTCGGCAGGCTCGGGCAAGACTTTCACTATAGTGAAGGAATATCTTACTTTGTGCCTTCGCAACGAGAATCTTGATAAGAATTTCCGCGAGATTTTGGCTGTGACCTTCACCAACAAGGCCGCTAAAGAGATGAAAGCCAAGATTTTACGTTTCTTGTCGGGCATCATCGAACAATCGCAAAGCAACGATATCTGCCAGATGCGCAGCTATCTCGTTGAGACTTTAAAAATCGATGAGAAAAAACTGGTTGATAGAGCTAAACAGTTGTATGTCAAGATGTTACACAATTACAGCGATGTGGCGGTGTGTACCATCGACAGCTTTGTGCAGCGTCTTTCGCGAAGCTTCGCCCGTGAACTGGAACTTCCCGGACAATACAGCGTGATGTTGGATGAAGATGATCTCATCGACGAGATTGTCCGACTTCTCTCCGACGAAATAGGCAAAAACGATTTCATCACAATGGTGCTGTCGCATTTCGTCGAGTATAACCTTTCCGAAGAAACCGAACAAAATATAAAGAAACTTCTGACTTCTTTTATCGGGAATCTCCTTTCGGAAGATGCTTATCGCAAAGGTAACTATAAGAATATCAAAGCGATAGATAAAAATCAATTTAAGGAGATTAAAAAATATGTTCATGATAAATGTGAAGAAGCAAAAAATTCTATTCCTTTGATTATCAATGATATAGAGAAAGAAGAAAACAATTTGGGCATCATTGATGATGATTATCATCAAAAGTCCGGTGGCTTGCCGTCAATAAAAAAGAAAATGTTAGCTGGCAGTGCTGAACTAGCGACAAATACCGTCAAGAAGATTTTGAATGGAGATACCGACTGGAAAGGTAAAAAATGCAAAATTTCCGGTGATGCGATAGTTGATGTTTATAAAAATGCAATAAAGAAATATAAGTCATTGAATACCAAGAAGATAGTGTTTGAAACTATTGAAAATAACTTATATTTATACGTTTTAAGAAATCATATTTTTGAGCTGATAAAGAAATATATCGACGAGACCGCGCAGGTGCATATCTCCGAGTTTAACAAGCGTATTTCCGATATCCTTGGCGACTGTTCCGTGCCGTTTATCTACGAAAGGATAGGCGAGAGATACAGTAATTATTTCGTCGATGAGTTTCAGGACACTTCGGTGCTGCAGTGGCAAAATTTCCTGCCTCTGATTGATAACAGCCTTGCTTCGGGCAATATGAATATGATTGTGGGCGATGCCAAGCAGTCGATTTACCGTTTCAGGAATGGCGAAGTTGACCAAATCATAAATCTGCCAAACATCTACAAGCGTCCGGATAACGATTTCGGCAAGCGTTGTGAGTCGCAGTTCAGGCAATCGGCTACTATGCTGTCGCTCGATACCAATTTCCGCTCGCTGAAAAACGTGGTGAAGTTTAACAACACTTTCTTCCGTTATGCCGAACGTTATCTGCCTTTGAAGCAAATCTACGACGATACCGAACAGAAATACTATGCGAAAGAAGGCGGTTATGTGTCGGTGGAAGTGTTTCACGATGCCAAACCGGTTGAATATTATAAGTCGAAAGTCAAAGATTCGATGCTGAAAAAGATTCAAGAGCTGCATTCGCAAGGCGTTGAATATAAAGATATTACCATTATTGTGAGGGCTAACGATGACGGCACCGACATCTCCAATTATCTTGTTGGCAACGGTATCGATGTGGTGTCGGCAGAGTCGGTTTTATTGCAAACATCCGATAAAATTCAATTGATTATCAATACTTTATTGTCGATGGTCGATGATAAAAACTTGGTAACGCAACATACAGTGAAGTATTTCGCTTCGGCTTGTGGATGCAAAACATTGTTTTCCAATAAAGATATTGCCGGTGGCGTACCACAAGGCGGCATCTATGACATCTGCGCTCAGATTTGCAATCACTACGGATTTAATATCGGAGCAGATGTGTTCTTGCAGTATTTCATGAACACCGTTCACGAATGGCAATGCCATCATAGCACTGGAATAGCCGATTTTCTTGATTTTTGGGATAAAAAGAAGAGTAAACTGGCGGTGCAGATCAACGGCGATCTCAACTGCGTCAACATAATGACGATTCACAAGTCGAAAGGTCTGGAATACAAGGTAGTGATGTATCCTTACGCTAATACAAGTCTTAAATCCAGAAATACGACGAAAGCCAACGAATGGATTAAATGTGCTGATAATCAATACACTAAAGATATTCCACACCTCGATTCTTTCTTGCTGGATTATTCAAATGCTGTAAATACCGATTTTGAATATCTTCTTGAGACAGAAAAAAATAAGACTGAACTCGACAATCTCGACCTGATGTACGTCGCGATGACGCGTGCCAAGGATATGCTTTTCGTCTATACCAAAGATGATAAATCTGACAAAGGATATAATCTATTTACCGATTTCTTTGCCGATAATCTTGATATTCAACATGTTAAGTCGGATTATGATGATTCCGGCTTTAACGATTATTTTGTGAGACAAAATGAATTTGAGGTAAAGGAAGGCGAGGAGTCGACTTATTATAACTATGGTGAATTCGATTTTACGTTGGCAAAGGTTTTGAAAAAAGAAAATAATAAGACCGACGATAAGATTCTTGAGATGAAAGAAGGCGAGGAGCCGACAAAAACGCTGAAATGGCAGGAAAAACTAACGTTTGACCCTGATCCGACCATGCTCTGGGCCGAAGGAGGCACGTTTAGACCTGATGCCTGGGGATCGTTGGTGCACCAGATATTGTCGCGCATCAAGACTATCGACGATGCAGAGAGAGCATTGCGACCTTATGTCAACGATGGAACCATTGATGAAGAACAGGCGAAGAAACTTCTTGCTACTTTCCGTAAAGTGACTGATATTCCTGAGCTTAAGCCAGCTTTCGCGGACGATGCGATAGTGAAAAACGAGATGGATATCCACACCTACGACGGTAGAATTATCCGTCCCGACCGTTATGCCGAGACGCCTCAAGGCACAATTTTGATTGATTATAAGACAGGTAAGGAGCATGAACAGTATTTCAACCAACTCCGAGATTACATGTCGGCCTTGATGCAAATGAATGGTAATCAGACGATTAAGGCGTACCTCGTTTATCTTGATGACGAAATACGCCTTGTAGAGGTTAAAATGGACAGATTGTTTTGATTGAGTGATGGCGATTTCATTTTATCATATTCTGGGTCTGGTTTTGTCGATACTTCTCATCGAAGTCGTGGGCATCATGTCGGTCAGGCGTGTGAAGAACGAAAGTGACTTCAACACTGGAGGCGGCAAGGCTGGCACTTGGGTGGTTACGGGAACCATCATCGGCACGCTGGTTGGTGGACAGTCGACCGTCGGTACGGCGCAGCTGGCGTTCAGCTTCGGCATCAGCGCCTGGTGGTTCACCCTCGGAATGGCTCTCGGTTGCGTCGTGCTTGCCATCGGCTACGTGGCGCCGCTGCGCCGTAGCGGGAGTACCACACTGCTCGAGATAGTGCGCAAGGAATATGGACGAAAAGCCGAGATCACCGGCTCGCTGCTGTGCTCGTTCGGAATGTTTATCAGCATAGTGGCGCAGGTGTTGTCCGCCTCAGCCCTCATGATGACCCTGTTCAACATCCCGTTCTGGGTCTCAGCCATCATCTCGGCCATCATCATGACCCTGTATGTGGTCTTCGGCGGACTCTGGAGCGCCGGCATCGGCGGCGTGGTGAAAATCATACTGCTGTGCCTGTCGGCATTGGCAGCCGGCGCGATAGTGCTCTTCCTTACGAAAGGCTATTCCGGATTGATCGACTCGGTGCATCATATCTTGTTAAACACTGATTTACAATCGGTTAACGGCTTCGAGTCGGTCAAAGATGTCGATATGAGATATCAATATCCATTTGCGAGAGGCGTCTCGAAAGACGTCGGATCGTGCATCTCGGTGATTTTAGGAGTGCTTTCAACCCAGACTTATGCCCAAGGCATCTGGTCGGGACGCACCGACAGCATCGCTCGCAAAGGTGCCATGATTTCGGCCCTGATATCAATCCCGATTGGCTTCGCTTGCGTGATGGTTGGAATGTATATGCGTGCTCATTACATCACCGCCGAGGAACTTAACGCGCTGATGCTCATGGGAAAAGAAGCCCCCGACGTGCTCGGCGTTATGACGAGCTCGGCCCAGGCCTTCCCGATGTTCGTAGTCACCCACATGCCTAAGTTCCTCGGCGGGATAGTGCTCGGCACCTTGCTGATAACCATCGTCATCGGCGGCTCGGGACTGACACTCGGAGCTTCCACAATCTTGGTGAAGGATGTCTTTAAGCCACAAAACAAACTCCTGATTTCGCGATTGACAATAGTCGGAATTCAAATCATCGCAATTACCATAGCGGCTTCATTCTCAGGAAGTTACATCAACGATTTGGGATTCCTGTCGATGGGACTGCGCACCACGGCGACCTTCGTGCCGCTGACGCTGGCGCTGTTCTTCCCGGGACGATTCAGGTCGAAATGGGTGTTTATCTCTATCGTTTTCGGTACAGCCTGCCTGATTTTCGCAGAATTGGTGTCTCTGCCGGTCGACTCGATATATGTCGGTCTCGCAGGCTCGATCTTATGCTGTCTTCTTTCCTACAAACCTCACGACAAGCGCTAAAGCTGCGATAGCTACAGCAAAAGCAAGCCACGACGGCAATCCGAGCGCTGTCGGAAGCACTCCTATCAACAACGCGACAACTCCCACTGTGAGCGCGTAAGGCATCTGTGTCTTCACATGCTGCAGGTGATTGCATCCCGAGGCCATCGAACTCATGATGGTGGTGTCGGAGATAGGCGAGCAGTGGTCACCCATCACAGCACCTGCCATCACCGAGGCGACAACGTTGTAAAACAGCGGCATCGTAGCATTTACGCCCAATCCCTGATCCTGACATAGCATCCATGAGGCCGGTAAAATCAAAGGATAGAGTATTGCCATCGTGCCCCACGAAGTGCCGGTGGAGAAGCCTATCAAGGCGGCTAAAAGGAATGTCAAAGCCGGGACGACAAATGGTGAAAGCGACAGCTTCAACAGAATGTCGGAGACGAACTCAGCAGTATGCATGTCCTTGGTTACCAATGCTATAGCCCACGCTGCGGTGAGTATCAGCACGGCGTTGAACATCAGCTTGAAGCCCTCAATCATCTCTTCCATGATCTTGCCGAACTCCATCGAGCCACGAATCAAAGTCATAATGATTGACATAAGTAGCGATATCAGCGACGACCACAGAAGGGCGAGGTAGGAGTTGGCATTGCCAATGGTTGCTGACAGTTTCGCAACTGTGCCGAGACTCTCGTCTTGCCAAATTGCGGCATCATAACCGGTAAAGAACAGTCCGATAATCGTTCCGAAAATCAACGTCATCAACGGAATCAAGGCATCGATACCATGAGCGGAATTCTCAGTGTTTTCAAGCTTTTCAGCTTCTTTGTCTTCTGCTGTTCTTGCTGCTTTTTCGGCCTTCAGCATCGGTCCGTAGTCGCGGCCGCTGTAGATTATCATCAGAACGAAGGCAAGGGTGAGCAGTGGGTAGAAGCTGTATTTCAGCGAGTGGAAGAACACCGAATATGCCGACGCGTCGATGCCGATTACGTTGATGCCTTCCTGGATGTAGCTCAGCTCCGCGCCAATCCAGGTGGTGACGAAAGCTATAGCAACCACTGGCGCTGACGTCGAGTCGACGATATATGCAAGCTTCTCGCGAGAGACTTTCAGCTTGTCTGCGACAGGTCTCATGGTGTTGCCGACCATCAGAGTATTCGAATAGTCATCGAAGAATATGCAGAGGTCCATGATAAACGTCATAAGCTGTCCCGAACGCGGTCCCTTGGCGCGTCGCAGAAGCCAGTTCACTATGCCTTTCATCCCTCCGTTTGCCGAGATAATCCTCACCATTCCACCAATCGTCAAAGTGAAGATGATGATGGTGACATGGTCGGCATCGAACACCGAGCCAGTGATATAGGTGTCGACGACTCTTAATAATCCGCTGCCCAAGGCCATGCCGGGTTCCTGACCGCCGTACAGCGACATCAGGAAAGTGCCCGATAGCACGCCGAGAAACAGAGCCGATATCACCTCTTTTAATATAAGCGCCATCGCGATGGCGAAAAGGGGCGGGATAACCGACAACCACAGCGGCATCGGACCCTCGACGGGACCGCAGAAATAGAGCAGCGCCAAGCATATGAGGATGACGGCGATGACTATCAGTATTGTCGGCTTTCTTTTCATAAGCTATCTTAACTTATCGACGATTTCGTTGATTCGCGCCAGCTGTTCCGGTATGTTGATGTGCTGCGGACAGTGCGACACACATTGCTTGCAGCCGATGCAGTGCTCGACTTGTCTGTCGGCCTCCAGCTGACGACCGTATTCGATGAGGAAACGACGGCGAGCCTTCCTGTAATCCTTTGACTGTGAATCCTCTACGATGCTGCCCTCGTTGACGCATTTGTTGTAAAACGAGAAGTTTGTCGGGATGTCGATGCCGTAAGGACAAGGCATGCAGTATTGGCAAGCTGTGCAAGGTATCAACGGATATTTCAGGTAGATGTTCGCCACCTCCATCAGAAGGGCGAGCTCTTCGTCGGTGCAAGGATTTAAAGGACAATACGTGCGCAAGTTGTCTTGCAGATGTTCCATATATGTCATGCCGCTCAGCACGGTGAGAACGTTAGGGTAGGTGCCCACGAAACGGAACGCCCACGACGCCACGCTGGCTTGCGGAGTGCGTTGTTTCAAGGTGTTGGCCAAAACATCAGGCAGGTTCGCCAAACGTCCGCCAAGCAACGGCTCCATAATGACGACCGGGATGTTGAGGTCGGTCAGGCGTTTGTAGAGATAGTCGGCGTTGACGTTGCTGGCGCTGAGGTCGTGCGCATGCTCCCAGTCGACGTAGTTCATCTCGATCTGCACGAAATCCCAGTGATATTTGTCGTGGTTATCCAGAAGCCACTCGATGACGCGCTGGTCGCCGTGGAATGAGAACCCGAGGTTACGGATGCGGCCGGCCTTACGTTCTTCCTGCACGAAGTCGATCATGCCGTTTTCGATGTAACGTTTCTGGAAGGTGTCCCAGCCGCTCGCGCCCTTGCTGCCGTTGCCAACAGAATGCAACAGATAATAGTCGAAATAGGTCGTCTGCAGCTTCTCAAACGAGTCGCGGTACATCTTTATTGAGGCCTCGCGGCTCCAGAATTGTGGTGCGAAGTTCGAGAGTTTTGTGGCAAGATAATAATTCTCGCGCGGATGACGACTCAACGCAATGCCTGTGGCAGCCTCAGAGTTTCCGCGGCAATACACAGGGGAGGTGTCGTAGTAGTTCACTCCGTGCTCCATGGCGTAGTCGACGAGTTTGTTGACCATCTCCTGGTCGATGACGTCGTCTTTAAACGGCAGTCGCATCATGCCGTAGCCGAGTATCGACACGCGGTCGCCGGTGTTGTGGTTGGTGCGGTATGTCATCTTATCCTTCGGGATGTCGCCCAAAGAATATGTTGTTTCTTTTTCATAAGTATCTGATTTACAGCCGCTTAATGCGATGGCTGATGCCGCTGTCGTCGCTCCGATAACGGTAAGGAATTCCTTGCGTGAAATGTTTTTCTCCATAATCAAATACTCCTATGAATTAAGTTACCTTCGACAAATATTGCTGAGAACGGTCTTGTCGGACAGACGTGCTCGCAGGTGCCACAGCCGATGCAGCGTTCCTCGTTGATAATCGGAATCTTAGGCGATGCCGGGTCTTCGGCGTCGTATGGCATCATGGTGATGGCACCCGTCGGACAATGGCGGGCGCAGTTGCCGCACTCCACGCCGTCGTGCAATGCCACGCAGTTTTGTCCAACCCACACGGCATGTCCGATCTGTATCGATGACTTCTCTTCGCGTGTAATCCGGCTGATGGCGCCTGCGGGACATACTTCCGAACAGGTGGTACAGTTCGGATGACAATAGCCGCGCTCAAACGACATCTCAGGCTGCATCAGGTTTTCGAGTCGGGTAGAGGCGCGAAGCACATCGTTGGGACACGACTGCACACAAAGCTGACATCCTGTGCAACGCGATGTGAAGTTTTCCAAACTCACCGAACCGGCAGGTTTTAAAGGCACATCGCGCTTTGGTGCTTTTTTCTTGGTGATGGTTGCCAGACCGCCGTCGACGACTTTCTCCTGTGCCTTGAGTGTCGATGCGGCTGCCAAAACTGCTATCGTCGAGAGGAATGTCTTACGTGAGGTTTTGCCTTCTTTGTTAGAGTTTTCTGAGTTCTCCGAGTTCTCTATTTTTACACCATATTTCATTGCACCTCTTTTACATCCGCTTACGCAGTTGAAGCAGGTCACGCATTTTGAGTAGTCGATCTTGTGATTCTTCGAGTCGATGGCCGAGCAGCGGCAGTTTTTCTCGCAGAGACCGCAGCCGTTGCATTTCGTAGTGTCGACAACTGGTTTGAAGATCGAAAATTTCGACAAGCAGCCCAGCAGTGCTCCGACCGGACAGATATTATTGCAAAACCAACGTCCATTTGTAAGTGCTAAAATGGTGATTATCAAGAAGTAAGCTATCGCGATGAGGAACATCGGCAGACTCTTGATATAGACATCGACATGGTAGAAAGCATAGCTGTTCCAACGTTCGGCGAAATATGCTAAAACATTGTTAATCAATCGATAAACTGGCGCAAAGAGGTTCGACGCGAAGCGTCCGTAGATGCTGTAAGGCTCGATAAATATTGCAATGGATGTAAATCCGAAGGCTATCAGCAAAAAGAAGGCTAAACCTATGTAATAGCGGTATTTTGTCGACTTTTTGAAGCTGTAACGGTTCTTTTTACGTTTCTCTGCAATGTGTGCGATGCCATCTTGATAGATGCCGAGAGGGCAGAGGACGGAGCAGTAGATTCGTCCGAATAGCAAGGTAACGATGATGATAGCAATCAAAATGACGAAACTCGATGCCAAAATAGCCGGCACCAGCTGCAGTTTCGCCATCCAGCCAAACCATGCATGCAACGCTCCCGAGAAATCAAGAAACAGCAGTGTCATCAGCACAAAACTGATGGTTGCTAATGTAATTCGTATTTTCCTCAACATATTATTTGTTTTCAATAACCAATAACCTATAACCAATAACCTTTAAAGTTATTTAATCATATTCAAAAACTCAGTCTCATCAATAATCTTAATCCCCAACGCCTGCGCTTTCTTTAGCTTTTCCGGTCCCATCTTTTCACCCGCTACCATGAAATCGGTCTTCGACGATATAGAACTCGAATTCTTTCCTCCCAAATCTTCAATCTTTTGTTTTATTCCGTCTCTCGAGAAATTAGCGAAAACACCACTAACCACAATGGTTTTCCCCGCCAGAACCTGATTTTCGGAAGATACTTTTTTCTCCTGCGAAAACTGTAGTCCAAAGGCTTTTAATCTATTGATTATCTGAATATTACGCTCGTCGTCAAAGAAATTCCTAATGCTCAAGGCGATGGTCTCGCCGACGGTGTTTATCTCTTGCAGCTCTTCCAGCGAAGCGTTGATGATGTTGTCGATGTTTCCCATCTTGTTGGCGATGACCTTAGCCGTAGTTTCACCAACCTCGCGGATTCCCAAGGCGTAAAGCACCCTTGCAAATGGCACCTCGCGCGATTTTATCAACGAATTCAAGATATTGTTAACGGTCTTTTCCTTAAACGAGACCTTTCTCGTCACCGTCTCTGGGAACAGACTGCTCTCATCGATGAAAGTCTCAGTCTTTTCTAGTCCGTAGAGCTGGTCGTAGGTCAGATCATAAAGGTCGGCGTAGTTATTAATAAGGTGGTTGTCAAATATCACTTCAACCTTTCCTTCGCCAAGGCTCTCGATGTTCATTGCCTTTCGGCTGATGAAATGCTCGATTCGGCCTTTGATCTGTGGCGGACAACCCATGCTGTTGGGACAGTACCAGGCCGCTTCGCCTTCGTTTTGAACCAAGGTGGCGCCGCATTCCGGACATTTTGTGATAAACTGCACCTCACGACTGTCATTTTTGCGCTTTTTGAGGTCGATTCCAACGATTTTCGGGATGATTTCGCCGCCTTTTTCGACCTTCACCACGTCGTCGTAATGTAGGCCGAGTTGCTTGATGAAGTCGGCGTTATTTAAGGTGGCGCGTTTCACTGTTGTTCCAGCCAAAAGCACCGGCTCGAGGTTGGCCACAGGCGTTATTGTGCCATGTCTACCTACCTGAAAATCAATGCTTAAGAGCTTGGTTGCGACCTGTTCAGCTTTAAACTTATATGCGATGGCCCAACGTGGCGACTTGGCTGTCATCCCTAGCTCCTCGTGTTGTGCGAAGCTGTTGACTTTTATCACTATTCCGTCGATGTCGAACGGCAGGTTTTTACGCTGTTTGTCCCAGTAGTTGATGAAGCTCTCGATCTCATCGATGTTTTTGCACACTTTGATGTAAGGCGAGATGTTGAATCCCCATTCCTTGGCTGCCATAAGACTCTGATAATGAGTGGTATACGGCAGGTTATCCATCATCATGTAGTAGCAGTAGTTGTCGAGCCGACGTCGAGCCGCTTCTTTGGAATCCTGTAGTTTTATTGTGCCTGCAGTGGCATTTCTCGGGTTTGCGAACAGCGGCAAGCCAAGGTCGTCACGCTCGGCGTTGACCTTGTCGAAACTGTCATGCGGCATTATCACCTCTCCGCGCATCTCCAAAAAATCAGGATAATTGCCTCTCAGCTTGAGCGGTATCGAATGTATGGTCCTGATGTTAGCCGTCACCTCATCACCCTGAGTCCCGTCGCCTCGCGTGACTGCACGCACCAAAACGCCTTTTTCGTATGTCAGACTGATCGATACGCCGTCGAACTTCAACTCGCAGACGAACTCCACTGGTTCTTCGATGGTCTTTTCTATGCGTTGGATAAACTCGATTATCTCATCGCGATTATACGAATTTGCGAGCGAAAGCATGGGATAACGGTGCTTTACAAGCGGAAACTCCTTAGTGATGTCGCCGCCTACACGCTGAGTGGGAGAGGTCGGCAACGCCAATTCCGGAAACTCTTTTTCTAGCGCAATAAGCTCGTTCATCAGCATGTCAAAGTCATAGTCGCTGATGCTCGGCTGTGCTAATACATAATACTTATAGTTATGATTATCAATAACTTCGCTTAGCTCCGCAATCCGTTTTTTTGCCTCGTCTTTAGTCATAATCTTATGCAACGAATGTTAAAACCATCAAGGCGATGTTCAATACCGCAAAAATAATGTAGCAGGTCCACAACAACCATTTGTTTTTGGTCCAAAATGCTGAGTTTTTATGGAATTCTTTCCATCCTACATATCCTGCGATGACATACGTCGGTACCGTAAGCAGTAAAATGTCCAAATCATCTAAAGTAGCGATGGCATAGAGCAAGGTTAGCAAAGTCGGTAAAACCAACAAAATATATTTGCGAAACACCCTGAAAAAGCCGAAAATCAGCATCAAAGACATAGGTGGAACAAGTACGAGCAGCAAAAACAATCCCACTGCTTTTATACTTAACTCTATACCGAAAACATAACTGAAACAATCGCCGAAACCACAGAAAAACGTGCTCATTGCAATGAATGGCCTATGATAAATCACCAGATCGACTACCGTTTGCGTGATGCCGACAGCTACAACATAACCAATCAGCGTCATCAGCGCGCCTTTCCAATTCTTCAAGATGAAAAGCGTCAGCAGAATACCTATATAATAAATGAGGCTGTGATAATAAACCGCGAAGCCGAGACCGAGACAGAATCCCGCTATGATGAAACTGGTGCGGTGAAACTTTTCTATCTCATCGCTATCCAATAAGTTGTGCTGCTTTATGATAAGCAATGTTCCATAAAGAATAAATGGAAGCGCTACAACCCCTGCAAATGGATGAACAGTCACGAATGGCACACCCCAAAGCAAAGCTCCGAAAGTGGCAATCTCCAACGCGGTCGTCTTGTCGGCAATGATTTTTGTAATCCTATAAGCTATTGTTATGATTAACAACGAGAAAGCTCCTAAAAGCAATCGCGAAATATAAACAATCCAAGGATTCTCCATCCATGATTGAGGAATCATGTAATAGTTGAAATCCACATCAGTTAGCCATCCATCAGTGAAAATCACCGCCAGAATCTTTACAATAATGGCAAGCAGCAATATCAGCGATAGCGGATGCTTAATACTGAAAAATAATAGTTTCTCTTTCATAATCAATTATTTATATGTGCATTCATACTCGGGCTCACTGTACATTTCGTTCAAATATTCCTCAGCTTCACGACATTCTTTTTTCGAATATGTGCCGTAATAAATACTCTCTTCGCCAGTCCTCAACTCCTTGCAATAACAGTTTCTCTCGCACGAGGAGAAAAACACCGCAACCACCGATAACAGCAGAATTATGACCAAAAATCTTTTCATGATTAATGAATGATTAACCTGCAAAGATAACAAATTTTTCTAAAACTTTTATAATTATTTTCAAAAAAATGCTTAATTTCGCAATATCATTTTTCAAATCTAAAAATATAAATCTTATGACGAAAAGATTATCTATATTGCTGAGTATCATATTGTTATCGCTTTTTGCAAAAGCACAGGAGGTGGAAATTAAAGACTGGTGGAACGACTTGTCGGTGTTTCAGGTCAACAAAATGCCGCCTCGCACCAAAGTGATACCAAGTCCGGTCGAGAAATACTCGATATGCCTCAACGGAAGATGGAAATTCAATTACGCCGAGTCACCAAAAGACGATATCGGAAACTTTTACGAATTGGGCTACGACTGGAACGGATGGGATATGATTGAAGTGCCAGGCAACTGGGAACTCAACAAATACGGATTTCCGGTCTACGTCAACGTGGCCAACGAATTCAAGTCAAACCCGCCTTACGCGCCAACGGTTTTCAATCCTGTCGGCTATTATATCCATAAATTCGAAGCGCCTGAGTCGTGGCAAGACCGTAACATCTACATCAACTTCGGCGCATTGAAATCGGCCTTCTATCTCTGGATAAACGGCCAGTTTGTCGGCTATTCCGAGGATTCGAAGACACCTGCGGAGTTCGATATCACCCCTTATATCATCCCCGATCAGCCTACATTCATCGCTGTGAAAGCACTACGCTTCTGCGACGGATCGTACCTCGAAGCACAAGACTACTGGCGTATGAGCGGCATCACACGCGACGTGGTGGTCTACTCGAAGCCGAAAACCAATATTTTCGACTATTTCGTGAAAGCCGGCCTCGACAATAAATACGAAACCGGCACCTTCGCCATGGATGTCGATATCAACTTCAACGCAAAGGCCATTCCAAGCAAACTCATCGTTGAAGCCGAGATATCTGGCGTCGATAAAAATGGCAATAATCTGAAAAAAGTTTTTGTCAAAGAAGTGCGAAAAAAAGAACTTAAGAAATTCAAAGACAAAGGCTTATATACTTTGAAATTCGAGAAGACTGTCATCCAGAATATCGCTCCTTGGTCGGCCGAGAAGCCTAACCTCTACAACTTGACGATAAAGATTAAAGATAAGAAAGGCGCTGAGATTGAACGAGTTAGCTCTGAAATAGGTTTCCGTACCGTCGAGATCAAGGACGGCTTGCTGAAAGTCAACGGCAAAGCCATCATGGTGAAAGGCGTCAACCGTCACGAACATAGCGGAACCACAGGTCAATATGTCGACCGTAAGACTATGGAACAAGACATTCAGATTATGCTCGAAAACAACATCAACACGGTGCGCACAAGCCATTATCCGGATGATATCTACTGGTACGAACTCTGCGACAGATATGGCATCTACGTCATCGATGAGGCTAACAACGAGTCGCATCCGCAAGGCTACGAGGAGAATAGCCTGGCTAAGAAACCCGAGTGGAAAGAGGCATTTTTATATAGATGTAAGAATATGGTCGAACGCGACAAAAACCATCCGTCGGTCATAGTGTGGTCGGTGGGTAACGAATGCGGCAACGGCGTGTGCACAAAATATTGCTACGACTGGATGAAGAAACGCGACACTCGCCCCGTCATCTGCGAACGTGCCCTCTACGACGACAACACCGACTATATCGGACTGATGTACGCTGGCATCGATTATCTGAAAGATTTCGCCGAAAAGAAACTCGACAAGAAAAACCGTCCGTTCATCATGGTCGAGTATTGCCACGCTATGGGTAACAGCTGCGGCGGATTGCAGGACTACATCGACGTCTTCGAGAAATATCCTCAGCTTCAAGGCGGCTGCATCTGGGACTTTGTCGACCAGTCGATAATCCAATATGATCCGAGAATGAAGACCGAATGGTACGCTGCTGGCGGCGACCTCGGCGACATCCCCGACTGCGGCAACGACGACAGCTTCTGCGTCAACGGACTGGTGACATGCGACCGTAAGCCACATAATCATATGGCCGAGGTGAAGAAATGCTATCAAAACGTCTCTGTCACACCCGTCGATATCGACGAAGGCATATTTAAGATTCATAACAAATTCATTTTCACCGACTTAAACGAGATAGAGTGTACTTATTCCATATTCTCCAACGAACAGAAACTCACCGACGGCGCCGTCGCCCTGGACTGTAAGCCCGGCGACACTCAGACGGTCCTGATTCCAATCCCCGACCCGTTTAAAGCAGAGTCGATGCTGCCCGTGAACCCCAACCAGGATTATTTCATCAACTTCTCTTTCAAAATCAAGAAAGGCAAAGGACTCCTGGGCGACGGCGCCGAGGTGGCGTACGAACAGTTCCCACTGAATATCACCAAGAAAGCCCCGGTGAAAGTCACGAAATTCAATAACATCGAAATCGTCGACAACGCCAACGTCATCACCATAAAAAACAAGAGCTTCAGCTTCACCATCGACAAAAAACAAGGTGTCCCGACATCGTTTGTCTACGAAGGCGACGAGCTCCTCGAAGGCGCTATGCATCCTAACTTCTGGCGCGCGCCTACGCTCAACGACGACGTCGACTGGAATGGCAAACGTCTGTGGAAACAGGCAGGTCTCGACAGCCTCACCATAGGTAAGAAGTCGTTCAACGTGAAACGTGTCGACGCCGGTCACGCTGCTGTCAGCGTCGACCTCGAATTTCTTAACAACAAAGGCGAATTAGTATTGAAAACCAATCAGTTATACGATGTCTACGGCTCCGCTGACGTCGTCGTGACCATGAAGGTGACACCTACCGACAAGGTGGTGACGTTCCCGAAAGTCGGCACGCAGCTCGTCATGCCATTCGATTATAATAAGGTGAAGTATTTCGGTAAAGACGTCGAAAGCTATCCCGATCGTAACGCAGCGGGCAGGGTGGGAGTGTACTCCAGATCAGCCGGCAGCTTCTTCGAGATGCACGAAGAGCCTCAAGAGAGCGGTAACCGTACCGACGTGCGCTGGGTCGCCATCACCAACGCCTTCGGCAACGGACTCTTCATCAGCGGCAAACAGCATCTCAACTTCAGCATTTACTGCTATTCCGATGCCGACATCACCAAGGCGGAGAGGATTAACCAGATCTTGCCTGCCGGGTTCTGGACCGTCAACATCGACTACAAACAGGCTCCTCTCGGCACCGCCACATGCGGCCCAGGAGCATTAGATAAGTATCTGATTAAGAACGATATATATCAGTACACCTTCCGTCTGCGTCCATTCAAAAAAGGCGATACGACCCCCGAAGAACTCTATCGTCAAGATGTCTTTTAACTATAAACTTCTAAACTTATAAACTTCTAAACTTCTAAACTATGTTTAAAGGTCATCCCAAAGGTCTCTACGCCCTCGCTTTAGCCAACACCGGCGAGCGTTTCGGCTATTACACCATGCTTGCGATATTCGTATTGTTCCTGCAAGCTAAGTTCGGTCTCTCCGCGCAAACGGCGGGACAGTTTTACGGCATCTTCCTCGCCGCGGTCTATTTCATGCCTATCATAGGCGGCTACATCGCCGATAAGTTCTGGGGCTTCGGAAAGACCGTCGTCACCGGCATCCTGGTGATGTTTGCGGGCTATCTGCTGCTGTTTACACAGAAAGACGCCACAGGCAGCATGGCATTCACCATGATGATAATCGCCTTGCTGTGCATCGCCATAGGCACTGGCCTCTTCAAAGGCAACCTGCAGGTGATGGTCGGCAATCTTTACGATGACGCTAAATACGCCGCAAAACGCGACGGCGGCTTCAGCCTGTTCTACATGGCTATCAACATCGGCTCAATGTTCGCTCCAACCACCGCGACGGCTGTCACCAACCTGTTTTTAGGCAAAAACGGCCTGACCTACGACGCCAATATCCCGTCGCTGGCTCATCAATTCCTCGACGGCACGATAACAGCCGCCGGCACGGCGCGACTGCAGACTCTCGCCGAGGCTCAGAGCAGCTTCGCTGGCGACATGACGGCCTTCTGTCATAACTATATCGACTCATTATCAGTGGCTTACAGCTACGGCTTCGGCGTGGCGTGTATCTCGCTGGTACTTTCAATAGCAATCTACTTCGGCTTCCGCAGGTCGTTCAAGCACGTCGACGTGCGCAAAGGCGAGAAAGCGGCAAAAGAAGAAAAGGTGGTCGAGCTCACTCCAAAACAGACCAAGGAACGTGTCGTGGCTCTGTGTCTGGTCTTCGCCGTCGTGATCTTCTTCTGGATGGCATTCCAGCAGGCCGGACTCACTCTTACGTATTTCGCCCGCGACTACACCGAGGCGGTGGCGACAGGCTGGACGCGCATCGGATTCGACGTGTTCACCCTCGCCATGATAGCCGTCGGCGTCTACGCCCTGTTCGGCATCTTCCAGAGCGACACCACGCGCGGCCGCAGCCTGTCGGCATTGCTGCTCGCAGCATGCGTCGCGGGCGTGTGGTATAAAGCGGCCCACGTCGACAAACTGGTGGTACTCCTGCCTCAAATATTCCAGCATTTTAACCCGTTCTTCGTGGTAGCCCTCACACCAGTGTCAATGGCTATCTTCGGAGCCCTCGCCAAGAAAGGCAAGGAACCGTCGGCACCCCGTAAAATCGCCCTCGGAATGCTCGTGGCCGCCCTCGGCTACTGCGTCATGGCAGCCGCATCAATCGGACTGCCTTCACCAAAGGAACTCGCCACAACTGGAGGCGTGAGCCACGTCCTGGTGTCACCAAACTGGCTGATATCCACCTATCTGGTGCTCACCTTCGGCGAACTGCTGCTCAGCCCGATGGGAATATCATTCGTCAGCAAAGTGGCTCCTCCAAAACTCAAAGGACTCATGATGGGACTCTGGTTCGGCGCCACGGCAATAGGCAACTACCTCACATCTGTCATCAGCTCGATATGGAACACAGGACTGTCACTCGTGATGATCTGGGGCGTACTGATCATCCTCTGTGTCGTCTCAGCCATCTTCATGTTCTCGATGATGAAACGCCTCGACAACGCCACAGCGGAATGCTGACATCAAAAATAGACAACGAAAAAGGGACGTCACACGAGACGTCCCCAACGATTAACAAAAAACTAATAAACTATTCAATTCTGCGCCGTGTTATCGCATACTCTTGCTTTGATTTTCACGATGCAAAAATATAACAAAAAAAAATTACACGTTTTATTCTGCGTGTAATTCATTTTATTCTGCGTGTAAAAAATTTTATTTTACGTGTAAAATTTTATTCTGCGTGTATTTTTCCGATGTATTCCTTGGGCGAAACATCTTTCAAACGCTTGAACACCTGCGAGAAGGCACTGCCCGATAAGAAGCCCGATTCAAGCGCCACCTGCTCAAGCTTAATCGTCGGATCTTCCTTTAAAAGCTGGCACGCATGCTCGATACGCAGGGTGTTGATGAGCTTGTAAAACGACTTATATTCGCTCCTCGCGATGACTTCACTGAGATAATTCTTGTTGATAAGCATGATGTCGGTGAGGTCGTTCATCGTAAAATGCTCCTCGAGATATAATTTTTTCTTACGAATAGTCTCAACAAGCTTTTTCTCGGTTTCCTGACAGTATTTATCAGTCAAACGGTGCTTAGCATGAGCCGAAGACTCATCACTGGTCTCTTTTTTCTTAATCTCCTTAGGCAGTTTCTTCGTGTTACGATGCGGATTCAACGAAACGATGGCAAACCACACGTTTATTCCTATAAAGATAAGGTCGCGCACCATCTTCGCCCAATAACAGTTACAAAGGAATGTAAAGATAAGGATGAGACAGACGTTGAAAGGCAGCCATTTGATGCTTTTCGCATACTTGACCGGGAAGTCGGCGGCACTCGAGAACTCGTCCTCGTCAATCTCATGAATCTCCTTCACCAGCTTCAATCTTAATTTGTTGAGCTGATAAATATATCCCGATGCGATAACCAAAACCACTATCGTCATGATGGTCTTGTACATCGGCGTAAACTCGACAACGCCCAAAACCGGCAGCATCAGCGTTATCCAGCAAAGAATCACCGGATGCTGCAGCTGCATCAGACGCGGAGCCGTATAGAAGTCGAGGAAGAAATAACCTTTGATGAGAACTATCAGATACGAAGTGATGAACAGCAGGGCGGAGGCGTTCACCAAAAACAGCACTTCGGGCCTTCCCATAAAGAAAATGAATGGCAACTCGACGACCTGCATCATAAACAGATTCGCGAGCGAATAACGGGCAGGGTAGAGCTGTCCGAACACCTCTTTATACGCCGCAGGCACATAAAAAACCTTCAAAGCCCAGCCGTAGAGAGCCACCACGACGTAGGTCAGGTTTACCGAAAACATCAATAAATAAAGACGATCGTATGCCATTTTGCGGTTATAACTGCTTAAAATTCAATTTCGCCGCAAAATTACACAATTTTTTTGATAAAACAAAATATTATTTTCCGATGCAAAATCTTGAGAATATGGAACTTAGCACTTCGCCGGTCGTGACTTCACCGGTGATGCTCCCGATGTGATACAAAGCCTGCCTTAAATCCTGCGCAAGCAAATCGGCCGAGAGCTTGTCGTCCAAGCCTTTTTTCACCTGCTCGAGACTCTCCTTGGCATGAGTCAATGCCTCGAAATGCCTGATATTCGTGACTAAAACGGTGTTTCCGTCGATTTTTGGAGCATCGGTGTCGCGTCTTATCTTATTCTTCAAACTCTCAACATCTTCAGGGTTTTTCGCCGACATATACGAGAATGTTGTCAAGCTGCGGATGTTGTACAAATCCATGCCAGTGATGCTGTAACAATACTCGTCGGTCATGTAACCGCCGTTCTTTTCAATGTTTTTCTCAAATGTCGACTTCACACTTTGCTCGAAGTCGTCGTTCAACGTGAACATCGTGCCCACATCCATAAGATCGCTCTTGTTGATCATCAATATCAGCTTCTGTTTCAACACGTTAACGCGATTTACTATGTCTTTAGCCGCCTTCACGATCTCCTTCACCTTCTTTGTGCCGTCGAGCAGCCCAATCACGATGTCGGCCTCCGAAATCTTCTTGAAAGTGCGCTCAATGCCAATCTTTTCAATGGTTTCCGATGTCTCGCGAATACCTGCGGTATCGATGAAACGGTACAGCAGCCCGTCGATGCTGAATGTCTCCTCGATGGTGTCGCGCGTAGTGCCTTCGATATCGCTCACAATGGCTCTGTCTTCACCCAAGATGGCGTTCAGCAACGTGCTCTTGCCGGTGTTTGTCTCGCCGACGATGGCCACCGGAATGCCGTTCTTTATCGCATTACCCATTCTGAATGAATCGGTTAGCTTTCCGATATGCTTAAACGCTTTATTAAGAATGTCATAGAGCTTTGTCCTGTCGGCAAACTCCACGTCTTCCTCCGAAAAGTCGAGCTCAAGCTCCAAAAGCGATGTTAAGTCGACTAATTGTGACCTCAACTCGCGCAGCTCGTTCGAAAAACCGCCTTTCAACTGATTCACCGCAATGTGGTGCTCGGCTTCATTCTGCGAAGCTATAAGGTCGGCCACCGCCTCAGCCTGCGCCAAATCGAGCTTCCCGTTGATAAATGCTCGTTTCGAGAACTCGCCCGGCTCAGCCAGCCTGCAGCCTCGCACCACAAGCAACTCCAAAATCTTCTGCTGCACAAACTGCGAGCCGTGACAGCTGATCTCGACCGAGTCCTCACCGGTGTAGGAGTGAGGCGACTTGAAAAACGTCACCAGCACGTCGTCGATGAGTGGTTTGTCGTCGGGGACAGGGTCAAAAATCTCGCCGTAATAAGCTTTATTCGGTTCTATATCATTGGCATCCAACGACTTACCATTCTTTCTGAAGATAAATAACGTCGTCTTGAAGCTCTCGGCTCCCGATACCCTGACGACAGCGATGGCTCCAGTACCGGAGGCCGTCGAAATAGCGCAAATTGTGTCGTTTCTGCTCATCTTAATCCATTGTTATAACGAGTTCAACCTGTTCGGCCTTGACGCGTTTTGCTATGATAACCTTCTTACCGTCAAGGACATAGATCATCGGAGTGTTCTGCACGTCGAACTTCGACAGTATGTTGTCGGCCATGCCCGAGTTAATCTCCACCGGGAAAATCTCCATCTCAGGATGGTTTTTCTTTGTCTCCTCCAAAATACGGCCTTCCTGAGCGCATTTCTCACAGGTCTTGTCGAAAAACACCACCACAACGTAACTCGCATCGATGGAGTAGAGGCTGCCTAACTTTGGGAACTGTGCGCCAATCTTGAGGTTTTCGAGGTTTTTAGCCCTCTCCGCCATAGCCTCAAGCATGCTCTCCGAAATGCCCTCCATCTTCACTTTCATGAAATAATCGTTGACGAGATGGATGTAAACATCGTCGAGATTCATATATTTCGGCGCATAATACATTCTATAGAAATACCAAAGCAAATAATCGCGCACCTCAGTGCAACTGCCCGTCTTTGCTATGAGTTTGTCAATCTCGGTGTTAATCTTGATGGCATCCGGACCTAAACTCTCGAAATATGTGTCTAACTTATTGTCTATCATCGGATAAGTCAACACTCGGGCATCGTCAAACGGGAAATCCTCCCAATAATCATGCAACTCGTGGCTCTTCACCGAGTTAATGACAGTATTGATAAACGCGCCTTTTTTCTTGATCTTCAGCGATTCCTCGTAACTCGCAAGGTCTTTGCGCAACGAGTCGGCTTTCTTCCAATTCTCGGGATGATAGCCTTCCTCGCTCTCCAACACCTTAATATTTGCTTCGGTTTCCCTGATTTTTGCCATCAATTTGTAATAAATCTTGGTTTCCTTCGCACAACCTTTCACCTTCACGGAATTCAAATCCTCCAAATCACTGATTTTTACTGAGAATTTCTGCTTTTTCGCCACCAAAACCTCCATCAGAGGGAAATTCTGGCTCGACGTCAAGAGATAAATCCCTTCCGGTAACTTGTTCTTCTGCTTTAACCTTATAACGCCGTTTTTGGCAGTCAAAGTGTCAAGCACAATGGCTTTCGCACCGCGGTATTTACAAAAGTAAAATGTGTTATCCTGTTGATTATCAATGCTTATCTTGATGTCAACCTGCGAAAATCCGATCAACGGAAACAAAAAGGAAAGTAGAATAATAAACTTTTTCATAACATTAGTATTAAAGTACGTCATTTCGAGCGTAGTCGAGAAATCCTCCATACCGATGCGCTATAGTTGAAATGACGAGTGCAAAAATATAAAATTTTTTCGTCATTTCAAAATTTTTTGTATCTTTGTACTTTCAAAAACAATTAAAAACTAACGTATATGAGACCTTTATCGCTTTTAAAAGTCCTCGTGCTATTTTTGTTATTCATTGAAACTCAAATAGTTACCTCTTTTGATGCCATCGCGCAGAAAAGAGAAGACCTCCGTGTCGCCTTCTGGAATTTCGAAAATTTCTTCGATCCCTTCGTCGACTCCACGCGAGTGTATAACGAATTTACCGAAAACGGTGGCCAACATTGGACAAAACAGCGTTTCTACCGAAAGCGCAACAATATGTTTAAGGCAATCCTCGCCATCTCTGAGAACGAACCGCTGGCAGTGCTTGGAATCGCTGAGATCGAGAACCAATATGTGCTCAACGCCCTGTTCAACCAAACGCCGCTAAAAAAACACAAATACCGTCTGGTTCATTACGAAGGCGACGACAAACGTGGCATCGATGTGGCGCTTGCTTACTGCATCGACAAGCTGCAACTCGTTTATACTGAGCCGATTAAGGTAAAAAATCCGAAAAACAAAGACTATCGCACGCGCGATATCCTATATATAAAGCTCTACGACAGGCGAGGCGACACTCTTCATGTGTTCGTCAACCACTGGCCGTCACGCTACGGCGGCGAGCGAGAGACCATAAAACTACGTGCTCTCGCAGCTAACACCTTGAGACACAAGGTCGACTCGCTCGCCGCCTTGACTCAAACCATCCCTAAAATCATCATAATGGGAGACTTCAACGACACCCCCGAAGACCCAAGCATCAAAGAAATCCTTTGCAAAGATGATGCCGTCGTAAACCTCTTCAAAAATGGGGACAAACTTGGCTTCGAAGGGACTCTCAAACATGAGTACTCTTGGCAAATCTTCGACCAGATTATTGTCAGTAAGTCATTGATTGACAGTAAGTTAGGACTGATTTACAAATCCAACAGCGCCACCATATTTCATGGCGACTTTCTCTTCGAAAAAGATGAGTCATTCGGTGGGGTGAAACTGTTCCGAACCTACGTCGGTCCTAAATATTTCGGGGGTTACAGCGACCATCTGCCAGTGTATATCGACCTCATTTTCAACTATAATCCTTAGGAAATCTCTTGCAAATGCTCTTGAAATCACAATACTTGCAATCATCGGTCTTTTCACATTGAACAAATGGTATGTCTTTGTTGAATATCTCGGCCAGTAAATCCTCGAAATACCTGGTGCAGACGTCTTCAAACGATTTGTTTAACTCATGCTCTGGGGCAATGTTCAAATCGAAAGTGCCGCCTTTGGTTTTCTTTAAAGACTTTAAAGATATGATTGCAGGTTTAATTTTGTCGGCATCTATGCCCTTGTTATTCTGGAGATACAAATATTTGTACATCAAAAGCTGTAAGGCCTTCTCGCTCATGTCCGTAATGGCAGTCACACTCTTCCCAATTGATACATCGTACGAATCAACTTTACCGGTTTTATAGTCGATGACACGGATGTCGTCGTTCACCTTGTCGATACGGTCGGCAAACCCATGTAATCTAACCTTATGTCCTTGATAATCAATTTCTTGCCCAAGATCTATTTCGGTATTGATAATCGAAAGCTGATTGCCTTGCTTTAGAAATTCTCTCTCCGATTCAATAAATTTCTTTTGCAGACTCTCGATTGTGGTGGCACATAGACTGTTGAATCCTGTCTCCGGCAAGCCATTGACAAAACCATTGATTTCCAGGGCTTTGCGGTAACATTTATCGAAATGCTTCTTGTACATCTGATCGAATAGCTCCAACGAAATCACCTCGTTTTTCTTGAATTCGTTATAAAACAGTTCGAGTGTTTTGTGAATAATGCTTCCGATGACGTTGTCCTTTATATCTTCCTCTGGCGCATTGTCCTCGATATGCTCAACTTTTGTCCAATAAAATCTCAGCGGACACTTATTATAGATGTTAATCGAAGAAGGAGAGAGGCTGGTGATTTTATCGAGTATCTCATCAGTCTTTTTTATCTCTATCTTATCCTGATACTTATTGATTGATGGCGACTTATACTGCCAATGCTCAAGTTTTACCTTATCGTTATACTGCGGATATTCATACTCCAACTGACTTATGAATCGACTCGGCTCGCCCATTCCCGACTCGTCAGCCAGATTGTTATAATAAAGGTTGATTTCCTTGGCATTCTGCAGCAAACGATAGAAGTGATAGGCGTAGACATTCTGCTGATAGGTGTATGTCGGCAAGTGATACTCTTTGCGTAAGTTAAACGGTATCAAGCTGTTATTGCTTTTATTCTTTGGTAAAATGCCCTCGTTGACGCTCAAAAAATGAATCACATCGAAATCAAGGTTACGCGTCTCAAGCAATCCCATAATCTGCAGTCCCTCAATGGCTTCTTTCTGATAGTTAATCGTCATCTGAGCTGCCACCTGTGTGTAAAGCGACTGCAAATTATTGACACTCACGCCGTTATCGTATTTTTTTAACAGCAATTCAAGCCTGTTGGCAATCCTTCCTGCTACGCTTATCTGATTTTTCACGAAATTATCATTCTCGTCAAGCATGTTGGCCGCCACCTTCAACAACGCCTTCAACGACTCGACACAATTGTTGGCATTATCCCATTTTTTAATTGTAAGTTCAAGAAATTCAACAAGTTGCGTTTCATCAGCAAAGTCTTTGAGATCCGATTTTTTGAAATAATAACTCGAATCTTTAGCCATTTTCATCAGCTTCGCATTCAACTTGTTATAAGCCGACTCTTTGAATATCAACTTAATAAACTCGCAGCCGCACAAACGTATAAACGTCCATAGGTAAAGCTTGTTTTCATCTCTCGACAGTGTTTGCTGGTATTTGAAAAGCTGCTCAATAAAATGATACACAATGGTTTTGCTAAACGGATAGCCCATCGTCACCTGGATGCTGCCGTATTTCTCAGGAATCGAATTCAAAACAGGCACCAGCAGCGTCTCATCCGCCAAAACTATCACTCCTTTCTTATTCTCATTATCCTTCGAAAGCGCGAGTTGCAACGCATTAGTCTGCACCGCATTGCCCGACACACTGATGATATTGATGTTTTTCTCTTGCTTTTTGAAGTTGTCGCCTACAAAGTTTTTCTCGATACTCGGATATTTTTTGAAAAATTCTCGTGCAAAATATCCGGCTTCCTGTTTCTCATCTTCAAAATAATAACTGTCTAAGTCCCACAATATCACTGCGTTACCATTCCTGACCATTCGCACCATGATGTCCTCTTCGGTCTTCGTCAAGGCATTGAAACCGGCAAAGATAATCTTGCGGCCCTGGGTGCATTTTTGCAATGTAGCATCGTCAAACGAGGCTATCGTCCTGGTAATCATGCCATAATAACCCTGACCTTTTTTCTGCAAAGTGTTGCGCAGGTTATTGTAATGGGTGATAAGCGACTCGAAAAACTTCACATAATTCGATGCGACGTTCTTTCCGTCAAGATTCCATTCTTCTATCTCTTTTTCATCCTTCAAATGCGCGAAAAGCTTGGCGGCGTCAACGTTATACTGGTCTATCTCGTCGAAGTCCTTGGCCATCTGCGCCGCATAACCGAAAAAGTCGGGATTTTCTTTGATTATTTCAAAGATAACTTCAATATTATCAATGAGTTGTAGGCCACTCCATTCTTCCATAGCCTGCTGAATCGAGAGTATCTGAGGCACCCAGAAATTGGTAGTTAGGGTCTTCGCCAACTCGTTTCTCAGCTGCAAAGCGGCGCGTTTGTTTGGGAAAACAATGGTGATGTTCTCCTTCGTCAAATCGTAATGCTCTGTGATATAATCACTTATCTTCTTGATGAAAGCCATAATTCCGCGTTTTTCAGTTGTTCCTGTGTGCCTAAGTCGAACCAATAGTCGGGATGTATCAATTTCGATGTAACTCTATGATTCTCAGCTATTTGTTTGTATAATTTGAATACGTAGCAGGGCTCTACTTTGAAATCTTTAAAATATTGTGGTCTGAAAAGATGTATTCCGCTGAACGACAATAATTTACAGTTATCCGAAAGCGCTCCGTCTCCGTCGTATTCGTTTGTCTCTGTATTAAATCTTCCAAGGAAATTGTCGGTGTCGTCGAACACCAGCTTGCGTTTGCTGTTACGTTCCTGAGTCAACAGCCATGCGGCATCGTCGCTGTCCAGAAAATCGTCGTAAAAGCCTTTAAGATCAACGTTTGTCAGCACGTCGACGTTATGCACGAGTACTGCATCGCTCTGTGCATAGTAGGGCAGGGCTTGCAATATGGCACCGCCGGTATCCATCAACAACGGCCGTTCATCCGAGATCTCAATCACAACGCCGCTGTCATTCCGACCAGAGCGAAGCGAATGGGAGGAACCCCCTTCTGACAGAAAGTTAACTATTTGCTCCCCAAAATGATGAATGTTTATTACTATATGATTAAATCCTTGCTTTGTCAATTCTTCAAGTAACACTTTAAGTAAAGGCACATTATTGATTGATACTAAGGCCTTTGGAGTGTTAGCTGTCAGCTCTTTCAATCGGGTGCCCAGACCAGCCGCAAGGATAAATGCCGTTCTTCTATTCTGCTTCATAAACGTGTGAGATATGTTGTGCCAGATGGTTGATTTCAACCCTCACCATCGGGTAGTTCTCGTGAATCAGTTCGCCAATGGTCTGAGCGAAATACACCGAACGATGCTGTCCGCCCGTACATCCGAAGTTGATCTGCAGGTTCTTGAATCCGCGCTCGAGATAATTGTCAATCGATTGATACACAAGTAGTTGTACGTTTTGCAAGAAGTAATGCGTGTCGGGCTTGTCGTTCAAAAAGTCCTTCACCTCGGCATCCTCGCCGTTCATCTTCTTAAACTCGACATAACGCCCTGGGTTAGGCAAGGCCCTACAGTCAAACACAAAACCTCCACCGTTGCCGCTCTTGTCGTAAGGCACGCCGCCGTTTTTATACGAAAAACTGTTGACCGTTATCGTAAGTACCTCTGGTTCAATGCTTTCGTACTTTTGTAATACAATTGATAGCTGTTGTAATACACCTTGCAGCTCGGGCAACTCAAACGGCAACTCCCATTTTTCGTTCACCTTCATCAACTCCCTGATGGCATATGGGATGCTTTGCATAAAGTGTAACTTCTTCTGTATCAATCCTCTAAACCCATAAGCCCCAAGCACCTGCAACAACCTCAGCAACACAAAAGCTGGGAAATATCTATCGAATTCATTGGTTAGCGACTCTTTAGCAGTAGGGGTTTCCTCGCTTCGCTCGGAATGACAACCTTTCACTGATAGTTGCTGCTTATAGTAGTTGATTAGATCTTTGCGTAGATTTTCAGGCAATCTAGCTTTCACCTGATACAGCAACGACACCACGTCATATTGCAACGGACCTTTTCTACCTCCTTGATAATCAATGAAATAAGGTTCACCATTGCAAATCATGATATTCCTCGACTGGAAGTCCCTGTACATGAAGAAATCTGATGGAGCTTCCAAGATATATTTCGCAAGTCGTTGAAAATCACCGTCTAAGCGCGTCTCATTGAACGAAATCTCTTCCTGCTCCTTCAAAAAACAGTATTTGAAATAATTCAAGTCTTCCATTATCGACATCTCATCGAAAGCAGGAGTGGGGAACGCCTTCGAATAATCCAGTCCTTTATGTCCAATAGTCTGAAAATCAATGAGTTTATCGAGCGATTTTTTATACAAACCTATTGTCTCATCATCATATTTGCCTTCTTCCAGACATTTTTCCACATGCTTGAAAAGCGTGTCATCGCCCAAGTCGGTCTGCACATAAACATCCTTGCCCGAAGAGATGGCCAAAATCTCTGGAACGGGGAGTCCGCATTCGTGAAAATGCTTTGAAAAACTGAAGAAAGCGTCGTTTTCCTCGATGTTGATATTATAAGCTCCAATGAGATATCGCTTGTCGGTCTTCACCCGAAAATAAAGCCTCGACGAACCCGAGCTGGGCATCGCCGTAATCTCCAAAACCTTTTCTCCCAGATTTTCAATGAGTTCCGCAATCGTTTTCTTGATCTCTTCCAAAGTTAGCATAACAGAAATTTTAGCTTACAAACTTACAAAATTTTTTTGAAATAATGTATTTTCTTGAGAAATTTATTATCTTTGCAGCCTATTTAGTACTCTAATATCGAGTTTTGCGAAAGCGAAATTCTGATAACGACTTAATTAAATTATTGATTATCAAACATTTATCTAAAGATGAACGCTACCGAACTCAAGACAATTGAGAAACTCAATCAACCGACAATTTTGCCGGGTGCAGTCAAAATCAATGTGAAAATTGATGTGAATGAAGAAGAAGTGAAGCTTCCTAAAGCTCCTAAAGCCGAGAAAAAGGTCGAAAAAGTGGAGAAGAAAGCAGAAAAGACAACTGTGAAGAAAGCCACGAAGAAAGAGGAGAAAAAGGAAGAAATCGTCCCTCAGAATGAGGAGATTCCGCAGGAGGCCGAACTCGATTTGAACAACGACAATGAAAACGAGGAAGAAGAGGAGTCGGAATTCGATTTCTCGGGCTTGAACAAGCTCCAACTCGTTGAACTCCTTGAGGAGACAGTCCAGGATCAGGACATCGCCAAGATTAAGGACAAAGTCGTCGCTATCAAGTCTAACTTCTTGAGACTCAATAAGGAAGACCGTGACCGTGAGATGGAACAGTTTATCCTCGACGGTGGCGACAAAGACAGCTACGAGCATAAGGACGACCCGCTCGAGGTGCGTTTCAAAGCTGCCTTCGACATCTACAAGGTGAATAAGGACAAATACAAAGAGGAACTCGAGCGCCAGAAGAACGACAACCTCCAGAAAAAGCTTGGAATTATTGAGGAACTCAAGACTTTGATTTTCTCTGAGGAGACGCTGAAGAAGACTTACGACGACTTCCGCGACCTGCAGGAGAGATGGAAAGCCATCGGTCAGGTGCCGGCCAACGAGGTGTCGAACATCTGGAACACATATCATTTCCTTGTCGAGAAATTCTACGATAAAGTCAAGATTAACAGAGAGTTACGTGACCTCGACCTCAAGAAGAACCTCGAAGCTAAGATTGAGCTCTGCGAGAAAGCCGAACAATTGCTTCTCGAGAAATCACTGACAAAAGCGTTCAAACTCCTCCAGAAATATCACGACGAATGGAAGGAGATAGGTCCAGTGCCGCAGGAGAAGAAAGACGAAATCTGGGAGCGTTTCAAGAACACTACCGACAAGGTCAATCAGATTCGTCGCGAGCATTACGCCAAGCTCGAGGATGAGCAGAAAGCCAACTACGAGGCTAAGGAAGCCATCTGCGTGAAGATGGAAGAGATTGTTAATGAGCCTGTTAACAGCATCAACGCATATCAGAAGAAGTCGAACGACGTCAACGAGCTGTTCAAGGTGTGGAAGGGCATCGGCCCGGTCGCCAAGAAACAGAGCGAAGAGATATGGAATCGCTTCAAAGGCGCCATGAACACTTTCTTCGACGCTAAGAAAGAGTTCTTCAACAAGCTCAAGGTGCAGCAGATGGAAAACTACAACAAGAAGCTGCAAATCTGCGTAGAAGTTGAGAATCTCGTCGATTCGACCGAGTGGAAGAAGACCACGGATCGCATCAAAAAGCTCCAGGAAGAGTGGAAGACCATAGGTCCGGTCCCGAAGCGCCACAGCGACAAGATTTGGAAGCGTTTCCGCAGCGCCTGCGATGCCTTCTTCGGCAACAAATCGTCGCATTTCTCAGGAATTAAAGGCGAAGAGGATGCCAACCTCAAGGCAAAACAGGAGCTCATCGAGCGCATCAAGGCCTACGAGATGAAGAAGGACCGCAACGAGAATATGGAGGCTATCCGCGCATTCCAGAGAGAATGGATGGCCATCGGTCATGTCCCGATGAAGGTCAAAGACAGCATCCAGAACGAATATCGTGGTCTCATCGACGGCATGTTCGACAAGATGCGTGCCAACGATAACGAATTGACAGCCAGCGAGTACCGCACCATGATCTCAGGTCTGAAGGAAGACCCGGATTCACGCGACAAGGTACGCAGAGAGCGCATGAACCTGCAGGGCAAGATCCAGAAGCTGCGCGACGAGATCATCACTCTCGAAAACAACATCGGATTCTTCGCCAACAGCAAGCAGTCGGAGCTTCTCAAGGCTGAATACGAGAAGAAGATCGCCAAGCTGAAGAACGACGTGAAGGTCCTCGAGGCTAAGATTAAGATTTTAAACGAACAATAATTGAATTCCAATACTTTTGGAACGGCATTTTGCTTGACCACTTTTGGTGAGTCACACGGGGCAGCTATCGGCGGAGTCATCGACGGCTGTCCCTCTGGTATTTTATTGGATAAGTCGTTGATTGAAAAGGAGTTATCCCGTAGAAAACCAGGTCAGGATGCCAATATGTCGGCCAGAAAAGAACCCGATGAGGTGGAATATCTCTCGGGCTTGTTCGAAGGCAAGACAACAGGTGCTCCGATAGCATTCTTGATTCGCAACAAAGACGCGAAAACGTCTGATTATGAGAACCTTAAGGATGTCTTTCGTCCGTCGCATGCCGATTTTACCTATCAGGAGAAATATGGAATACGTGACTACGCCGGCGGAGGCCGTGGCTCGGCTAGGACGCTGTTGCCTTGCGTGGTAGCAGGCGCTGTCGCCAAGCAGATTCTCGTATCGCAAGGCATAGAAGTGCTTTCTGAAGTCGTAGAAATGGGCGAGGCGAGAGAAAAGGACACGGTGGGTGCAGTTATCCAAGGAACCATCAAAAACGCCCCTGTGGGCCTCGGAGAGCCCGCATTTATGAAATTTCATGCGATATTGGCATACGCGATGATGACTATCAACGCTGCCAAGGGCTTTGAGATAGGCGAGGGATTCAACGCCGCCCGTATGCGGGGCAGTGAATATAATGATGAGTTTTTCTTCGACGGTGAACGTATCCGCACCAAGACAAATCACTCGGGCGGCGTTCAAGGCGGCATAACAAATGGCGAAGATATCGTTTTCAGAGTCGCTTTCAAGCCGATTCCGTCGATAATGCAACCGCAGCAAACCGTTGATATCCATGGCAATGCGGTGACTTTGGAAATACATGGAAGACACGATGTTTGCGTGGTTCCGCGAGTGCTTCCAATCGTTGAGGCGATGGCCGCGATGGTCACCCTCGACTTCATTTTGTTAAAAAAATGCAATAAAATATAGCACGGTATTAAAATATTGTGTATATTTGCAGCGCAAAACTTCAGGGCAAGGTGTAAGTCCTTACCGGCGGTTACAGTCCGCGACTTCCCTTAGGGGAACTGATTCGGTGAAATTCCGAAACCGACGGTTAAAGTCCGGATGAGAGAAGTTTTATTGAATAGTTTATTAGTTTTAAAAGCCCTGATGTTTTATTGGGGCTTTTTTTATGTCATATAGTGAAAAAGACATCGAGTTAATGCGGCGCGCCATCGAGCTTGCCAAGAAGGGCGGAGGATACGTACATCCTAATCCTTTGGTGGGCTGCGTGGTGGTCAATGACGGTGAGATCATCGCCGAAGGATACCATGAGAAATATGGTGAATTTCATGCCGAACGCAACGCTTTAACGCGCTGTCAATCAGAAATTAAAGGCGCTTCACTTTATGTAACACTTGAACCTTGCTGCCACTACGGCAAGACGCCTCCTTGCACCGATATCATCATTGAAAAAGGTATCAAAAAAGTCTACGTCGGCATCCTTGATCCGAATCCTTTGGTAGCAGGAAAAGGTGTCAAAATGTTGCAAGATGCCGGCATCGAGGTTGAAGTAGGGCTTTGCGAAGATGAGATTCGCGAATTGAATAAGGTTTTCCTGAAATACATCACCACCAAACGGCCATACGTCATCATGAAGACTGCCATGACCCTCGACGGGAAAATAGCAGCATTTACTGGCGATTCGAAGTGGGTGACAAATGAGGAGTCGCGCAAGATGGTTCATCAGTTGCGCAGCGAGATGGCCGGCGTCATCGTTGGCATCGGCACCGTCCTCGCCGACGACCCAATGCTGAATGTCAGATTAGATGGAGACCACCATCAGCCAGCACGCATCGTCGTCGATTCAAATTTGCGCATTCTAATTGATTCTAAATTGGTTAAGACGGCAAAGGAATACAGAACGATCGTTGCATGTCGTCATTTCGACCGAATCGAAGAGAAACGGAGCGCAGTGGAGAAATCCTTTTTAGTAGAATCATTAAATAATGACCATAAACAATATGATTTCGTTGATGGAGGATTTCTCGACTCCCTGCGGTCGCTCGAAATGACGGGTGTGGAGATCCTTCAATGTTCAGAAAATAACAACCACGTCGCCATTAACGATTTAATGACCAAATTAGGCGCAATGGGCATCGATTCGCTCCTTCTTGAGGGCGGCGGCACCCTGAACGCCGCATTCCTCGAAGCTGGCTGCGTCGATGAAGTTTGGGCCTTCATCGCTCCGAAAATCATCGGTGGTGCCGCCGCCCAGACTGCGGTTTCAGGTAAGGGAATTGAAAAAATGAGTGATGCAATTCAACTGCAAAATATTGATATTCAAAATGTTAACGGAGATATTTTAATAAAAGGAAAGATATGTTCACGGGAATAATTGAAGAAATCGGAAAAGTGAAGGCGATAGTCCGGCATGCCAACAGCATCAAGCTGACCATCGAAGTGCATAAGATTCTTGACGACATCCATGTCGGCGACAGCATCTGCACCAACGGCGTCTGCCTCACAGTGACGACCTTCGACGACAGCTCTTACACCGCCGACGTGATGCCTGAAACGATGAATCGTACCAACTTTAAAGACCTGAGAATCAACGATTTAGTGAATTGCGAACGTGCCATGCCCGCCAACGGTCGCTTCGGCGGACATATCGTATCCGGACATATCGACGGCACTGGCGTCATCTCAAAGATGACTCGTGACGACAAGGCTATCCGCATGAAAATCGAGACGCGACCTGAGATTTTGCGTTATATAGTCGAAAAAGGCTCAATCACCATCGACGGTATCTCGTTGACAGTCACCGAGGTAACGAGTTTCGACTTCGGCGTTTCGATTATCGAGCACACTCAGGATGCGACGACTCTCACAAAGAAAAAGATAGGCGAGACTGTGAATTTGGAAAATGATATCGTTGGAAAATATATCGAAAAATTTGTTGGCAACATCACTGCCCAACACGATGAAAAACTACTTAACTTATTGAAAGACAATAATTTTTAATAATGAATAAAGATTTTAACACTATTGAGGAAGCTTTAGACGACCTTCGCGCCGGCAAGATGATAATCGTGGTCGATGACCCTGACCGCGAAAACGAGGGCGATTTGATTTGTGCTGCTGAGTTCGCGAGCGTCGAGAACGTGAATTTTATGGCCTCATACGGCAAAGGACTGATCTGCATGCCGATGAGCGCAGAGATATGCAAACGATTGAGACTCAATCAGATGGTGCTCGAAAATACCGACAACCACTGCACTGCATTCACTGTTTCAATTGACTATCGCGACACAACAACTGGCATCTCGGCTGTTGAACGCTCAATAACTGCCCGCAAGGTGGTCGAAGACGGCATCCGCGCCGAAGATTTCCGTCGTCCGGGACATATGTTTCCGCTCGAGGCCCGACAGGGTGGAGTGCTGAAACGTGGCGGCCACACTGAGGCTACCGTCGATCTGATGCGTCTCGCCGGACTCAAGGAATGCGGTCTGTGCTGCGAGATTATGCGTGAAGACGGCACCATGATGCGCACGACGGAACTCGTGCAGTTTGCAAAAGCTAACAACCTGAAAATCACTTCGATAGCTGAGTTGATAAAATATCGCCGTAAGACCGAAGTCTTGGTCGAACGCGTGACAGAGGCGGAACTGCCAACAAAATATGGCACTTTCAGAGCTATCGGCTATGTCGACAAGATCTCAGGTGAGCATCATGTGGCACTTGTGAAAGGCGATCTCACCACTCCAGAGCCAGTTTTATGCCGTGTACACTCAGAGTGTTTGACGGGCGATGCCTTTGGTTCGATGCGTTGCGACTGTGGCGAACAGCTGCAGGAAGCCATGCGCCGTATCGAGAAAAAGGGCAGGGGCGTGTTGCTTTATCTCCGTCAGGAAGGCCGTGGCATCGGCTTGATCAATAAGCTGAAAGCCTACACCTTGCAGGATAAAGGCATGGACACCGTTGAAGCTAACCTCGCACTCGGTTTTGCCGCCGACCTCCGCGACTACGGTACCGGAGCTGAGATTTTGGCAGATTTAGGCGCACGAAAAATCATCGTGATGACAAACAACCCTATGAAAATCAGCGGTTTGGAAGGCTATGGCATCGAAATCGTCGGCCGCGAGCCAATCGAGATGACTTGCAACGAAAAAGATGCATTTTATCTTTACACAAAATACAAGAAAATGGGGCATATGCTCCACGTAAAGGAGTTGCCAAATAACAATAATGACGGAAAACTATGCAAAAAATAGCAGGCCTTGCGTCAAGCTTTTTAAATTTTGAATTTTAAATCTTTAAATTAAATAAACATGAACATTTTAGAAGGAAAATTATTGGCAGAAGGCCAGAAAATCGCTATCGTGGCCGGCCGTTTCAACGAAATCATCACCAACAAGCTGTTGGGTGGCGCCATCGACGCTTTCAAACGTCACGGCGGTGAAGAGAAAAACATCGATATCGCTTGGGTCCCGGGCGCTTTCGAGATCCCGCTCGTAGCAAAAAAGATGGCTGCAAGCAAGAAATATGATGCCGTTATCTGCCTTGGCGCAGTGATCCGCGGCGCGACACCTCACTTCGACATGGTCGCCAATGAAGCTACAAAAGGCATCGCTCAAGTTGGCCTCCAGACCGAAGTGCCAGTGATCTTTGGCGTTCTCACAACCGACAGTATCGAACAGGCCGTCGAACGCGCTGGTTCAAAAGCCGGCAACAAAGGCTACGATGCAGTGACAACTGCCATCGAGATGGTTAACCTGCTCAAACAGATTTAACCGTTGACAATGTAGGGACGTGGCGCGCCGCGTCCTTACTTCCAGGTTTTGTAAGGATTCTTCGAAAGATAAGAATTGTAATAGCGTTTATCGCCGGTGACCTCTTTGCCAAGCCATCCAGGTTTGTCGAAGGGGTCATTTTCGTTTTCAAGCTCTATCTCCGCCATCACCAAGCCTTCGTTTTCGCCATGAAACACGTCGACTTCCCAAGTGTGACGGCCATCGGCGTTTTTGATGAGATAACGTGTCTTGTCGATGATGCCCGGCTCCGCCAGCTTCAACAGTGCTTTAGCCTCTTCAAGCGGAATCTCTTTCTCCCACTCGAATCGCGACACTCCCGTAGCATCGGCCTCACCTTTGATGGTGATGTATCCTTTTTCACCCTTAACTCTCACGCGCACAACACGTTGCGGCATGCTGCTGAGGTATCCTTGGGTGATTCGGACGGCATCATAAGCCTCTTTTTTGAAGTCACCGTCGACTAAAAACTTCCGTTCAATCTCCTGAGCCATAACTCATTCATTTTCAAACTCTTCAATCTCCTTCACGATGTTCTCGATCAACCTTTCTTTAAGGTCGTAGAGGTCGTTGGAGATGTCGCATTTGTAGTAATGCGGGTTGATGAGACGCTTCTCGGTGTCGTCGAGGTGCGCCAGATTGTCAAGATAATAGGCGCGCTTCTCCATAATCGGGATGTCCTCGAGTATCACCTTGCCGTCTTTCATCACCTGTGGCTGCAAGATGCGGTATTCATATTTTCCGGCAGGGAAGGTGGTCGACTTGAGGTGATCGGTCTCGTCGCGTAAAGTTATTTCTTCATGATTTTCAATGGCTTGCGCGAGTTTGTCGCCTCTCAGACAAGTCACATCCATCTTGAATTTGTTGTTTCTGATGATGCGGTAGGTGATCTGGAAGCCTGGGTTTATCAGCTTGCTGCTTTCTTCCGAGCGTTTCAATACAGGCATGTCGTCGACCTGCACGAGCTTATAGACATTGCCAAAGCAAGGATTATGCTTGCTTGTCGCGATGGCATCGCCCACGCCGTAGCTGTCGACCATGCATCCCTGACGCTCCAGTTCGGTGATGAGATACTCGTCTAATGCATTGGTAGCGAATATCTTACAGTTCTTCAAGCCTGCCTCGTCGAGCATCGCTCTTGCCTTAACCGAGAGGTAGGTGAGGTCGCCGCTGTCGAGACGGATGCCGTAGCCGAACTTATACGAGTCGTCTATTCCGTTGGCTTTGAACGCCTTAATTGCGTTTTTGACGCCGCATTTCAGGGTGTCGTATGTGTCGACGAGGAGTATCAGCACCTCGTTTTTATGAGTCTTGATGTATTTGTCGAACGCTTCGTATTCGCCTTTCACCGTTGAGCCGAACGAGGTCACGTAGCTGTGTGCCATCGTGCCTGATGCCGGGAATCCGAACTCCACTCCGGTGACGATGTTGGAGGTGTTTTGGCATCCTCCGATCACTGCTGCTTTTCCGCCGTAGATGGCAGCCCACGGACCGTGAGCGCGGCGGCTTCCGAACTCGCTGATTGGCTTGGTGGTGCTGCGTGTCACACGCGATGCCTTCGTTGCCACAGCCATCTGATGGTTCATGATGCAAAGCATAGGAGTTTCTAAGACTTGCGCCTCGATTATCGGGCCTTCGATGGTGATGATAGGCTGTTTCGGGAATGCTATCTCGCCTTCGCGCATGGCGTAGATGTTGCCTGTGAACTTCATCTTGGCGAAGTATTTGCGCACCTCGGCGTATTCTTCGCCTGGCAAGAACTGCTCGAAGAAGCTTTCGTCAGCTTTTCCTAGTCCTTCCACCATTTTCAGCACCTCGCGCACGCCACTCACCACGGCCCAGTTGTTGGTATCCGGAGCCTTGCGGTAGAAGAGGTTAAACACAGCGCGTTTGTCCTTCATCCCATTGTCGTAGAACGACTTGCCCATCGTATACTGGTACTTGTCGGAGCAATAAGAAGTGTTCAGTTCCATGATAATCGCTATTTTTTTGCAAAGATATAAATTATTTTTGCAATGTTGACTGGATTTTTTATCTTTGCACTTTATTTTGCTGAAAATTTGATAAAAATATGAAAAGAGGATTCGGAAGCGACAACCATTCGGGCATCAGTCCGGAGGTCTTGAAGGCGATAGCCGATGCCAACGTCGACCACGCCCTGGCTTACGGCGACGATGAATACTGCGCCCGCGTTGAACAATTGTTTAAGCAACACTTTGGTAATCAAGCAGTTGTGTCGTTTGTGTTTAACGGCACAGGCGCCAACACCATGGCTATCGACGCTATGGTTCGCTCGCATGAGGCTGTGGTCTGTGCCGAGACAGCTCATGTCAACGTGGATGAATGCGGTGCTCCCCAAAGAATAGTTGGATGCCGCCTGCTCACTGTCGACACGCCCGATGGCAAACTCACTCCAGAGTTGGTTAAGACTCGTCTGCACGGCTTCGGATTTGAACATCATTCGCAGCCTAAGGCGATAACGATAACGCAGTCGACGGAGCTCGGAACGCTCTATACCATCAACGAAATCAAGGCTTTAGCGAAGCTGGCGCACGAATATGATATGTATCTGCACGTCGATGGCGCCCGTCTCGCAAACGCAGCTGTGGCTCTGAATTGCACCTTCAAGGAGATGACCACGGATGCCGGCGTCGATGTGGTGTCGTTCGGAGGCACCAAAAACGGCCTGATGATAGGCGAGTCGGTGGTGTTCCTGAATTCTGAGCTTGCCAAAGACTACAAATATCGCCGCAAACAAGGACTTCAGCTCTGTTCGAAGATGCGTTTCCTCGCGGTGCAGTTTGAGGCGTATTTCAAAGACGACCTCTGGCGCCGCAATGCCGAGCATTCCAACCGCATGGCGCAGCTTTTGTACAATGCTGTCAAGGATATCCCGCAGGTTAAGGTGATGTACCCGGTGCAGGTGAACGGCGTCTTCGTGAAACTTCCGCGTAACGTCTGGACAGAGCTGCAAAAACAGTATTTCTTCTACGATTGGGACCTCGACAACGATGTGGTGCGCTGGATGTGCTCATTCGACACCAGCGTTCAGGATGTGGAAAATTTTGTCAACGCCTTGAAAAAATTAATCAAATGATAAAGAATATAATCTTCGACTTCGGCGGGGTGCTGGTGGACTGGAATCCGCATTATCTTTTCGATAAGTATTTCAACGATATCAACGAGTCGAACTATTTCGTCGAAAACGTTTGCAATAGCGAGTGGAATGCCGAGATGGACGGCGGAAAACCGTTTGAACGGGCCGTGAGAGAACGCTCGGCGATGTTTCCGAAATACGCTGAAGCACTAAGGCTTTACCAAACCAACTGGATGGACACTATGGGAGAGGAGATTCCTGAAATGTACGACCTTATCAAATCATTGAAAGCCAATGGTTTTCCAGTTATTTATGGCCTCACCAACTGGTCGGCGGAGACTTTTCCAACAGTACAAAAAACTTATCGCATCTTCAGTCTCATCGACAAGATTGTCGTTAGTGGTGAAGTCAAGCAACTGAAGCCGAATCCGGAGATTTTTTACACTTTGTTGAATAAATTCAATTTGAAACCCGAAGAGAGTCTCTTCATCGATGATAACCTGAAAAATGTCGAAGGTGCTAAAGCCGTGGGAATCAATGCTTTAAGATTTGAAAATGCTAATAAGTTAAAAGAAGATTTGAAAGTATTGATTCCGTCATTTCGACTGAAGTGAAATGAAATGGAACGGAATGGAGAAATCCTCCATCAACGTAAACATATTATCTATGGTTATTCTTTAATGATTTTACTAAAAAGGATTTCTCGACTTCACTTCGTTACGCTCGAAATGACGTTGGCAATAATCTTATCAACTTCTTCAATAGTAAACCACTGATAATCACCGTGTTTCCTTAACCACGTCATCTGTCGTTTGGCATACTGGCGAGTATTAATCTTAATCTGCTCTACAGCCTGTTCCAAAGTGCATTTTCCGTCGAGATAATCGAACAACTCCTTGTAACCCACTGTGTTTAAAGAGTTTAGATGACGTTTCGGGTACACTGACTTCACCTCCTCGAGCAATCCTTGCTGCATCATCAAGTCAACACGCTTGTTAATGCGTTCGATGAGCTTGTCGCGATCCCAAAGGATGGCTAATTTTATGATGTTGAAGTCTCTTTTTGCGGCGTTTCCTTGTCTGAAAGTGGAGTAGGACTTGCCTGTTTGATAATAAACCTCCAGCGCACGCTGCAAACGACGTGGATTCTGCTTGTCTACAATCTTAAAATACTCTTTGTCAACATATTCGACTTCCTTCTGCAAAGCCTCGATGCCTCCTACTTCGAGCATCTTGGTTACCTTGGCTCTGATCTCTTCCGAAATATCCGGAATCTCATCCAAACCGTTGCACACTGCATCGATAAACAAACCCGAACCGCCGGTCATGACAGCTACATTATGATTCTTAAAGTAATTCTTTAAGTAAAGTATTACATCTTTCTCATAATCAGCAACATCGTACTTGTCTTCAATGCTCAAATTATGCACGAAATGATGCTTCACTTCGGCTAGTTCTTCAGCCGTAGGAGCGGCCGTTCCAATCGACAGTTCTTTGTAAAACTGACGGCTGTCGGCAGATATTATCTCGGCATCAAAAGCTTTGGCAAGCTTGATTGCCGTCGCGGTTTTTCCCGACGCGGTAGGTCCAGCCAACACTATGAGATGCTTGTTTTCCAAAACAGAAATTATTTGACGGGAACGGGTCCGTTCGACTTAACTTCAACAGGCTCAGTGACTTCGCAAACCACCTTCAAACCAATCTTTTCGCCTTCGGCCTTCATAAACTGATATGCTTCCTCGAAATTATTGCCAATGATGCCGTCCAAAATGGCTTCGCGGATGGCGGTTTTTATCACGCCCACGTCGCGACACTCTGGAATTCCAAAGGTTTTCATGATGACAGTGCCATCGACAGGTGGCTGCCAGTTGCGCAGATGGTCTTTCGCCTCAATCTCCTTCAATTTCCTTCTTACAATCTGGAAATTGTTGTGGAAACGGGCTTTCTTTTCTTCATTTTTCGATGTGATATCGGCATCGCAAAGCGTCATCAGATCGTCGATGTCGTCGCCTGCGTCGAAGAGCAAACGCCTTACTGCTGAATCAGTTACGATGTCTTGAGCCAGCACGATAGGGCGGAGGTGGAGGTAAACCAACTTCTCCACATATTTCATCTTCTCATTCAAAGGAAGCTTGAAGTTGGCAAAGATCTTATGAACCATCTTCGAGCCTTTCACCTCATGACCGTGGAAGGTCCAGCCGGCTTCTTTCTCGAAACGTTTGGTCAAAGGCTTGGCTATGTCATGCAAGATTGCAGCCCAACGGAGCCATAAATCACCACCGCTAAGTGCCACATTATCAAGCACTTCGAGGGTGTGATAAAAATTATCTTTATGTCCTTTGCCTTCCTGAATCTCGACGCCTTTCAAGGCCGCCATCTGCGGGAAAATCAATGGAAGCAGGCCGCTTTTATCCAACAGCTTGAAACCTAAGCTCGGCACGTCCGACATGATGATTTTATTCATCTCCTCGGTGACGCGCTCCATCGATATTATCTTGATTCTCTGGGCGTTACGACGAATGGCATCGAACGATTCACCCTCAATCATGAAATGCAGCTGAGTGGCAAACCTGATGGCTCGCATCATGCGCAAAGGGTCGTCGGAGTAGGTGATATCTGGATCTAAAGGTGTGCGGATGATCTTGTCTTCAAGGTCTTTGACACCGTTGAATGGGTCGACAAGCTCGCCGAAGTCGCTCTCGTTCAATGAGATAGCCATCGCGTTGATTGTGAAGTCACGGCGGTTTTGGTCGTCCTCCAATGTGCCGTCTTCGCAGGTAGGCTTGCGGCTGTCTGCTGTATACGACTCCTTTCGGGCGCCCACAAATTCAATCTCGTGACCTGCCGCGTTGATCATAGCGGTGCCGAAACGACCGTAATACTTCACATGTTTCTTGCCTGGGAGCAACGATGCTGTTTTCTTGGCGAGCTCAATGCCGCTCCCGACCGTAACTACATCAATATCATTCGATTGACGATGCAACAGCAGGTCACGGACATAGCCGCCCACGATGTACGAATCGTAACCCAATTCGCGCGACGCGGCGGTTATCACCTTGAAAAAACGGTTATCTATTTTGTCCTGGAGGTTCATTCAGTTGTAATAGTCATATCATCTTTTTCGGCATCGTAATCGATAACGATTTTCGTTCCTTTTGCTGGGTTCGATTTGATGATTTCCTCGGCGAGGACGTCTTCCACGTATTTCTGGATGGCGCGCTTCAACGGACGTGCTCCGTATTGCTCGTCCCAGCCTTTCTCGGCGATGAAACTCCTTGCTTTTTCAGTGAGTTCCGGCTCGTAACCCATCTCTCTGATACGCTCAAATACCTTCTTCAGTTCGATATCGATAATCTTATCGATGTTATCCTTGTTCAGCGACTCGAATATCACCACCTCGTCGATTCTGTTAAGGAATTCAGGGGCAAACGAGCGTTTTAAGGCATTTTCGATTACGGCACGGGAATATTTATCTTTCGAATCTTTCTTTGCCTGTGTGCCAAATCCAACGCCCTGTCCGAAGTCCTTTAGCTGGCGTGAGCCGATGTTCGACGTCATGATGACGATGGTGTTCTTGAAATCGACTCTGCGGCCTAACGAATCGGTCAGCACGCCGTCGTCCAACACCTGCAATAACAGATGGAACACATCCGGATGTGCCTTCTCGATCTCGTCCAAAAGCACGATGGAGTAGGGTTTACGGCGAACTTTCTCAGTCAGTTGGCCGCCTTCTTCGTAACCCACATATCCTGGAGGCGCTCCAACGAGACGTGAAACTGCGAACTTCTCCATATATTCGCTCATGTCGATACGAATCAATGCATCTTCCGAGTCGAAGAGATATTTTGCTAAAACCTTGGCCAGATAGGTCTTTCCGACGCCTGTAGGACCGAGGAAGATGAAGCTTCCGATAGGTCTGTTAGGGTCTTTCAATCCTGCACGGTTTCGTCTGATAGCCTTCACCACGGTCTTGATAGCTTCATCCTGACCGATGACTGTTCCCGCCAACTCCGATTCCATGCTCATGAGGCGGTCGCCCTCGTTCTGTGCTATGCGCTGCACCGGCACTCCTGTCATCATGGCTACGACTTCTGCAACGTTCTGCTCGGTCACGGTCTCGCGATGGCTGTCGGTGTCGTTATCCCAGGCCCGCTTGGCAATCTCGAGCTTCTCGGCTAACGCCTTCTCTTCGTCGCGGTACTTGCCCGCATCCTCGAAACGTTGCTCCTTGATAGCCACCTTCTTCTGCTGACGAATCTCCTCGAGTTCTTGCTCCATGTCGATGATCTCGGTAGGCACGTGGATGCTGCTGATGTGCACCCGGGCGCCCGCCTCGTCCATGGCGTCGATGGCCTTGTCAGGGAGGTTACGGTCGGAGATGTAGCGGTTGGTGAGCTTCACGCAGGCCTCGATGGCCTCGTCATCGTACTTAACGAGGTGATGGTCCTCGTATTTGCTCTTGATGTTCTTCAAAATCTGAACGGTCTCCTCGGGAGTCGTCGGCTCCACCAGTATTTTCTGGAAACGACGTTCCAAAGCGCCGTCTTTCTCGATATACTGACGGTACTCATCCAATGTCGTTGCACCGATGCACTGCAGCTCGCCACGAGCCAAGGCCGGCTTAAACATATTCGAAGCGTCGAGAGAACCGTTGGCATTGCCTGCTCCCACGATGTTATGGATCTCATCGATGAAGATGATGATATCGGGATTCTTCTCAAGCTCGTTGAGGATGCCTTTCATGCGTTCCTCAAACTGTCCGCGGTATTTTGTTCCGGCGACCACTGAACCTAAGTCAAGAACTATTATGCGTTTGTTGTAAAGCGTGCGCGACACCTTATGTGCTACGATGCGTTGCGCCAAACCCTCAGCAATTGCTGATTTTCCCACGCCCGGCTCGCCGATGAGGATAGGGTTGTTTTTCTTCCTGCGGCTCAGCACCTGCGATATGCGCTCGAGTTCTTTATCACGTCCGACGATAGGGTCAAGGCGGCCTTCTTCGGCGGCTTTCGTCAAGTCACGACCAAAGCTGTCGAGGATAGGTGTGGCCGACTTCGTCATGCCCTTACGCTGTTGTTTATCAGTGGTTTGCGTCGGAGCATCGTCTTCTTCGTCCTCATCCTGAAACACATTCTGAGGCTCGGGGGTGACATCTTCATTCTTGCTTTTCGAAGGATAATTAGGCGTCAGTTTTTCGACTTCCTTCTTATATCTGTTATATGTAATTCCTTCATATTCAAGCCGTTGCGATACGATATTGTTGTCGTCGTGAAGGATGGCGAGCATCAGATGTTCCGATGCGACCTGTTCGCTGTTGAAATCTTTTGCCACGATATACGTAAATTTCAGCGCGCGCTCGGCCTGCTTGGTGAGCGGTAAGTTGTTGGCGCTGCCCATGACCACGCTGTTGGTCTTTATCGAAGCTTCGAGTTTCTGCCTAAATGCTTCTATGTCAAGGCCCAGATTCTTCAAAATCTGAACCGCATTGCTGTCTTTATCATTCACAATACCAAGGAAAATATGCTCCAGGCCGATATACGGATTGCCCATATTTACAGCCTCTTCGCGACTATGCTGCATGATATCCTGCACCCTTGGTGAAAACTTCTGATCCATATAAATAAAATTTCAAACTGCAAAAATACAAATAAAATTCCGTCCGTGCGTCCTTTTGGCACGATTTTTGTTAAAATAATGTTAAAAAAATGTTGGAAAATAATAAAGAATTTTGTTTTTCGTTCAAAAAAAATCCGTATTTTTGTAGACTATTTTAAGGATTTTTAAAAATTAAAGGAAAGATAAATGGAAGAACTTTTAGAAGGTGAAAAACACGAAGGCGAACGCATCGTCCCGATAGGCATCGAGGACCACATGAAGACCAGCTACATCGACTATTCGATGTCGGTCATCGTAGCACGTGCTTTGCCTGATGTTAGAGACGGTTTGAAACCTGTACACCGCCGTATCCTTTATGGTATGATGGACATGGGCGTGCTCTCGAATCGCCCGTATAAGAAGTCTGCAAAGGTTGTCGGCGAAGTTTTGGGTAAGTATCACCCGCATGGTGACTCGTCAGTGTATGACGCCATGGTGCGTCTGGCTCAGGACTGGAGCATGCGTTATCCTCTCATCGACGGTCAGGGTAACTTCGGCTCTATGGATGCTGACCCACCGGCGGCAATGCGTTACACCGAGGCACGTCTGCGTAAGATCGCCGAAGAGATGCTTGCCGATCTCGACAAGGACACTGTCGATTTTATGAACAACTACGACGATTCCGAGCAGGAACCAACAGTGCTGCCGTCACTCATCCCGAACCTCCTGGTCAACGGAGCAAGCGGTATCGCAGTGGGTATGGCAACCAACATGCCGCCTCATAACCTCAGCGAGGTGGTCGACGGAATCATAGCCTATATCGACAATAACGACATCACTATCAGCGAGTTGATGGAGTATATCAAAGCTCCTGACTTCCCGACAGGCGGCATCATCTACGGCTACGAAGGCGTGAAAGACGCTTTCGAGACAGGCCGCGGACGTATCGTTTTGCGTGCAAACACGACTATCGAGGAACATAACGGTCACGAGCGTATCATCGCCACATCGGTGCCTTATCTCACCAATAAAGCTGATATGATCAAGCGTACCGCCGACCTTATCTCTGATAAGAAACTCGACGGAATTGCTGATATCCGCGACGAATCCGACCGTAACGGTCTGCGTATCGTCTACGACCTGAAACGTGATGCAGTGTCGAGTGTCGTTTTGAACAAGCTGTTCCAGATGACAGGTCTGCAGAGCTCGTTCAGCGTCAACAACGTGTGCCTGGTCAACGGTCGTCCTCATACCTTGAATCTCAAGCAGTTGATTCAATACTATGTCGAGCACCGTCATCAATGCGTGGTGCGTCGCACACAGCACGATCTGCGTGAGGCTGAGAAACGCGCTCATATCTTGGAAGGTCTGGCACGTGCTATCAACATCATCGACGACATCATCGCCACTATCAAGGCTTGTAAGGGCGGTGCCCAAGAAGCTAAGCAGGCATTGATGGAGCAATATGGCTTCGACGACCCGCAGGCAGCAGCCATCGTGGCATACCGCTTAGGTCAGTTGGCAGGCCTCGAGATCAAGAAGATCATGGATGAGTTGGATGAGTTGCATAAGCTCATCGCTCACCTCAAGGATATCCTCGCTGATCCTGCTTTGCAGTTCGACATCATCAAGAAAGAGTTGCTTTACGTTAAAGAGAAATACGGTGACGAGCGTAAGAGCACCATCGAGCGCACGGCTGAAGACTTCAAGATGGAAGACATCATCGCTGACGATGCAGTGGTCGTGACAATCTCGCACCTTAATTATATCAAACGTACCAACCTGACGGAATACCGCCGCCAGAGCAGGGGAGGCAAGGGCTCGAAGGGCTCTGACGCACGCGACGAAGACTTCATCGAACAGATCTTCGTGGCGACGAACCACAACTACATGCTGTTCTTCACCGAGAAGGGCAGATGCTACTGGCTCCGCGTGTTCGAAATCCCTGAAGGCACCAAGGCCAGCAAGGGTAGGGCTATCCAGAACCTCATCCATCTGGAGCCGGACGACAACGTCAAGGCGTATATCAACTTGACTGATATGAGTCCTGAATTCGTTGAGAATCATTATCTTACACTCATAACGAAGAAGGGTATCATCAAGAAGACAACGCTTGAGGCTTACTCACGTCCGCGCGCCACAGGTATTATCGCTCTTGGTATCCGCGAAGGCGACGAGCTGCTCGAAGCCAAGATGACCAGCGGCAACAGCGAGATTCTGATAGCGTTGAAGTCGGGTAGGGCGATCCGATTCCCGGAGAAGACAGTGCGTCCGATGGGTAGAACAGCCTCGGGAGTGCGCGCCATCACTGTGGATGACGAGAACGACGAAGTTGTAGGCATGATCTGCATCGACGACCCGGCGACTAACGTTTTGGTGGTGTCTGAAAAGGGCTACGGAAAACGTTCCGACCTTGAGGAATACCGTATCACCAACCGTGGCGGTAAGGGCGTCAAGACCATGAACATCACTGATAAGACCGGAAAGCTGGTCGCTATCAAGGACGTGGTCGACGGCGATGACCTCATGATTATCAACAAGTCAGGTATCCTCATCCGTATAGCCGTTGATACTCTGAGAGTTATGGGTCGTGCAACGCAAGGCGTGCGCCTCATCAACCTCCGCGACAACGACGAGATCGCAGCTGTTACAAAGGTAAAGGCTGAGGACATCGAAGAAGATGAAGAATTCGACGAGAATGCCGAGAACGTTGAGAATCAGGACAATAACGAAGCTACAGACAACGTTAATACAGAAAATCAACAGGAAGTTTAACTTTTAAAATTGAATAAAATGAAAAAAGTATTGTTATTATTAGCATTGGCATTATTCGGCCAGTTTGCTATAGCCCAAGACATGCAACGTCAGAACGCTAACAACTACCAGAGACAAGCTCAGCAGCTTATCGACGCGGCCGACGATTACAAGGTTGTCGGTAAAGTTGACAAGGCTGCAAAGCAGATGAAGGACGCCAAGATCTTGATGGGAAAGGCAAAAGCATCTATCGACGCCGCTTCACAGCATGAGTCGACAATGAATCAGGCTAAGACATGGCATTATTGTGCTGTTATTTATTACAAAATCGGTGCTTATCTTGAGTTTTACGACCTCGAGCCTAACGCATTCGAGAAGGTTTTGGCAGCTGTTGAGAAAGTTAAGGAACTCGACCAGAAGTATTACATGCAGAACGGTCAGGAACTCGCTTCGTACGTGAGAGCTGTCGACAACACCTATTATCAGCTTGGTGTTGAGAGCTTCAACAGCGGCAATTATGAAGAAGCTATGGCCGACTTCCAGAAGGCCAACAACGCAGCAGCGACAATCGGCGCTTACGACGATGCAGCTATGATTAACCTCGCAGTATGCGCTACCAAGAGCGGTAAATACGACGTGGCAGCTGCTGCTTACGAAGAGCTCATCTCGAAAGGCTTCGACGATGCAAGCATTTATTCAGGAATCATCAACGCTTACAGAGAACTCGGTCAGGGTGAGAAGTCAGTGCAGATGATTGAAGCAGCAAGAGCTAAGTATCCTGATGATCCTCAGCTGGTTAACGACATGATCAACACCTACATTTCATTGCATAGAGAAGGGGAGATCGTCGACCAGATCGAGGGTATGGCGAAGAAATACACCGATCAGCCGGTTTATTACTTCATCCTTGGAACAATCTACGGCAACAGAGAATCGGAGATTTACGACCTCGAGAAAGCTCTCGGATACTATGAGAGCGCAATCGCTGAGAATCAGGCATACGCTGACGCATATTACAACGCAGGCGCTTTGTTGATTGACAAAGCTTCGGAAATCTACCAGGCTGCCAACGACAAAGACCCAAGCGAGTATTCAAACTTCAACGCATACCTCGCAGCAACCGACGCGATGGCTGAGGAAGCTAAGAGTTATGACCAGAGAGCGTTGCCATACGTTGAGAAGACCTACGAGTTGCTTCCTGACGATCCGGCTGTAAAGCAGGCACTCAGAGGCATCTACGCACGTCTGAAGATGATGGACAAGGCTAAAGCTCTTGACTAATCTAAAACTGGTGGGGTGTGATGCTCCACCTTTTTACTAGAGAGGTAATTTAACATAATGTATATTATTTTACAAAAGGGGTTTTAAGAAAAACGCTGTTTTTTAACATAAATTGCATAAAAATGAAAGTTGTGTTAAAATTTGCAATAATTGGAATTTGTTCGAAAAATATTCCTATATTTGCGATGAGATAATAATTAAAAATAAACATATGGAAATAGTTGGTAAAGTTGTACAATTGGGTACTTTGACCGAAGGAAATTCTCCTCGCGGTCCATGGAAAAAACAGGAATTGATTATCGAGACTCAGGAACAGTTTCCTAAAAAGATTTGTCTGATGTGCTGGGGCGATCGCGTCAACGAGGCTAATAATTTCTTCGTCGGCCAGATGATCAAGGCGCAGATTCGCATAGAATCGCGTGAATTCAACGGTAAATGGTATACCGACGTTACAGCGTTCAGATTTGACCTTGAACAGCCTGATGCACAATCTACGCAGCAACCTGGCAACCAGATGCCGCCACAACAGCCGCTGCCACCAATGAACGACGATTATTTCGCGTCGGACAACGGTGACGATTTGCCGTTCTAAAAATCAAACTTACTTTGTAATTGAGATTATTTGGCCCGTATTCGGGTTGAATAATATTTTGCTGTTCTTTGCAGAAATCGGTCTGATATCGCCAAACTGACTGATAATCAAGGCTTTTTCGGCGATTACTGTGTTTCCTGAGAATACTTTTACGTTTGTCGTGAACGGAATCCTGTAAAACACCTTGTTGGTTTGAGCCGTATTTCTGATGTCGTCGTTTGTCGGACTTACGCTTTGTTCGGCAATTTGACTGTCGAACTGTATTTTGACGATCTCTCCTTTATTTGTGAGCTTACCTATTGATAATGAGGCGTTTAGCTGATTATTTTCGGGCGTCACATAGACCACCTTTTTATAGGTATTTTTCACGATTTTGCCCTTAAATAAGCTAATATATTCATTTTCAAGGGCTTTCAGACTGTTGGCCATATACTTTGTGGTCGAGCCGTAAGCTACCTCCTGAGAGCCCGAAATAAGCTCAAAATAAGCGGTTCTCACGTCGGAAATCTTCTCCAGGGCTACCCTAGCCTTGTCTTCCTTGGTGACTTTCTTGGCTTTTTGGCCTTCGTCCTCATCGTCGTCATCATCGAGTTCTACTTCGCTGTCGAAGATTTCAATAAACGACACCTCTACCCTTTCATTTGTCTCTAAATCATTGTTATTTAAAGATTTACGCTCAATCTGATATCCTGTCGGAATGCTTTCATAACCAAAGGCTAAGATTATTCCGTCGGCATCAAGCATTACATTCGGCATCGGCTCTCGGCTTTTATCGTCTTGCGCAATGATGTATGCAGCTGTCGGGTCAATCTCAGTAACTGTCTGAATATCAACATTTTTGATGTTAAACTCCGACTTATTCTCACGAACGTAGTCTTTTACGCCAAGCATCTCGGTCGAAAACTCGGCAAAAGGTCCGATGTAATAGTCGGTCTCCTCTATCGTGAACTCCAGTCGCACCGTTTGTCTCGGAAGATAGTATATCACTCCGTCGGACAACGATTCGCCGGCGTTCTTTGCCAAAGTCGTAACAAATTGAGCCTCAAGGCTTAATGATGCGAATAATGCGAGAGCTAATAACAGTTTTTTCATGATTTTATGGTTTTTTTAGATGCGGCTAACAACGCGACAAACGTTATTAACCCATTGATAATCAATATTTCAAAGCCAAATTGATAGCCGTTGAACATATCTTTCGAATAGATGTTTAATATATAACTCAAAACCGGCGACGCTATTGCGATGTAAGGCACAAATCGGTCGGCAGGTTTGCGGTTCTTGATGAAAAGTCCGAATGTATACAAGCCGAGCAGCGGTCCGTAGGTGTAGCCGGCAATCTCGAACACCTTGTCGATAAGCGACTGCGTGTGGAACGGACGGAATGCTATGATTACCAAGAGGTAGAGCGCTGCGAAGGCGATGTGAATCTTCTTTCTTGTCTTGAGTTTCGCTTCTTCGGAGATATCGTTTTTGTTGCCGAAATCGAGGAAGTTGTAGCAGAATGTCGTCGTCAGCGCCGTGAGAGTGCCGTCGGCCGACGAATAGCCCGCTGCTACCAGTCCGATGACGAACACGATGCTTGTGAACTTGCTGAAACTGAATGCGATAGACGGGAAAATCTTGTCGTTGACCACTACTCCACTGTCGTTGCCCGGCAGTTGGAATCCCGTTTGCTGTGCGTAGTAGATCAAAGCGGCGCCCAAACAGAGGAAGATGATGTTTACAAATATGAACAGAATGCTCGAAGTTATCACATTTTTCTGGGCGTCGCGCAGACTCTTGCAGGTCATGTTCTTCTGCATCATGTCTTGGTCGAGACCCGTCATCACTATGGTAATGAAGGCGCCGCTTAATATTTGCTTCAGCCAGAAACGGCTATGATTCGGGTCGGTCTCGAACATCTTCGTGAAGCCTTGCTGTGACGAGGCTTTCAGAAGATCCGGTATCGTGATGTCGAGCTCTTTCAGGATGCACACCACGGTGATTATCGCTGCCAGAAGCAGAAATGTCGTCTGCAAGGTGTCGGTCCAAACCACAGTCTTTATGCCGCCTTTGAACGTGTAGACGAGGATGAGGACTATGAATATCACCGCGGGCACCCAGAACGGGATGCCCCAGGCTTTGAACACGAATTCGTATAACACGAAGACTACCAAGTACATACGCAGCGCGGAGCCGAGCAGTCGGGACAGGATGAAAAATGCTGCGCCTGTCTTCTCCGAGTGGCGGCCGAAGCGCATCTCGAGGTAGGAATAGATTGAGGTGAGGTTGAGCTTGTAATACAGCGGGAGGAGAAGAAAGGCGATCACCGCGTAGCCTATGATATAGCCGAGAACTATGCCGAAGTAGGTGAACTGACTGGTGTAGACGTTGCCAGGCACCGACATGAAGGTGACTCCCGACAGCGAGGCTCCTATCATGCCGTAAGCCACTACAAACCACGGCGATTTGCGGTTTCCGGTGAAGAACGTCTCATTCGTCGACTTACGCGAAGTGAAGTGCGCTATCACCAGAATCAGCACTGTGTAAATGGTAAAAACTGTAAGTATCAGTGTTGACATAAATATCTGATTATAAATAAATTAAAGCACTTTATTTAAAGTATTACTTTAAATATTTGGCAAATTGCAGAAGTGAATCGAATTTGCCGTCGGGCTTGCATTTCACAGGTTCATCACCTATTAATATAGTGTACATCTCGGCGTTTTTTCCAAACTCGATATCGGAATTTGAATCGCCGATCATGATTGATTTTTCGAAATCGATTTCCGGAAAGTCGTGTTGCGCCATATAAGCCATCTTCGGACTCGGCTTACGGAAGTTGTCAGGATCCGATTTCAGCTGTGGACAAACATAAATGGCGTCTATCCTACCCTGTTGAGCTTCAATGGCTTGCCGCATGTAGTTGTGCGCCTCGTCGACATCGTGCATCGTCATGAGGCCTTTGCCTACACCCTGCTGATTCGTTACGATGATAATCCTTCCGAACTTCTCCGCGAATATCTTAAAAGCTTCCAGCACACCTGGCAAAAACTCAAACTCCTCTATTTTCTTGACATAATCGTCGACGAGGCGCACATTTATCACGCCGTCGCGGTCGAGGAACAAAGTCCATGACTTGTCGATTTTGCCTTTAAAATCCATCATTTCCTAGGAAACATTGTGGCTTCGATGATTTCGCAGATGATATGGCCTATCATGATGTGCGACTCCTGGATGCGCGGAGTGCACTGGCTCGGCACGTTGAGAAGTATGTCGCAGCAGCTCTTCATCTTGCCGCCGCTCTCCCCTGTCATTCCGACAGTCGTAACACCCATTTCCTTAGCTTTTTCAACGGTTTTCAAGATGTTGGCCGAGTTACCCGATGTACTGATGGCAAACAAAACATCGCCTTTCTTGGCTGAAGCCTCGAGCATGCGGGCATAAACCATGTCGAACGAATAGTCGTTAGCGACAGCTGTTAAGTAGCTCGTATTCACGTGTAAAGCCTCGGCATTCAGCGGTGCGCGGTCGTAATAAAAACGTCCGCTCAGCTCAGCCGCAAGGTGTTGCGCATCGGAAGCACTGCCGCCATTGCCGCAGAAATGGATCTTACCTCCTTTTTTCAGCGATTCAACGCATATTGCAGCAGCATTTTTGATATTCTCGATGAGAACTTTATCATTGATAATCAGCTGTTTAACATCAATTGAATCCTGAATTGTTTTTTCAATGGAAATCATTTTTACTATTTTTTGCAAAGATATGAATTTAGTTTAATAGTTTAATAGTTTAATAGTTTAAAAATTCTTAAAATTTTTGAAATTAATAACACGAAACAAAAGCTTTTTCGTATTTTTGCGCAAATTTTTTAAGCATGAGAGGATTTTATACAGTTTTAATGTTAATTGTCTCCAACATTTTCATGACATTCGCATGGTATGGCAATTTAAAGCTAAGCGATATGGGATTCATGAAGGATTGGCCATTGATTCTCGTAATTTTGGCAAGCTGGGGTATCGCTCTTTTAGAGTATTCATTCATGATTCCGGCGAATAGAATCGGCTCGATTGTTCATGGAGGGCCTTTTACATTGGTTCAGCTTAAAGTTATCCAGGAAGCTGTGAGTCTTATTATCTTCATGATTATCAGCATCAAAGTCTTCAAAATGGGCGAATTCAACTGGAATCATCTTATCGGATTCGGCTTCTTGGTGCTTGCCGTTTATTTTATTTTTAAAAAATAAGAAAAACTTGCATTTTTAAAGAAATTGTTGTATTTTTGTAATTCAAAAAATTGATTTGATATGAAATTTTACGACGTTGATTCGATTTTTACTTTCGGAAAATATGAGGGTGAGACTTTGGCTGAAGTCTTCGAGAAAGACCCGAAATATATAAAATATTGTGAGGAAAACATCGACGATTTCTACATCGCCCCTGATGTGCTGAAGGAGTTGAGAGCATCATCGCGCGACAATAAGCTTCTCACTGCCAATCTTGACGAGATGACCGACGAGGAACTGCGCGATTTCATGAGTGAAATGAACGACATCGACGAGTTTGACGAGAGCAAGCTCGAAGAAGATTTCGACTGGGAAGAAGGCGAAAACATGTTTGCCGACGATGAAGAGGACATCTTCGGTGAAAATGAGGATGAATATTATGAGGATGAAGGCTTCGACGAGCCTTACGATGATCCGTACGACAGATATTAAATCCTTTCGGAAATACCGTAAACTTTATTTTTTGACGACGTTGACTGCACGAGTTCTGCCAAGAATCCCGTGAGGAACAGCTGTGTACCGACTACCATGCAGAGCAATGCGAGGTAGAACAGCGGACGGTTTGTCATTCCATAAGCGTGGAAAGCGAATTTCTTTACCACGAGGATGACGCTCATGATGAAACCGGCGAGGAACGTCAGGCTGCCGAGACCGCCGAAGAGGTGCATCGGGCGCTTGCCGAACTTGGAGATGAAAGTGATGGTGAGCAAATCGAGGTAACCCCTTAAGAATCTGCTCATTCCGAACTTCGAAGTGCCGAATTTCCTCTTCTGATGATGGACCACCTTCTCCCCTATGTGCGTGAATCCTGCAGCTTTTGCGATGACTGGGATGTAACGGTGCATCTCGCCATAGATCTCGATGCTTTTCACCACTTCGTTACGATAGGCTTTAAGTCCGCAGTTGAAGTCGTGCAGCTTGATATGTGTCATGCGGCGTGTCGACCAGTTGTAGAACTTCGAAGGGATGTTTTTCGCGAATGTCGAGTCGTAACGCTTTTTCTTCCAACCACTTACGAGGTCGTAGCCTTCCTTTTCAATCATGTTGAAGAGCTCCGGAATCTCATCGGGACTGTCCTGAAGGTCGGCATCCATGGTGATTACCACATCGCCTTGTGCCACCTTGAAACCTTCGTTGAGGGCGGCCGACTTGCCGTAGTTACGACGGAAGCGGATGCCGTGGATGTTGGGATTCTCTTCCTTGAGCTTCTGGATGCAATGCCATGAGCCGTCGGTGCTGCCGTCGTCGACAAACACGATCTCGTATGAAAAGTTGTTTTCATTCATGACGCGGCGAATCCATGCCTCGAGTTCGGGCAACGATTCCTCCTCATTCAGCAAAGGTATGATGACAGATATATCCATTTCAATCTTTTTTACGTGCAAAGATAGCAATTATTAATGAATAAAACAGCGATAATATCACATTTATTATCAACATCGAAATGGCGGTGGCTAAAGGCGAGAAAAGCTGGCGCATCTGACGGCCGTTTTCGTAAAGCCCTATCCTACTCTCGATTCCGACGTAGGCGTAGAGAATATAGATCACTCCGCTGAAGATGACGGAGCCTATCAGTCCGCTGATGAAGCTCATCTGGAAAGCCTTGCCGTAGGAGAACTCGCTCCACACGAATTTATTCTTGAAGAAGGCTAAAGTGATGCTGAGCCAGACGAACGGGATAAGGTAAATAATTGAGAATAAATATGATGAGGCGACATACAGGCGTTCGTAAAAGATGGTGTAAGCTATTGATAATAAGAGACATAGCAACAATCCTGAAACTACGATTGTTGTCCAATACTGCTTGCCTGTGTATGTCGGGTTTATTATCATCTCAGACAAAAAAGGGTAAGCTACTTATATCGCACCGCTCAACCATCTACCCTTGCTGCCTTCCGACCCTGGGGGAGTTTGACAGGAGCTGGTCGTATAAGACTTACCCGCTGCAAAAATACGAAAATTTTTGATTTGACAAGATATTTTGGAAAAATTTAATAAAAATCCCCGGCGGAAATGCATCCATCGGGGATTTGGAATGTTATGGAGACGTTTCAGGAAACGTCTCTACAGGATTATTTCTCCACTTCTTTCTTC
>JAFZXR010000026.1 GCA_017616675.1 Bacteroidales bacterium
GCGGCCGTCCTTGATGATAAGCGACTGGTCGTTGCCGTTCATCCAGGCTCCATCGGCGTTAATGTCAGGTTTTGAAGGGGTTAGGAACTGCGATACAATGAAAAATGCCAGTATCAAAGCCAGTATGACAACCAATATTTTTGTGAAGATATTTCCGTTTTTCTTGCCGGAAATGCCTTTTTTCTTAGTCTTTTTAATCTTTTTGGCCATAGTCGTAACAATCTGATCGTCATTTCGAGCGAAGTCTATATGACGGGACAAAGATAACATTTTTTTCAATTGTGATGTAAAATATCGCCATAAATTTCGTATTTTTGCACCGAAAATTTAACAACCATGCAGGAAACAATTCTGATTTTAGATTTCGGTTCACAAGTGACACAGCTGATAGGCCGCCGTCTGCGCGAGCTTAACGTCTATTGTGAGATTCATCCATACAACAAAATCCCAGCAATTACTAGCGATATCAAAGGCGTGATCCTCAGCGGAAGTCCGGCTTCGGTACGCGACGAGAAGGCACCTTTTGCCGATTTGTCGAACATCAAAGGCAAGCTGCCGCTGCTCGGAATTTGCTACGGCGCGCAGTTTATGGCATATCATTATGGGGGAGAGGTAAACTCTTCATTAGCAAGGGAATACGGTCGCGCGATGCTGACAGTTGTGGAGGAAGAAAACGTTTTGTTTAAAGGCGTCTCGAAGACCTCGCTGGTGTGGATGTCGCATGGTGACACTATCGCCAAACTGCCAGCAAATGCTCATGTTATCGCCAAGACGGACGATGTGCAGAACGCCGCTTATAAGATCGACGGTGAGGATACATGGGCGGTGCAGTTCCATCCGGAGGTGTTCCACAGCAAGGAAGGCCCGAAGATGCTCGAAAACTTCGCAATGAACATCTGCGGCTGCCATGGCAACTGGACTCCCGACTCGTTTATCGACACAACCGTCGAGGCGATGCGCGCCAAACTCGGCGACGACAAGGTTATACTGGGACTTTCGGGCGGAGTGGACAGCACTGTGGCTGGAGTTTTGCTTAACAAAGCCATTGGCAAAAACCTGACATGTATATTTGTCGACAATGGACTGCTTCGCAAAAACGAGTTCGAAGACGTCCTCGATTCATATAAAGACTTGGGACTCAACGTGATAGGCGTTCATGCGGGCGACCTGTTCTTGAGCAAACTCGCCGGCGTGACCGATCCTGAGGCGAAACGTAAAGCCATCGGATCGACCTTTATCGACGTGTTTGAAGCCGAGGCGAAGAAGATATCCGGTGCGAAATGGCTCGCTCAAGGCACCATCTATCCCGATGTCATCGAGAGCGTGAGCGTCAACGGACCGAGCTGTAAAATCAAGTCACATCACAACGTGGGCGGACTTCCTGAGAAGATGAACCTCAAAATCGTTGAGCCGCTGCGCACCTTGTTCAAGGACGAAGTGCGTCGTGTAGGCCGCGCGCTCGGCATAAAGCGTGAGCTCGTGGGCCGTCACCCGTTCCCGGGACCGAGTCTCGGAATCCGCATCCTCGGTGAAGTGACCGAAGAGAAACTCCGCATCCTGCGTGATGCCGACGACATCTTCATCCGCGGTCTCAGAGAATGGAAATGCGAGCTGCCGAGCGCGTCATATCCAAACGAGATGGCCGACAATCTCTATGACAGCATCTGGCAGGCCGGAACGATGCTTCTTCCGGTGAAGAGCGTCGGAGTGATGGGGGATGAGCGCAGCTACGAATACACCATCGCCCTGCGTGCCGTCATCTCAACCGACGGAATGACTGCCGACTGGGTGCATCTGCCGTATGAATTCATGGCAAAAGTGTCGAACGACATAATTAATAAGGTCAAAGGCGTCAACAGAGTCTGCTACGACATCTCCTCGAAACCGCCAGCGACTATTGAATGGGAATAATATTAACACTATGAATAAAAGCATTAACTGGAAACAGGAAATAATCTCCTACGCCTTCCTGATCTTAGGAAGCGCGCTGTTCGCCGTGGGCGACGTGATGTTCGTTAACCCTTACCACCTCGCACCTGGCGGCACCTACGGTCTCTCCAACGTCATCAACGCGTTGTACCCGTGGAAGGTGTCACTTTACGCCATCTGCATGGACATCCCGCTGCTCGTCATCGGAACATGGATTCTCGGACCGAAGTTCGGCTTCAAGACCATTCTCTCGACGATTCTCATCTTCGGATGCACCTTCGTCCTCGAGTCGACATGGGGCTACAAACCTGTTATATTCGAATTCATGCACGAGGTGACAGAAGGCCAGGCGATTGATAAGTCGATGCTCGAAATCCTTGGCACAAACATGTATTTCAAGCCAGACTACTTCCTCAACACCCTTGTCTCTGGCGGCATCTACGGTCTCGCCATCGGCTTTGTGTTCAAATCGGGCGCCACATCGGGCGGCAGCGATATCATCTCGATGATTCTGCACAAATATACTAAAATCTCTCTCGGAACGTTAGTAATGATAGTTGACTCGATAATCACATTGACGTCATTGCTGCTCGGTCAGATCCGTCTGCCAATCTACTCAATCCTCCTGATTGTGATAGAAAGCAAGATCATCGACTTGGTGGTCGACGGCATCAAGAGCTACAAGACGGCATTCATCATTACCGATAAGGTCGATGAGGTTAGAGCGTTCATTATCAACGACTTGGAGAGAGGTGGAACGTGCTTCGTGGGCACGGGATTGTTCAAAGGACAGGAGCGTAAGATGATCTACACCAACCTTAATCGCGCCGATCTGGTGAAGCTGAAGCTGGTTTTGCGCAGCATCGACCCGAACGCATTCGTCAACGTGATTGAGAGTGCTGAAGTGATGGGCAACGGCTTCGTGCCGCTCCCGCATAACGAAAAGTAATGTTTAAAAGACTATTCAATATTCTGATTTGCCTGTGTCTGCTGGCTTCTGCGGAGGTCAAGGCGCAAGAGGCATACCGTGTGGCTCTCATGACGCCGCTCTACCTCGAGCAGGTCGACGGTCAGTTTTTGTCGGCGGCACCTTCTAATAAGCTGCTTCTCTCAAAACCGTTCTCGTTTCTGCATTTCTACGAGGGTTTCATGATTGCAGCCGACTCAGTGGTCAACAGTCGCAACATGCAGCTGGAGCTGAAGGTTTACGATGTCGATAACGATGTTAAAAAGGCCGTTGATGCTATCAACGACCCGTGGTTGGCAACAGTCGACATGATCATCGGGCCGTTCTACCTCAAGCCATTTCAGGTGGTGCTTAAATTCGCATCGGATAATAACATCCCGATAGTGAATCCTATCACGCAGCGCTCGGAAATCGTTGATAATCAGCCGAATGTAATAAAAGTGAAGCCGTCGTTGGAAAGCCAGATGGCTCCGTTGGACAGTCTTATCAAGAGATATTATCACGCCAATAACGTCTTCATTATCAGGGAAAAAGAGGATAGCAATCCTGAGTTTATCGAGCAGATAAATGAGATTGCAAACCGTAATATCGACAGCTGTTCGTATGTCGGCAACAGGCATATCGTGAAGGTGATCAAGACCCATCAGAAACGTTGGAAATATCTTAAAGTCGAATTTGAAGCATCGGATTACCTGACCGATAATATCTCATTGGATATCAATATCTTAAAGAGAAATGTCGACGACAGTACAGCATTCCGGAATCAGGTGGTTAACATCAATTACGAGCGCGACAGTCTGCATTTCGTGAAGAATTACGCCTCCTCGATGCGAAATAATCTTTTCATCGTCTATGGCAACGATAAGGTCTTTGCAAATGAGATTGTCAACAAGGTGACGAAACTCATTGAACATTACCCGATTACGGTCATCATGCTGCCCGAATGGAGCAAATTCGACCGTCTGTTCAACGACAACCTGATGAAGATGCATGCTATCTATTTCGATGACGAATTCGTTGATTATCAGAATATTAGGACTGAAAGTTTCATTTGTAAATTTAGAAACAGATATGAGACCGAGCCTAACGATTATGCTTATCAGGGATTCGACATCGGCTGGTATTTCCTTAATGCGCTTAACGTTTACGGCGATAAGATGATGGAAAATCTGCCTTATTACAACACTCCGTTGCTGCAGACTCGCTTCCATTTCGAAAGAAATTCGGAGACATCCGGTTACGAGAATACTTTCTGGAACGTTTATCAATTCAAAGGTTATAATAAAGTCGTTTTGAAGACGGGCTATGAGAAATAAGCTTTTTATTTCTATATTATTGATAATCAGTGTTTTACTTCCTTCTTGCGAAGAAAAGGACGATGCCGTCAAGTCGTATTGGCCCGATGGTACGCTGAAGTCGGAATTGCGTTACACCGATGGGAAATTGGATGGCCAATGCAGGTGGTATTACGACAATGGCAAGCCGTCGATGGAGGCCGTTTATAAGATGAATGTCTTGAATGGCGAGGCTACGCGTTGGTATGAGAACGGAAATCTTGAAGAAAAGTCGTATTATGTTGATAATCAA
>JAFZXR010000027.1 GCA_017616675.1 Bacteroidales bacterium
CAATTTCAATGCTTTCCTACCTGAACCGCGAACAGTATGGAGGAAGACCTCTCCTTTACGGTCCATATTATCCGGCAAAGCCTTACGATATGACCGAGGGCACTCCTATATATAATAAGGACCGCAGGAAAGGGAAATATGTGGAAGTAGCCAAAAACCCTGGCGATTATATCTATGACGACAACGTCCAGACGCTCTTCCCGCGTATGTGGAACGGCACGAAGAAGACGTATATCAATGTTTACGAGCGCTATATCGACAAGTCGAAGATGCGCGTCACGACACAGAAAAAGCCCAACGGCACCTCCGAACGGGTGGCTGTCCCGACATTTGGTCAAAACCTTCGTTATTTTATTGATTATCAATGTGGTTGGATGTTCTGGCGTTATTTTATGTGGAACTTCGTAGGCCGTCAGAACGACACCGAAGGTCAAGGCGAGATAGAACACGGCAACTGGGTCAGCGGCATCGGATTCATCGACAATCCTCGTCTGGGCAACCAGAGCGACCTGCCTCGCACCATGCAGAGCCCGGCTAACACGAAGTTCTATTTCCTGCCTCTGATTCTCGGCCTTGTCGGTTTGTTCTACCAGCTTAAGAAAGACCCGAAAAACTGCTGGGTGGTGTTCCTGCTCTTCTTCATGACGGGCATCGCCATCATCATGTACCTCAACCAGACTCCATATCAGCCGCGTGAGCGTGACTACTCATATGCCGGCGCATTCTACGCCTTCGCGATCTGGATGGGCTTCGGCGTGCTCGGAGTCATCGAAGGTCTGCAGAAGCTTGTCAGCAATAAGAACGTCGCCGCTTGGATTGCCACGGCAGCATGTCTGGTGGTGCCGGTACTCATGGCGGCACAAGGCTGGGAAAGCCATAACCGCTCGGGTAAGACAGCGGCCCTCGACTGGGGTAAGAACTATCTCATCAATCTGCCTGAAAACGCTGTGATTATCACGCGCGGCGACAACGATACCTTCCCGCTTTGGTACGTACAGGAGGTCGAAGGCTTCCGTACCGACGTGCGCGTGTGCAACTTCATGCTGTCGTCGGGCTACTGGTATGTGCATCAGATGGGCCGTAAGACCTACAAATCTGAAAGATTGCCGCTCTCGCTGACACCTGCCCAATACGACAACGGCATCCACGAGCCGGTATGGATTCAGGATGTGTTCGAAGGCCCCGTGGAGCTTAAAGACGCCATCGACTTCGTGCGAAGCGACAACCCTCGTACCAAAGGCAGCGACGGCTCAGGCAACAAGGTCGACTATTTCCCGGCAAGAAAGCTGAAACTTACAGTGGATAAAGAGAAAGTCGTGGCCACAGGCATAGTTCCCGAGAGCATGAAAGACCAGATTGTCGACGAGATCGTCTGGACTATCCCTGATAAAGTCCAATATCTCTCGAAGAACGAGCTCATGATGCTCGACTTTATGGCTACCAACAACTGGGAGAGATGCGTGTATTTCACCAGTCTGAGCGATATTGCCGACATCCTCGGCATCGATAAATATTTGCATCAGGAAGGTCTGGCACACCGTTTCATGCCTGTCGTCGCCCCTGACTATTACAAGAGCGCAGGCGGAGTCTTCATCGACGGCTCGTATGATCTTCTCGTGAATAAGACCCGTTGGGGCCGCCTCAACGAACCGGATGTGACCCTCGACCCTGAGAGTTTGCGCAACATCTCGTTTGTCAAGATGGCTTATATGCGTCTGGCTCAAGCACTTGTAAACCGCGAGAGATACGATGAAGCCGTTGAGGTGATGGACAAATGCCAGTATTTCTTCCCCGACGAGAAGATTCCATATGCCTACTATTATGAAGGTTATTTCCCGGATCTCTATTATCGTTCGGGTGCTATGGAAAAAGGCGATGCCATCTTGCTGAAGATAGCAGCAAATGCTACCGATGAGCTGCGTTATTTCAAGACTCTCGAGCCTAAATTCGCCGAGTATTACAAAGAAGACATCCACGATGCCCTCTCGCTCGTGAACACCATGGCCGACTGCGCACGACGTTATCGCCGCTACGACATACAGAAAGACCTCAACAAAGTTGTTGACGATTACTTGGATTGTTTCTTACAGTATCTGTAGAAACACATGAAATAAATCCCGACTAACACAAACGGGATACTCAGCCACTGGCCCATATCGAGAATCATCGAGTTTTCGAATTCGACCTGTGGCTGTTTTATAAATTCTATCAGGATTCGCGAGCCGAAGATCACCGTGCAGAAGAATCCGAAGAAGAATCCAATGCGCTTCTCAGCGGTGTCTTTTTTGAAATACAGATACATCAAAATCGCGAACACAATAAGGCAGACGAGAGCTTCGTAGATCTGTGTAGGGTGGCATGCGGGGATGGCCTCGATAGGCGTTCCCGGAGCCCAGTCGCGCACAAATTTGAAACCCCACGGCAAGGTTGTCTCATAGCCGTAAATCTCAGAGTTCATCAGGTTTCCCGTGCGGATGAAAGCCCCGCCTATGGCTACCGCGATGACAACTCGGTCCAATATCCAGAGATAAGGTTTTTTAAGTTTTTTTGAATAGATGAGAAGCCAAATCAAGATGCCTATCGCACCGCCGTGACTGGCAAGTCCACCTTCCCAGACATATAGAAATTTCTCGGGATTAGCGAGATAATAGCCGGGCTCGTAGAAGAGACAATGTCCTAAACGCGCGCCCACAATGGTGAAGATAAGCGTACCGAATACCAGTTTGTCAAGCATGTCGTCGCTGAGATTTTCTTTCTTGTAGATTTTCTTCATGATGAAATATCCAACGACGAACACCATGGCCCAAAGCAGCCCGTACCACGCCACCGGACGTCCTCCTAAAAGTGGGAAACTCTCGGGAAACGTGAAAATATAAGGATTTACATCCCAAACAATGTAATTCAATATCATCTTAACTCAAATTTTCTGTCCAAATCTGTATGAAATCTTCTATCGCGCTGTTGTTATCCCTAAATCTCTCTCTCATCGAAATCTCAGGCGTGACAACCTTATCTAATTGAAAATCAGATTGTTTGCAACTGTTGAAATAACCTTCTTTGCAAAGATGTCTCGCCAGATATTCCTGTTCGGTCTGTCCTGGTGTCGGCACCAGATATGCGCTGCGACCAAGCCTGACGAGGTCCATCAACGACGAATAACCGCCACGGCAGATGATATTCTCCGAATTCCTGACGAGTTTCACAAACGTGTCGTCGTCTACATGATTAAACATCTTTACATTTTCAGGAATATCGCTTGGAAGTTCGCTACTTTCGGGTTTTGCCCTGAGTATCAACACTTTATCTTTTATTTCTTTGGCTTGCCTGAGAACGATGTCTTCAAAAATCGTCCTTTGTGGCTCCGGACCCGACAAGATGACGAGATATTTGATTTCTTTGTCTGTAACATCTTGATTATCAATGACAAATCTGCTTAAAATGCCGATATATTCCCGTCTGATGTTTTTCTTTACCGGATGCGACAGCTTGCCGGCCAGCGACGGGTCGTCTTCATAGTCGGGGATCCAAATTTCATCGTATTTTCTGATGTAGCGGTAGTTGAACATATTAATAATAGGAGTCATCCAACGCCATAATTTCGGGACCTGTACGTGCAGCTGATGGGTGATATAAACCGAGTGAACTTCCTCGCTCCAGCAGCCGAAACGGTTGTCGGATATCACCACGTCGATGTTATGACTCTTGACGATGGCTTCCACCGCTTTATGGTCGCGCCTGAAATCTCTCAAAGCACCCGGGAATGCGGCCATCAGCTTAAAAACCTGGGTATTCGACTTGCTGTAGGTAGGCTCGAAACCGGGCAGCTTGATGAATTCCATCTCAGGAAAAGCTTTCTGAAGGAACGCCAGAGGACCTTTGTCGGCGGCAATAACCACCTTGTGACCTTGGCTTGCCAAGGCCTTAATGATTGGCACACAACGTGTTGCGTGACCTAATCCCCAGTTCAGCGGACATATCAGAATGTTCTTTCCCACGATATATTTTTCGCAAAAATACTAAAAATTTTTAACACAACTTGCAAAAATTTGGAAGAAAACGTACGAAAATTATTCGTAATTTTGCGCCATGACAGATCAAAAACTTTACGAGATAGCTCTTACGCTGATTCCGGGTATCGGAGATGCAATTGGTAAGAAGTTGGTGGCCTACTGCGGTGGCGCCGAGGCGGTGTTTTGTGAAAAAAAAGACGCCTTGAAAAAGGTCAGCGGTATCACCGACAACATAGTGCAAAGCCTTGATTCTAAAGAGATTATGCTTCGCGCTGAACAAGAAATGAAATTTGTCGAGAAGAACGGAATCAAGCCGCTGTTTTATCTCGACCAAGATTATCCTAAACGGCTTCAACATTGTCACGACAGCCCGCTTTTGCTTTACTACAAAGGCAATGCCAATCTGAACGCCGAGAAAGTCGTCGGCGTGGTCGGGACACGCAATATCACCGACTATGGCCGTTATATGACTGAGCAGATAATAGAAGGATTGTCGGCTAATAATGTGTTGATAGTCAGTGGTTTGGCATATGGTGTCGATGCGGCGTCGCATATGGCCGCCTTGAAATATGACCTTGCCACGGTGGGGGTGATGGGCAACGGGTTACACACCATTTATCCTGCTGAAAACAAAAATCTGGCAGCGAAAATGCTAGAGAATGGAGGCATCTTAACGGAATTCATGAATGGGACTAAGCCCGACAAGGGAAATTTTCCACAACGTAACAGAATCGTGGCGGGAATGGTCGACTGTCTGGTCGTCGTCGAGAGCGCATTGAAAGGAGGCGCCATGATAACGGCCGAGCTGGCTAATTCCTACGACCGCGAAGTGTTCGCAGTGCCAGGCAAAATTGGCGATCTCTACAGCGAGGGATGTAACTGTCTCATCAGGACAAACAAAGCCAACCTCGTGACAAGCGCAGTCGATATTTTGTACACTATGCGCTGGGATATTGACACCAAAGTCGTGGCCAAACAAATGCGCCTGTTCCGCGATTTCAGCGAAGAAGAAAAGAAGATAATGGATGTTTTCGAAGACAAAAACATTGTTCATCTCGACGACATCATCGTCAACACTGATTTGTCACCCTCGAAGATCGCTTCAGTGCTGCTTTCACTTGAGTTTGACGGGGTTTTGACCGCCTTGCCTGGAAAACGTTATCAAAAGTTATGACGCTTTTTATTATAATTAAATAAAAAGCTGTATCTTTGCACCGTTTTTTAGCGCAAGGATGCCGATAGGTAGAGTAATCAAGTCAACAGGAAGCTGGTACGACGTTCGCAACGACGCCGGGGAGATAGTGCTGTGCCGTCTGAGAGGCAAGATACGCCTCGGCGGTCTCCGTAGCACCAACCCTGTGGCTGTCGGCGACCTCGTGAACTATGAGAAGGAACGCGACAAAGACACCTGTGTTATCGATAAGATACTGCCACGCACCAACGTGATAGTGCGTAAGTCGGTGAACCTCTCGAAGGAGTCGCATATCATAGCGTCAAACGTCGACCAGGCCATTCTCGTGGCTACCATAGCACAGCCAAGGACATCGACGGGCTTCATCGACAGATTCACGGTGACCGCCGAGGCGTATCATATTCCGGTGGTTATAGTTTTCAATAAATGCGATATCTATGACGACGAGCAAAACGCCATGGCCGAACAGCTGATGAAAGTGTACAACGCCATCGGCTACGAATCGTTCGTGATATCAGCAAAAACTGGACAAAACTGCGACCGGCTGAAAGCGATAATGAAAGATAAGATGAGCATGTTCTCCGGCCATTCAGGTGTCGGCAAGTCGGCTCTGGTCAACCGTCTCGACCCGAATCTCAACATCAGAGTGGGCGAGATATCGGAGGTACACGAGAAAGGTAAGCATACCACGACCTTCGCCCAGATGTATGAGCTCGGTTTCGGTGGCTATATCATTGATACTCCTGGCATTAAGGAGTTCGCGCTGTACGACATGGAGAAAGAGACATTGGCTCAACGTTTTCCCGAGATGCGCGCCCTGATGCACGAGTGCCGCTTCAACAACTGCACACATCTGCACGAGCCGCATTGCGCCATAAAAAACGCGGTCGAACAAGGTTGTATCGCCGACTGGCGCTACGAAAACTATTGTAACATGATGGACGATTGATTGCCCGATGAGAAGATTGATGACCATACTGCTGATGTTGCTGTCTGTTGCCGCCTTCGCGCAACAGCAGGACGACTGTTTTGTGGTTTCGAAAATCAACGTGACAGGCAATAAAACCACCAAACTGTCGACGGTTAACAGAGAGCTGTTATTCCACGAAGGCGATACTATCTGCTCCGACGAAGTGATCAAAGAAAGTCGCGAAAACCTCCTGAACTGCACTCTGTTCAATTTCGTTGATTTTTATTGGGAAGATAATGCTGATGGCACTAAAACACTGACAATCAATGTGTTGGAGCGTTGGTACCTGTGGCCGATACCATATCTGGCATACGCCGACAGAAACCTGCGGTCATGGTACGAAGCCGATAACATTGCCCGACTGAGTTATGGTTTCGACCTTGTTTACTACAATCTATGGGGATTGAAACATGAGCTCGACCTCACGATAATCGGAGGTTACAACCAAAACTATGGCTTGTCGTATGATATCCCGTATCTCACTAAGCGTCAACGACTTGGAATCAAGACCTCGGTTGGTTTTACACGCAATAGGGAAGTGGCCTATATCACCGAAGACGATAAAGTCAAATATTTTAAAGGCGAAGACGAATATGCGCATGAGTCGTTTTATGCCTCTGTTATGCCTTATTACCGTTTCGGTTGCCGCAACAAAGCATTCCTCCAGCTGAACTACAACAACAGGCTGTTCAACGACAGTCTCCCGATGCTAAATGCCGACTTTTCAAATCCTAAAGGCACGCGTTTCCAGTATCTCACGTTGACGGCGATATTTAAAAACGACTACCGCGACGATCATAACTATCCTCTCGACGGTCATTATTTCGAGGTGGAGATGACGAAGATAGGTCTCGGATTGTTTGAATATTCGCCCGATTTGTTCTACACAAAAGTTACTGCCGACTGGTACACTCCAATCAGCGGACGTTTCTACTGGGCGTCGAACATCACGACGAAGGTGTCCGACAGCAAGACCGCGCCTTATTTTCTGTCGCAAGGCTTCGGCTATAATAACGACTATGTAAGAGCCTTCGACCTCTACGTCATCGATGCCTTGAATTATGCCATCTGTAAGAATAACTTGAAGTTTGAGATATTAAAACCTGTAACAAAACACCTGCCTTATATCAAAAACGAGAGGTTTGGAAAGATCCATCTTGCACTGTATCTGAATGTGTTTTTCGATTTTGCATACACTTGGGATGTCGTGATTCCACAGGGGTTTGAGACAAAAATTGCAAATAAATGGATCTACGGAACAGGGTTTGGCATAGATTTTGTTACGTATTATGATAAAGTATTGCGATTGGAGTATGGCTTCAACGGCTTGGGCGAGAGCGGTTTTTTCGTCCATCTCGTGGCTCCAATTTAAAAACATAGTGTTATGAGAATCGCATTGTATGGCAGAGGCTTCGGCCCTGATTATGACGGACTTATGAGTGAAGTCCTGCGCGTTTTGAGAGACGCTGGCACCGAGACGCTGGTCTTCACCGGCTTGTTGGACGACATCAAGAGATGCTCCGACAAAGGCGCTGACTATCAGACTTTTAACTCTTACGAACAGCTGAAAGGCAAGGCCGACGTGCTGTTTTCGTTCGGCGGCGACGGCACCATGCTCGACTCTGTTGAATATGTGCGCGACACGGCTATCCCGGTGCTCGGCATCAACATGGGCCGACTGGGATTTCTTTCAAGCGTGTCGTCGGATGAGACTCTCGACGCTGTGAATAAGATATTGAAAGGCGACTACGAAGTGGAGAAACGCTCGCTGCTCGAACTCGTCGGCGAGAAACAACGTTTCAACGGCATCAACTACGCCCTCAACGAGTTGAGCGTCATGCGTAAAGACGGCAGCTCGCTTATTGTGATACAAGTTTTCGTCGACGACAAGCTACTCAACACCTACTGGGCCGACGGACTCATCCTCGCCACCCCGACGGGCTCGACAGCCTACTCGTTGAGCGCCGGCGGACCTATCGTGGCACCAAACAACGACAGTTTTTTGATAACTCCGATATCTGCACACAATTTAAGCGTACGTCCCGTCGTTATATCCGATAAAAGCGTCGTGAAAATCAAGGTCGACGGCCGCTGCGATGCCTACGACCTGAGCCTTGACTCACGTACTAAGTTGGTAGACAAGGGTTTACAACTCAAAGTCAAAAAGGCTGATTTCACTTTCAACATGGTGAAACTGCCGGGCAAAGATTTCTTCGAGGCTATCAGAAAGAAACTGCTTTGGGGAAACGATGTGAGAAATTAGAAAATTTTTGTGGAGATATAAACAAAAATTCGTAAATTTGTCAGTTTATTGCGAAAAAGTTTAAGCGACTGTCTATCAATAGGAAAAGAATTTTAAACGGATGAAGAATTGTAAGAAACATCTTATCGTTGCGTTGATTGTCCTGGCAATCGGACAATTTCTTGCTCCTATGACGGCGCGTGCCCAGATTGTTGAAGTGGGCGGCAATGTCGGACTGTCGTATTACATGGGCGATTTGAATCCTAACAAGCCTTTAGTGCAAAGCGATTTCGGATGGGGTCTGTTGGTGAGGTATTATGAAGGCACCCGCTGGGCCTTCCGCTTCTCTTATTCCAACCTTAATGTCAATGGAAGCGACGAAGCCGCGGGATACCGTCCCGAACGCGGATTGTCGTTCCATAGCAAGGTGAACGACTTCGCACTGATAGCCGAGTTCAACTTCTTTGATTATTTCACCGGCAGCCGACGTAACAGACTGTCGCCGTATATCTTTGGCGGTATATCGGTTTTCACCTTCAACCCGAAAGCCGACGACGGCAACGAACTGCACGACAGGCTGACGGATGTCGTGTATGGCTCTTACGATTATTATGATACCATAAACGACGTTGTCGAGACAATCGTCTACGAAAAGAAGTTGGATTACAGTAAAATAGCGGTTTCAATACCTTTTGGAGTAGGCGTAAAATATAGCGTAAACAACAGATTAGGCATGACGGTCGAGTGGCGCTGGGATATTACATTCACCGACTGGCTCGACGACTGCCACGGCTATTATCCGAAGTATCATACTTGCGGTAAGAGTTTGATGTCGGATGGTTTCTTCATCCCGGAAGACGATCATGCCAATTATGCCGATCCTACCAGCTGTCTCGCCGATGAATATGGCAATAATGACAGAAGATATGTCCAACGCGGTAATAAAGCCGATTACGACTGGTTCGGATACCTTAGCGTATCATTGACATATAAGTTCAACCTTCCTAACGGCAACGGCTGTAACAAAAAGGAGAGATATAAAAACTACGATTGATGGAAAGTCTGAAAGATAAGATAATAATTGAACGCCTTCCACAGCATATCGCAGTCATCATGGATGGCAACGGACGCTGGGCCAAACAGCAAGGCAAGATGCGCATCTTCGGTCACCAGCATGGCGTCGACGCAGTGCGTAACACCACCGAGGCGTGCGCCGAACTCGGCGTAAAATATCTTACCCTCTACGCTTTCTCGACGGAAAACTGGAACCGTTCGACAATGGAAGTCGATGCACTGATGTCGCTGCTGACAAGTGCATTGAAAAATGAACTTAAGACATTGAACGACAATAACATACGTCTTAACGCCATAGGCGATTTGAAACGTCTCCCGAAATCGCAATACGACGCACTGATGTATGCTATCGACAACACAAAAAACAACACTCGCATGACTCTGACGCTCTGCCTCAGCTATTCAAGCCGTTGGGAGCTGACGAAGATGGTGAAAGATATCGCTACAGAAGTAAAAGAAGGCAAAATCAATCCTGAACAGATAGATGAAGCCTTGATAGACAATCATTTAGCTACTGCAGGCATGCCTGATCCCGACCTTTTGATTCGCACGAGCGGGGAGGAGAGGATAAGCAACTACCTGCTGTGGCAGATAGCATATTCGGAGCTGTATTTCACAAAGAAATTCTGGCCCGATTTCAAGAAAGAAGATCTTTATGAGGCGATAGTCGACTATCAAGGACGTGAGCGCAGATTTGGGAAGACGAGTGAACAGATAAAAAAGTGAGAAGATGGCTTTTGAAAAGAGGCATAGGATATTTGCAATAGTTTTGTCGTGCTGGGTTTTCCTCATGACAGGTCTCGTCGCGACCGCTCAGATTCAGGTGGGTAACGATTTGTCGGAAGTCGACTATTCCCTTCCACGAGAGTATGAGATTGGCGGTATCACAGTGACCGGGGTCGAATACGTCGATCCGGCCGTCGTGGTAATGCTGTCGGGCCTGCGTGTCGGCATGACTGTCAATATTCCGGGAGATAAGATCACGCAGGCCATACGGAACTTGTGGGATCAAGGACTCTTTGAAGACATCCAGATAACCCAGACACAACGTGTCGGAAGCAAGATCTTCCTTAATATCGATATGAAAGAACGCCCGAGAATCAGTAAATTCTCGTTTAAAGGCGTAAAACGCTCTGAGGCTGAAGAACTTAGAAAGAAAATCAACATCACACGCGGCGACGTGGCGACCGAGCATACCTACACCAAGACAGCCGGCATCATTAAGAATTATTACGCCGACAAAGGCTATCTCAACGCAGAGGTGAAGATGACGCCGGTGCCCGACACCACGATGGATAACTACGTCTATATCATCATCGATGTCGATAAGCGGCATAAGGTCAAGATTGGCGAGATCGTGGTCAACGGCAACGAGGTACTCTCCGACGGACAGATCCGTGGCGCGATGAAGGAGACCAAACGTCGCGGTAAGTTCGACCCGCTGACTCCTCTCGGCTCTTCGTTCGTCAACACAGTGTGGGACCTCATCACCTTCAGGCCGATGGCAGCCGAAGACGAGATCGTCTGGTATACCACCGAGAACATCCGTCCGAGGATTTTCAAGGCCTCGCGTTATGATGAAGATAATTTTGAAAACGACAAGAAACTCATCATCAAGAAATACAACGACAAAGGCTATCGCGACGCTAAGATTGTGAAAGACTCGGTCTACATGATGGACGATAAAAATATCGGAATAGCTTTGACTATCAACGAAGGCGATAAATACTATTTCGGTAACATCACATGGGTCGGCAACACAAAATACGACACGGCTACGCTCAACAAGGTGCTCGGAATCCGTAAGGGCGATGTCTATAGCCAGGCGCTTCTTGATGAGAACCTGACATATAGCGAAGGCGGCTACGACGTCTCGTCGCTTTACATGGACGACGGATATCTCTTCTTCCGTGTCGATCCTGTCGAGATCAGAGTCGAGAACGACACCATCGACCTCGAGATGAGGATGAGCGAGGGCGATCAGGCTACCATCAAACGCGTGACAGTCAAAGGAAACACTAAGACTAACGACAAAATCATAGTCCGTGAGATGTATACACGTCCGGGACAGCTCTACAGCCGAAGCGACATCATGCGAACCATGCGTGAGCTGTCGGCGTTGCAGTATTTCGACGCACAGAAGCTTGTTCCCGACATCCAGCCTGACCCGACCGATGGCACTGTCGACATCAACTATGTGGTGGAGGAGACGCCTAACGACCAGATCGAGCTGTCGGCAGGATGGGGCTACAACCGTCTGATGCTGTCGCTCGGCTTGAACCTCAACAACGTGTCGTTGCGTAACTTCTTCAAGAAAAACGCATGGCGTCCTATCCCTGCCGGCGACGGACAGAAGCTGTCGTTCAGGATTCAGACCTACGGCACCACGTATATCAACTACGGCGTGACGTTCACCGAGCCGTGGCTGGGAGGCAAGAAACCTAACGCCCTGTCGGTGTCGGTCTATCATTCGACTTATAAAAACACCTACACCACTACGCCTGGTATCTTCAGGCAGACCGGTGTCTCGGTGGGTATCGGCACACGTCTGAAATGGCCTGACGACTATTTCACGCTCTACAACGGCGTCAACGTGATACGTTATACCCTCAGTAACTATAAGAATATCTTTAACTTCGGTACTGGTAACGGCAAGTTCAACCTTATCGGATATAACATCACTTTCGGACGTAACTCGACCAGCCATCCTATCTATCCGCGTTATGGCTCCGAATTCGTCCTCTCACTCGAGCTTACTCCGCCGTATTCGGTATTTCATCCTGTCGATTACGAGAAGGAATACGCCGACATCGATGAGCGCGAAGACGCCAAATTCCACTGGGTCGAGTTCCATAAGTGGAAATTCAAGGCCGCCCTCTATACTGAGATCTACGACAAACTGGTCGTCATGACACGCGCCCGTTTCGGCCTCCTTGGCTATTATAACCCTGACATCGGCATCACTCCGTTCCAGCGTTTCTGTCTCGGCGGCGACGGCCTCACGGGCGCGTATAACTTCGATGGACGAGAGCTCATAGGCATGAGAGGTTATGCCAACACCTCTTTGACACCTACCTATACTCTGAACAGCAACGAAGGTGGTAACATCTTCGCAAAATATACCATGGAGCTGCGTTATCCGCTCACTCTCAACCCGTCGGCGATGATCTACGCCCTCACTTTTGTGGAGGCGGGTAACTGCTGGCTCGGCTTCGACAACTTCAACCCGTTCGACCTCTACCGTTCGGCAGGCCTCGGCGTGAGAATCTACCTCCCGATGTTCGGAATGCTCGGTCTCGACTGGGGTTACGGTTTCGACAAAGTGCCTGGCGCTCCTGAAGCTTCCGGAAGCCAGTTCCACTTCTCAATAGGAGGCTCAATCGATTAGAAATAAATATTTTGAAGATATGAAAACAACAAAACTAGTATTACTGGCGTTATTCATGGTGATGGGAATGACAATGGTTAAAGCCCAAGGCAATCAGAAGTTCGCATACGTCGACACTGATTATATCCTTCAAAACATCCCTGAATATGGCGATGCTCAAGAGGAGATCAACCAGATGTCGGTGGGATGGCAGAAAGAGCTTAAGGCTTTGCGCGACAAACTCGACCAGATGAAACGTGACTATCAGACCGAATCGGTGCTCCTTTCCGACGATATGAAAAACAAGAAAGAAGCAGCCATCGCCGCCAAGGAACAGGAGCTGGCAGCGCTGCAGATGCAGTATTTCGGACCAGAAGGCGAGCTTTTTACCAAGCGTATCGAGCTGATACAGCCAATCCAGGAGAAGGTCTACAACGCCATCAATCAGGTGGCTCAAGTCAAAAACTACTCATTTGTTTTCGACAAGGCATCAGGCTCCACATTGCTTTACTGCAGCGATAAGTTGGACATCAGCGACGATGTGCTCGATGAGATCGGCAATGTGATGCAGACAGTGCGCCGTCAGGACAGAAAACGCGGCGGTAATGCCGGCTCGACAAGTGCATCAGGAAGTAAAGGCAATTCAGGAGGAAATAAAGGTAATTCCGTAGGAAATAAAGGTAATGCAGGCGGTAACAAAGGTAACTCCGGTAGTACCAAACCAATCGAAAAAAAGGAATAAACTTCATAAAATTAGCTGAAATTAACAAAAAAGTAGTATCTTTGCAAAAAATTAGAAAACAATTAAAAATCGAATAGTCATGAAAAGATTAACTAAAGTATTGGTATTGATGGTGTTAGCACTTGGACTCGGTTTCGGAGCTAATGCACAGGGACAGAAAATCGCTTACGTCGACTCACAAGTTATCATTGATATGATGCCGGAAAGCGCGAAAATCCAGCAGGATCTTCAGGCTTACTACGGCGAGCTGCAGGCAGAGCTGCAGGCTATGGCCACAGAGTATCAGACCAAGATGAGAGACTATGAAGCCAACTCGGCAACAATGTCGAACATCCTTCGTCAGTCAAAGGAAAAAGAGATCATGGACCTTCAGGGCCGTATCCAGGAGTTCCAGGCAAATGCTGAGAGCGACTTCGCTGCAAAACAGGAAGAGCTTTCAAAGCCTATGCTCGACAAGATTAAGAAAGCCATCGACGACGTGGTGAAAGCTAAAGGCATCGCCTACGCTTTTGAGAAGACAGTCATCCTCTCAATCGGCGACAGCGCCATCGACATCACACCTGATGTTAAAGCCAAGCTCGGCTTATAATGATAAGCGCCTTCGGCTGATAAACAGGATATTCGCCTAACGGCTGATAAGATTAAGGAGTTCCCGATTTTTCGAGAACTCCTTCTTTTATCCTTCTTATCCTTTCTTATCCTTCTTATCCTTTTTTATCCTTAATCAAAGGATACTTTCATAAACCGCAGTGCCTTGGTGATAATCCTTGGCAACGGCTTGTAGTCGTTTCTCTTCTTAAGATTTATCGAAATCCCTAACTTTCTGATTACCGGGATCTTAAACGTCTCGACGAACTCGATGAGAGTGCCGTCAGGGTCTTCCACGTAGGTGAAATGACCGTTGGCGTCGCCCATGTCGAAGTTGTCGCCGCTGTCACATACAAAGTCATGTCCCAAAGCCTTGGCGGCTTCCTGCACCTTGCTCATGTTGCGCACGTCGAAGCAGAGATGGATGAATCCGGGATCGCCCCACCAACGTCCTTCGAGAGTCTTACGTCCTTCGATATCAAGGTTTTGCACTAATTCAATGTGCGAGCTTCCCATCAGGTCACTGAGCGGACCGCAGACGGGCTTCGAGCGCTTCAGCTCGACACGACGCATCTTGCAAGTGCCGCCCGGGAGGTCTTTCATATCGTCGAATGTATCGGTCTTATCGAATGCAACTACATCATAATCAAGGAGTTTGCTATAAAACTCAATGGATTTGTCCATATCCGACACGCCGATGACCACACCATTCGAGCCTCCGGTGATCTTGTCGACATTGATGAAGCAGTAGTCGTCTTTCTCAATTTCAAAGATGTTTCCCCATGGGTCCTGAATATAGAAATGTTCGATGCCGAGAGGGGAGACGGTGATGTCGCTGAGGATGGTTATCTCATTGTCTGTGAAATAGTTATACGCCTCGTTGATGTTTTTGGCCTTCACCTTGCAGATGTTGATGCCGTAGTCGCCGATGCGTAGTGGTTCTTTCGGGTAGACCACCTTACGGCCTTTGGGCTGCCATATCTCGAAACCGCCGCCGCCACGTTGTGAGATGGCGAGAATGGCGTGACGAGGCTGAGGCTTGCCGCCGGTATAAGGGAGCATACGTTCCGCCACACCGTCGTCATCGACCATCGGGATCTCGATGTTGAGATGCTGGTTGTACCATTTCCAAGCGGCGTTGAGGTCTTCAACACCAATGCCTACCTGCTGAATTCCACAGATGACTTTCTCTTTTTCCTTTTTCATTATGTTGGTGATATTTTATTTGCAATTTTGTAATAAAGCCATGGAATATACCTATTAATATATGCCATGAGAAGCTCGCCTTTGCCGATGAGCTTGCGGTGCCGCTGACGTTTTATGGCTCTCACCGCGCGTTTCGCTGCCTTGTCGACGTCGAGACCCTTGGCCTGACCAGCATCCATCTTCGCGTACTGCTCGCCATTGCCCTTCAAGGCGCTCTTGCTGATAGGCGTGTTGATGCGTCCCGGAATCAGGAAGGTGACGTGTATGTTTGGATATTCGAGGTCGAGCGACTCGAAGAAGCCGAACAATGCGTGTTTCGAAGCGCAATACGACGTTCTCAGCGGGAAGCCGAAAAGCCCTGCTAATGAGGTGGTTACCGACATATTGACGTGTTCCGAAGCAAGAATCTCGTCTTTAAACTGTTTCACGAGATACACGCTGCTCCAGTAGTTCACCTGCATGATCTTCTGGTCGATGGCGAAGTCGGTCTCAAGTCCGCGGTCGCGCTGTGAGATGCCGGCATTCAAGACGTAAAGGTCGATATGGAAGCCGACCGATTTTATCTCTTTCACGAGCTCGTCGATGGAGGCAAACTCGGCGAAGTTACATTCTTTAAAATAAACGTTGACGCCTTCTTTTTCGCAGGTTTCCTTCGTCGCCTGAAGCTGTGCTTCGCCCAATCCCGTGAGGAAAAGGTTACATTTCTCCTTTGCCAGACGACGTGCTATGGCGGCGCCTATTCCCGAGCTGGCACCTGTCACTAAAGCGTTCTTGTTTTTGAGATTTAACATCTATTTTTCAATCAAAATAATCTACAAAAATACAAAAAATAATTCATTTGACCAAATTTTTGACTTTTTTTGAATAAAAAATAGAATTATTTGTATACTGTAAAGATTTTTACTATCTTTGCAAGGTAAAATATTAATTTGTTACAAAATGGAAATTTTTGAAAGAATAGCTCACGATTCTGGTGGTCCGATCGGGCAGTATATGGACCGCATTCATGGATATTTCGCTTTCCCTCGTCTTGAGGGCGAGCTCGGACCGCACATGCGTTTCAACGGTGTCGACGTATTGTGCTGGAGTTTGAACAATTACCTCGGTTTGGCTAACCATCCTGAGGTTCGTAAAGTCGACGCGGAAGCCGCCGCCCGTTGGGGTCTCGCATACCCGATGGGAGCCCGTATGATGAGTGGTAACACCCGTCTGCACGAGCGCTTGGAGCGCGAACTGGCCGACTTCGAGCATAAGGAAGATGCTTACGAGTTCAACTTCGGCTATCAGGGCATTGTGTCGACTATCGACGCGCTCTGCACCCGCAACGATGTCATCGTCTTCGACGCTGAGGCACATGCCTGCCTCATCGACGGCAAACGTCTGCACATGGGCCAGTCGTTCCACTTCAAACATAACGATATCGTTAGCTGTGAGAAGATGCTCCAGCGCGCTACCGAGGTGGTGAAGAAGACGGGCGGCGGCATTCTCCTCATCACTGAAGGAGTGTTCGGCATGACAGGCGCCCTCGGTATCCTCGACCAGATTGCAGCTCTCAAGAAGAAATATCAGTTCCGCATTCTCATCGACGACGCTCACGGCTTCGGCTGCATGGGTCCTACAGGTCGCGGCACATCAGAGCATTTCGGCGTGATGGACGACATCGACCTCTACATCGGTGCCTACGCCAAGTCGATGGCTATCATCGGAGGCTTCGTGGCAGGTCCGAAGGTCATCATCGACTACTTGCGTTATAACATGCGTTCGCAGATGTACGCCAAGTCATTACCGATACCTATCGTCGAAGGCTGCTTGAAACGTTTGGAAATCATCCGCAGTGCAGAAGGCGACGAGCTACGCAAGAAACTTTGGACAGTGACACGCACCTTGCAGAACGGCTTCCGCAACCTCGGTTTCGAAATCGGACCGGCAGAAGCTTGCGTCACTCCAATCTTCCTGCCGGGCAACGAGGTCCAAGCTGCTTGGATCGCCCTCGATTTGCGCACAAACTACAAGATTTTCTGCTCAATCGTG
>JAFZXR010000001.1 GCA_017616675.1 Bacteroidales bacterium
ATGCGTTGATGTTGCGCTGGAAAATCTCAGCAAAACCTGCCAGTGAGCGTGAACCTTCCTGGATACGTGCGCCGCCTGAATCGTTGATGCCGATGATAGGGGCACCGACCTTCATGGCCTGGTCCATCACCTTGCAGATCTTCTTCGACATGGTCTCTGACAACGAGCCGCCGAGCACTGTGAAGTCCTGTGAATACACGTAGACCAGACGACCGTCGATGGTGCCGTAGCCTGTCACGACGCCGTCGCCGAGATACACCTGCTTCTCCAGACCGAAGTCGGTGGTGCGGTGTGTGAGGAACATGTCGAACTCCTCAAAGCTACCCTCGTCGAGCAACATGGCGATGCGCTCACGAGCGGTGTACTTTCCTTTTTCATGTTGTTTAGCGATACCTTTCTCACCGCCACCCAGACGTGCGAGAGCGCGCTTGTCTAACAACTCCTGAATTTTCTGTTCGATTATCATTTTCTGAATATTTATTATTTGTTCTTATTTTCGCAAAGTTCTGTGAGGACGCCGGCTGTTGACTTAGGGTGCAGGAAAGCGATTGTCAGGCCTTCAGCGCCGCCGCGTGGAGTCTCGTCGATGAGACGGAAGCCGTTTGCCTTGGCATCAGCTAACTGATTTTCAATGCCTTCCACCGCGAATGCGATGTGATGCATACCGCCCTTACCGTTGTTTTTCTCGATGAAAGCGGCAATAGTGCTCTCAGGTGATGTTGGCTCGAGAAGCTCAATCTTGGTCTGACCGACTTTGAAGAATGCGGTCTTAACCTTCTGATCTTTAACCTCTTCGATGGCGTAGCATTTTGTTCCGAGCATCTTCTCGAAAACAGGAATCGACTCGTCTAAGCTTACGACAGCAATTCCAATGTGTTCAATATGGGTTGGATTCATAAAAATAACGTTATTTATTATTAAAATTAAACTCGAATTCGATGCAAAATTACGAAAAAATCTTAATTCTTAATCAATTTTTCTACCGAAATGAATTTTTTATTTCTGTCTAAAAGATATACGAAATAAACGCCTGATTTATAATCACTTACAGGTATAATCATCTCTTTACCCTTAACGGAATATGTGCCGACTGTATGTCCTAAAGCATTGACAATCAACACTTTACAATCATCAAAACTGGTTGTGACTTTAATCCTGTCGTTGGCCGGATTAGGCGTAACTGTAAGTAAATCAATGTCTTCGGCCACCTCGCCTGTCGCGAGATGTGTCTTGTCGATGGCTCCGATGGTATATTGTCCCGACCGCACGTCGTCGACGATGAATCGTCCGATCTTCCAGTTCCAACTGCTGCCGTAGATGGTGTAAGGTATTGTGCGCCAGGCCTCGAGAGGTGTCGGACGGTAGAGCAGCACCGCCGAGTCGTTGGCTGTGTGTATAATGTCGCCGTCGGCGCTGGTGCTGTTAGAGTAGTCAAAGGTCGCGCTGACGTCGGCGGTGCCGAAATCGAGACGCATCAGATCCCAGTAATGGCTTGTCGAGACAGCCAATGCCGGGATGTTGGTATTATCGTCGGGACCCACCAGGTGGTTTTCCGAGCGGAGCATCACCGAGTCGGTGACCGCGTTGACTTTTATGGTGTGACGGGTCTGACTGATCGTGGCAGTGCCGGTGGCTGTCAGGTTCTTGTCGATCTTGGCGTCGAGCATTCCGTTGTCGTAGTCTATGAAGGCGAAGGCCGGGTTGATGTCGAGGGTGATGCTCCGCTCGGCTTCTGCTCCGTCCCAGCTGACCATGGCAGTCTGCATCTGCCCTTCCTGACTGATAAACGTGACTGGCACGCGGTTGTTATCGCCGACATGCGACGAGCCTATATGCTGATACGTCATCCTTACGGTGGCGTCGTACTGGCTTACGTTTGGCGTCACGCTGAGCAGCGCGATGCCGTAATGTGGCATGCCCGGGGTGAAGACGTAGGTGTCGAAGAACCCGTTCATGTCGACGCCCGTCGAGGTCGTCAAGGCGTCTCTCAGCTGCTCCGACGACGCGGCGCCGTAGGCATAGTCATCGAGGTAGTCGCGTATGGCGGTGAGGAAAGTCTCACGGTCAAGGTAGTTCATCAACGTATTAACCACTACGGCGCCGCGGTTGTAGACGGCGTCGGTGTTGTAAGTCATACTCAACGGGATGTTATTCAGCGGAATCCAGTTGTTCTGGTTTTTGCACCAGTTGGCGATGCTGTTGATCTTGGCGCTCATGTCACTTTGAAATACGTCTTCGCCGTATACCGCCGAGCGGTAAAACATTCCGCAGAACTGCGCAAAGCCTTCGTTGAGCCACATGTCTTCGGCTGTCGAACAAGTCACCTTGTTGCCAAACCACATGTGCGACATCTCGTGCGCCACATATTCCTCCTGACTGTTGTCGCCGGTCACCACGCCGCTGGTTATGCCGATGTTATCTACATGTTCCATGCATCCCACGCTCGTCACGGCGTATCCGATACGGTTGAACGGATACGGTCCGAAGCAGCTCTCGAAGAATGCCGCTATGTCTTTCACATGCGCGAAGGTGCCCGGCACATTGCCGATCTGACTCGGCTTCACGTAGACGTTGACCGGGATGTTATCGCTCACGCCGTTGTAGGTGTCGGACCACTCCACGTAGCTACCCACCACAAAAGAGATATGGTATGTTGCTATCGCCTGCGGCATGTTGTAATGCACGGTATGAGTGCCGTCGCCGTTGTCGACATCGTTTACGAGGTTACCTCCGCACACGGCTGTCATGTCGGTCGGCACGGTGACATAGACATCATAAATCGCCTTGTCGGTGAAGTTGTCGACGCACGGGAACCATGTCTTTCCGAGGTTATGCGGTGTGGTTTCGAAGCCCACGCCCATGCTGCACACGTAATATCCGCTGGTGCTGTTACCCGTCCACAGTATTCCGCCCCAGCCGTCGTTGTAGGTGAGACCGCCGTATGTGATGCGTAATTCAAACACCGCATTGGCAGGAAGCGGTATATTCGGCACGACATACAGCATATCGCCGTCTTGCCAGAAGTTGCTCACGCCGTAGCCCGGACATGTCACCTCGGTGACCGCGAGACTCTTCAGCTCCAGCGCAATGGTGTTGGTCTGTGCCGTAGTGTTGGCGGTGACGACGGTATAGCCCTGCAGCGTGCGAGCTGAAAAATCGAAGTCGCTGAGATGTATCTCATAGCTAAGTACATCGAATGTCTCGCCCAGAGTCTGGGCTTTTGCAAGAAATGCTACAAAAACGAGGAGTATTGCAAGGAATTTTTTCATTTTTATGATGATATTAATCTTGCAAATATACGGTTTTTTTGTAGATTTTACAAAAACATTTAAAAAAAATTGCGGCGGCACTAAGCTCTCTGAGCGCTTTAAGGACTCTAAAAACTTTAATGCCGCCGCAACGTCAGCAATTAAACCGAGCTGAGCGAGGGATTATTTCACTTCTTCCACTCTGATCGGCTCCGGCATTGCCTTATGGATCTCAAGTTCATCGATGAGGTTGGTTGCGCCGTAGACCTTGTCGATGATGAAGAGCACGTAGCGGATGTCGACGTTGATGGTGCGCTGGAGTTTAGGCTCGAAGTTCACGTCGCCGCTCATGGCTTCCCAGTTGCCATCGAAGGCCAAACCGATGAGTTCGCCCTTGCCGTTCATGATAGGGCTGCCCGAGTTACCGCCTGTGATGTCGTTGGTCGACAGGAAGCATGTGATGAGCTCGCCGTTCTTATCGGCGTACTGGCCGTAATCCTGTTTCTCGATGAGGTCGAGGAGCGCCTGTGGAGCGTCAAATTCGAAGTCACCAGGGATGTATTTCTCGAGGATACCCTTGGCGGTGCAGACGTAGTCGTAGGAGATAGCATCAGCCGGACTGTAGTCTTTCACCGAGCCGTAACTCATTCTCATTGTTGAGTTTGCATCAGGATAGAGCACCTTCTCGGGCTGTGTCTCGGCATAGAACTCACGGAGACCTTTCACGAAGAGATGGTCGGCCTGTGAGATCTCTGTGTTAGCCATTCTGTAGCCAGGGACAGAGCCGTAGAGCTGATTCATCAAGCCGGCAACCATCTGGAAGGCCGGGTCTTTCTTAAGCTTTCCGACATTTGGCTTCTCGATGAAGGCCTTCATCGACTCGGCGTTGCTGAACATAGTGTTGTCGAAGATGTAGTTTGCCAAGGCTTCCCAGCTGCCTTTGTTTTTCTTGAGGAGCTTCTGGATAGGCTCTGGATATTCTTCAGCTGCGAACTTGCTGCCGTAGATCTTCATCACTGCCACGAGCATGTCTTTCTCGACACGTGGGTCGGTGTTTTGGAACATAGCGTCGACGTCGATTTCCTTCAATGCCTCTGCTGCTGCGAGCTTATCTTCTTTTGACGCTTCCTTATCGGATGCAATCTGATAATAAGGGACAAACTCTGTTGCTGTTCCCATCGGGTTGAGTTGTGCCAGGAAGTTAGGATAGAACAGTCCGGCGGCCACCTCGCTCAGCATGCCGTACATTGCTTCGAGTGTCGGGAGCACGTCGCCGTATTCAGCCTTGCGGTCTTCGTTGGCGTTGACCCATTCGGTGAAGTCGGCCTCGAGAGCGGCTTTACGCTCAGCGACTTTATTCTTGCGGAGCATGGTGATCTGACCTTCGAAGTTCTTCCAGGTGTTGGCCAAACCTGCTTTGTTATCAGCGTAAGCGATGTTGACGGCCTTGTCGACCTTCATATATTCGTCCATGACGTCGGTTTCTGCCTTGAAGACCTCATAAACGATTGGGTAGAACACGTCGACGTTGTAGTTGATGCCGTACGATGTCATGTAACGCTCTGTCGAGCCCGGGAAGCCCCAGATCATGGTGAAGTCGTCAGACTGCACGCCGTCGAGACTGATCGGGAGTGAGTGTTTTGGAGTGAGAGGCTTGTTGTTCTCGTTGAACTCAGCCGGCTCGCCGTTTTCGTCGGCATAGACACGGAACACGCTGAAGTCGCCGGTGTGACGAGGCCACATCCAGTTGTCGGTGTCGCCGCCGAACTTACCTATCGACTGTGCCGCGGTGAACACGAGACGCACGTCGGTGTAGGTCTTGTAGACGAACATGTAATACTCGTTGCCCTCAAAGAATCCCTTGATGACCGGGTTGAGCTTGCCGCCGTCCGAGGCTGCCTCTTCGAGTTCTTTGATCTTAGCGTTGATGGCTTTCTGTGCCTCCATGAAGTCCATCTCGTCGGTGACTACGCCGAGGACGGCTTCTGTCACGTCTTCCATCCTCACGAGGAACGATGCTGAGACGCCTTCTGCAGGAAGCTCTTCCTCAAAGCTCTTGGCTGCGAAGCCTTCGTTGAGGTAGTCGTGTTCCACTGTCGAGAGGGCTGCTATCGAGCTGTAGCCGCAGTGGTGGTTGGTGAAGAGCAAGCTGTTGCTTGACACGATCTCGCCTGTGCAGAAGAATCCGCGCGGGTGAGCGCCGTTTGAGAGACCCACGATGGCGTCTTTCAGACTGCTGTTGTTGATGCTGTAGAGTTCTTCAGGTGTGAGCTGGAGACCCATTTTCTGCATGTCGACATAATTCAAACGCTCGACGAACATCGGCAACCACATGCCTTCGTCAGCGCGCACGATGCCCATCATAGCGAAGATGAGCGCGAAAAATACTGATAATTTCTTCATTTTTTTAATTTGATTTGATATTACTATTGATTTCTAATTTTATTTCCTAAAATAAATCCAAAGATACCGGTAAGAAGGACTCCGATGGTGGTCTGCACGAGGTTAAGCATGTCGACCAATGGCGAAACGCCACGAAGCACTTCCGAGTCGACGCCTGCCATGTTTTTAAAGCTGATGCCCAACGCCTCAAGATAATGAAGCGGTGACACCTCCGAGCTGAAGATGAATGCGAACAGCAGCACGGTGAAGATGTAGGTGAGTATCATCTTGAACATGCTCTCGCCGTATCCGAAAAACAGGTCCGACAGGCTGTTGCCGATGATATGACCCACTCTTCCGATTTTTGTCAAGATGCCCAGCTTCTTGTCGGTGAGGTCGGTCATCATACGCCGACGCTCCATGCGCCGTCCTTGTACGTAGCCCCAGTTAGCGTCGGCGTTGAAGCCACGCTGGGTCCATAAGCCCATGAGAGTCTTATAGATATCTTCGGCATCCGACCAGCGGGCCTTCACTGCCGCATTGGGACTCCAGTCGGAGACAACCTTCATGTCGTTGGTGCGGACACCAGTGCCGTATGTGTGCCAGTCGACCAGAAACTTGGTGTAGTTTTTCTTGTTTTGCTGTAAAATACGGCCGCCGACGAGGTTTTCGCGACGTAAGTTGGTGGCGTCGCCAAAATAGGTGTAATACAGACTCGAGTTGCTTATTTTCGCATGTTTGAACAGCACCACACCTTCGAAGAAACAGCGGTAGAAATCGCAGAAATCGATTGTCGAGTCTTCAAAGGTGGCCTGGTCGATACGCGCATAGCGGAAGTCGCTCCACGCGATGTTGGCGTAACGGAAACGGCAGTTGATCAGCGTGGCTTTCTTAAACGAGACGCTCTGCAGGTTAGGCGTGTCGGTCTTGCCCGAGCACTCGAAGCTACAGCGGTCCAGCACCGCCTCTTCGAATGAGCAGTGTCTCAACGTGGAGCCCTTGAAATTCACTTTCGTCAGGGTGCATCCGCCGAAATCGAGCCCTTCGAGGGTGATGCCGCTCAGGTCGATGTCGTTGAGTTCTTTCGTCGCTATCAGCGATATGATGTCTGCCGTCGTCATGCCTTGATTTTATTAGCGGTTCAGGTATTCCATTCCCATCTCGTACCAGATATCCTTCGGGATGCCGCAGCCGGCGAGCTTGTCGAGGTCTTTCTGGAGTTCAGGCTTGATGACGCCGTCGGTGGCGATCCAGTTCTTCACGAACTCATAGTCGCCGTCGCCTTGTGCCTTGAGGATGGCGCCGCCGAGTTTCTCGACCGCGAGCTTCATCTTCGGGAAGTCGATATTATACAGGCCATTCTCGTCGCGGGTGAACGCGCCTTCGTTGGCGAGGAAGTTAAATTCGATCATGTTGGCTTTGCCGTGTGCCGAGGCGGCGCCAAAACGGACCGAACGGAAGATTCCGGCCATGAAGGTGGTGTAGTTCTCTTCGAGAGTGCTGTTGTCGTACTCTCCCATCTCGTGGAGCTTCGTGACGAGGAACAAGCCGAGGATGTCGGCCTTGGCCTCTTCGATGGCCGAATACTGTTCCTTCAAGGCGTGACGCACGGTGCCGCTGCCGTCGAGGGTGTTCTTGATGCCCAGACCGTGAGCCACCTCGTGGAACATCACGTTGGCGAAGAATGCGTCGAACTTGATGTTCTTACGGGCCTCAGGAGCCACCAGGACCTCCGAAATCGGGACGACAATCTTGTCGAACTTGGCCTTCATGGCGTTCTTCAGCTGGAGCTTGCGGGTACCTTTCTGCAGCTGCACTCTCTCGTCATTAGGCAGGTTGATGGCAATGGTCTTCGATGCCATATTGCAGTCGCCGCCGTAGAAAATCACGTCGTAGGCTGCCAGGTCGGCGTCGCTACCCGGTTTTTCCTGTTTGTACTGCTCGTCGACAGGCAACTTGGTCTGAAGTTTTGGCAGCAATGCCACGTAACGGGTGAGTTTCTCGGTCCATTCTTTATCTTTGATGAGGATAAACGACTCGTGAGCGGCTTTGTAGCCATAGAGACCGTCGGTGTAGTTCTCGATAGGTCCCACGACGAAGTCGATATTGTTGTTACGGACGTCCATCCAAGCCATGTCTGATTGGTAATAATCGTCGCTGCGGAGGTCGGCTGCACGGAGTTTAAGATATTCGGCAAACTCCTTGTCTGCTGCGAGTTCAGAAGCTCTCTCCAATGTTGCGGCGACCTTATTTATCTTTTCGGCATAAGCCTCATGATACCAAACGGTCTTGAGGTTGCCGTTCTCATCGCGGCGGATGAGCGTGTATTGGCTGGTCTTATCAGGGTTTTCCCAAGCGTCGAACTCTTCTTTTGTCATGTCGGTAGGATAAAATCCTGCTCCTTCCGGCTTCGGGCCGTAACCAGGGATGAAAACGCGACGGTTGTCGAGCTGATCCCATGGACCATAGTTGATTTCGGCGTATTTACGGGCGTTCGGGTCTTCGATGCTGCTCAAAAACTCGTCTTTGTCGCCGTTGAAGTTCTCCGTCCAGTAGATCTCATCCATCAGACGACCTGCGTCGAAGAGATATCCGAGCATCTCGACTTCATTGTCGGAGAGATGACTGATGTCGGTGGTCAGAGTCACCTTAGCATATTGATTTGCAAGGGCTTCGTAGTTTTCTTCGCAAGATTTTTCATCCTGCTTGTCGCCACAGCTGAAAAGTGCTGCAGTAAGTGCTATTGTCATAGCTAAATATTTGATTTTCATATATTTAAAATTTAATTTGTTATCAATGAAACCACCCAGAGGATGTCGTTCCAAGCTTGGGTAAACCAGTGTACGTTGGCTTGGATGATGTCGACCGGGGCTGTCATTCCGCCGCCGAGCGAATAAAGTATTATCGCGACGTTGAAGAAGATGAAAGTCCAGATGAAGAGGTAAGAGCGGAAGAGTCCGCACACCTTAAGGTCGCCTTGGTACGAGCCCATGTAGCTGTTCCAGCATGCGAAGTGGAACATCAGCGTGAAGCCGATGATGAAGTCGATTATCGGGAGACAGTCGGGCTTTATCATGAGGCGCATGAAGACGAAGATGAAGGTGAAATAAGGCAGCATGTAAGGTGCCAGCGACATGAAGACGTTGTTGCTGCCCACCGACCACACCTCGCCGAGGTTCTCGCCCGATTTGATATATTCGATGGCTTTAGCGTTGAATTCGGTGATCTTACGGCGCAGGAAGAGTGCTCCTACGAGGAAATGCGCGCCTTCGTGTGTCAGGGTGTAGACCAGATGGCGGTTTTTCTTGAAGAAGAGAGCCGTGAAGATGAGGAACGCCGCCATGCCTATCGCGAGCCAGAGATAGCCCTGATAGGTGTTGGTTTTGAACGAGTCGATCATGTAAAGGGCTAATCTGTATACCTCAAAGGCGCACAGTATGAGCGTCAGCATGAGGATAAACGATGTGAATGCACGCCAGACTTTCTGCATAGTTATATGATTAAAATAATTGGCAAAGATAAGGATTTTTTTAATTATAAAGGGAAATTATTTTAAATTTGCATCGTCATGGCAGGTTTGTATCTCCATATTCCGTTTTGCAAGAGCAAATGCGCTTACTGCAACTTCTTTTCGGTCGTTTCCGAGAAGCAACGTGCTGATTTTCTTGATGCTTTGAAGCACGAAGCCATTTCGCGAAAGGATTATTTAGGCGGCGAAGAAGTGAGGACGATATACTTCGGCGGCGGCACCCCAACGGTGCTCGAAGCACTCGAAGTTCTTAAAGTTCTCGAAGTTCTACGAAAAAACTACAATATCAGTGCCGCCGCCGAAGTCACTCTCGAAGCCAATCCCGATACTGTTTCAAAAGAATCGCTTTTTGAATTTAAGTCGCTTGGAGTCAATCGTTTAAGCATCGGCATCCAAAGCTTTTTTGACGACGACTTGCAATATCTCAGCCGAAAACACGATTCAAAACATGCCCTTCAGGTTCTTGATTGGGCAAAAGAGATTGGTTTTCAAGAGGTTACAATCGATTTGATCTATGGCATTCCGACTCTGACCGACGAAAAATGGCGCAAAAACCTTGAGATTTTCTTCTCGACATGCTTCAACCACCTTTCTGCTTACGCCTTGACGATTGAAGAGAAAACGGCTTTAGGCCAGCGGATTAAGAAAGGATTGGCTGCGCCGGTAAGCGAAGAAGCGACTATCCGGCAGTATGAGATTCTTGTCGAAATGACTGAAAATCAAGGATTTGAGCATTACGAGATAAGCAATTTCGCGCGGCCGGGGCATTATTCGAGGCATAACACCATTTACTGGAAAGGCGGGAAATATCTCGGCCTCGGGCCCTCTGCGCATTCTTTCGATGGCGTCTCACGGCAGTGGAATGTGGCAAGCGTGAAGGATTATTGCGACAACTATTCCTTTGAACGTGAGGAGCTTACGCTCGACGACCGCTACAACGAATATGTCATGACGTCGCTTCGCACCTGTTGGGGCTGTGATTTGAATTTCATCAGAGAGAATTTCGGCGAAGAATATGTCAAAAGGTTTAAAAATTTAACTCAAAAGCATATTTTAAGCGGGAAAATGTATCAAAAAGACGAAAAATTCATCCTTAATGACAATGGTATGCTCTTTGCCGACGGCATAGCAGCGGAGTTATTTGTATAAAAATTTTTAGATTTCTTCCAATTTTATGAAATTTGTGTTAAAAATGACATTTGACCATCATTTTTTAACTTGGTTTTGATCTTCATTTTTTCAATGAAAATAATTTTGCAAAAAAAATAAAATTTTTGTATGCTATTCAAAAAAATAGCATTAACTTTGCAAAGTCATAAAATATGAAGTATTCGGAACTGGAAAGAAAACTATGAAAAAATACACAGCGCATATTGAATGCGGAAATGACGGAAAATATTCGGTCTATTTCGAAGAAAACCTGCCTTTCGGATGTTTTGGAGAAGGAAGAACGGTAGAGGAGGCCAAAGACGACTTTGTCGGGACTTTCAATGCTTTTAGGATAGATCATCTGAAAAATACCGGCGAGAATATTGAAGCCGAATTCGATTTCGTTTACGATGCGTCGGCTTTTTTGCAGCATTTCAAAGGGATGCTGACGCTTTCAGGCATGTCGAAGATAACCGGAATCAATAAAGCACAGCTCTCGCAATACGTTTGCGGCAGGCGTCATCCGTCGCCGAAAACCGAAGCGAAAATCAAGGCATCGGTGAAGAGATTTGCCGAGGAATTAAGTAAGGCGATGATTTAACCACAAAAAATACGAGATACCATGAAAAACCTTGTCATTCTTTCAGGAGCGGGCATCAGTGCCGAAAGTGGAATAAGTACATTCAGAGACGCCGGCGGACTATGGGACAAATACCCAGTGATGCAAGTCGCCTCAATAGAGGGCTATGAAGCTGATCCTGAATTAGTTATAAAATTTTACAACGAGCGCCGCAAGCAGCTTTTAGATGTGAAGCCAAACCAAGGTCACATCCTCTGCGCCGAGTTGGAGAAATATTTCAACGTGACAGTGGTGACGCAAAACGTTGACAATCTTCACGAAAGAGCGGGCAGTCACCACATCATCCACCTCCACGGCGAGCTGACAAAGGTGTGCTCGAGCTATAATCCCAACGACCCGCGTTACATCCGTGAGCTGAAACCCGAGGAATTTGAGGTAAAAATGGGCGACAAGGCCGGCGACGGAAGCCAGCTTCGTCCGTTCATAGTGTGGTTTGGCGAGGCGGTGCCTGAGATCGAGACAGCGGTGCAATACGTCGAAAAAGCTGATATCTTCGTCATCATCGGCACATCGATGAATGTTTATCCGGCTGCCAGTCTGCTCTACTACGTGCCAAGCAACGCCGAGGTGTATCTCATTGATCCTAAGGATGTTAACATCAACAGCCGCCGCCCAATCACTCATATCAAGAAAGGAGCGTCGGAAGGAATGAAGGAACTACTCGCTACGCTCGTAATGTGATGCTCCCTGTGGTCGCAATGTGATACTCGCTCCGCGAGTAATGTGATTGCTAGGATTTGGCAAAATGACGGTTACATTTGATGATAGTCCTCGGCGAGACCGCCTTCGGAGGTTTCGCGGTAGAGGAATGGCAGGTCGCGGCCGGTTTTATTCATGGTGGCGACGACTTTGTCGAATGAGACCCTATGTCGGCCATCGGTGAACGTCGAGAAGATGTTGGCGTCGAGTGCTCGGGCGGCGGCGAAGGCGTTACGTTCGATACACGGGATCTGCACCAAGCCGCAGACAGGGTCGCATGTCATGCCGAGGTGGTGTTCGAGAGCCATCTCGCAGGCATATTCGATCTGTGCCACGCTGCCTCCGAAGAGCTGACAGGCGGCACCCGCAGCCATGGCGCAGGCCACTCCCACCTCACCTTGACAGCCTACCTCAGCGCCAGAGATCGAGGCGTTGGTCTTCACGATATTGCCAATCAGACCGGCGGTTATCAAGGCGCGATAGATGCGCAGGTCGTCGAACTCGTAGCTCTTGTGAAGATGATACAAGGCGGCAGGCAGCACTCCGCTCGAGCCGCAGGTCGGCGCCGTGACGATGAGACCGCCCGAGGCGTTTTCCTCGGAAACGGCGAGGGCGTAAGAGAACACTAGTCCACGACTGCGCAAGGTGTGCTGGTAACCCATCGCCTTGATGTGGTATTGCGCGGCTTTCCTAGGCAGATTGAGCGGTCCGGGCAGCCGGCCTTCGGTGCGGAGACCTCGTTCAACGGCCTCTTTCATGGTCTGCCACACAGCTTTGATATGCGGGATGAGAGTCTTGTCGTTCTCAGTCTCAAGCACATATTCCCAATAAGTTTTGCCAGTCTCCTCGCACCATTTCATGATGTCGGTCATCTTCGTCAGCGGATAGATGTCGGGGATGTTGGAAGGTTTGCCCTCCTCTTCGAGAGCACCGCCACCCACGCTGTAGACCGTCCACTCTTCAAGAACTTTGTTATTTGCATCTAAAGCCTTGAATGTCATACCGTTAGGATGATACGGCAGGAATACCTTCGGCTGCCATTCGATTTTCACTGGCGCATGAGGCTCGAGCACCTCGAGGATGGCGACGTCGGTGAGGTGGCCTTTGCCGGTGGCGGCGAGACTTCCGTAGAGTGTTACCTCAAAACTTGCGGCATCGCGATGACGCTCGAGGAACTGCTCCGCAGCGAAGCGAGGAGCCATAGTATGAGATGACGAGGGACCATGTCCTATTCTGTAGATTTCCTTAATTGTCTTCATAATTCATTCATTTGTCCTCGTCATTTCGACTGAAGCGTAGCGGAATGGAGAAATCCTTTTTAGAATAAGCTTTTGCGAAAAGAGGATTTCTCGACTGCCATCTCACTGCGTTCGATGTTCGCTCGAAATGACGGAAGGTATTGCATTTATTAACTTTTTCGTGTATTCATTCTTCGGGTTATTAAAGATTTCATCTGCATCACCTAACTCCACTGGCTTTCCGTTGTACATCACGAGGATGCGATCCGACATGAAGCGGACGACGCTAAGGTCGTGAGAGATAAAGACATACGTGAATCCGAAGTCGTTTTTCAGGCGGTTGAGCAGATTCAGGACCTGCGCCTGCACCGACACATCGAGAGCCGACACCGACTCGTCGCAGATTATCAACTTCGGATGCACTGCCAGCGCCCTCGCGATGCAGATACGTTGCCGTTGACCACCCGAAAATTCATGCGGATAACGTTGATAATGTTCGGGTTGCAGTCCGACCTCGGTGAGCAGCTCGCACACCTTGTCGCGACGTTTCTTTGCATCCGGCACGAGTCCGTGCACCATCATCGGCTCCGCTATCGCGTCGCCGATGCGCATCTTCGGATTCAACGACGAATATGGGTCTTGGAATACTATCTGCGCATGCTTCCGATATTCTCGTAAATCATTGCCGCTCAGCGACATAACATCTTTACCTTCGAAGATGATTTTTCCTTCGGAAGGCTCAACCAGACGTAAAATCGAGCGACCTAACGTTGTCTTTCCGCACCCGGATTCGCCCACCAGACCGAGCGTTTCGCCAGGATAGACCTCGAAACTTACGTCGTCGACGGCTTTCACATGGTCGTAAACACGGTTGAAGATGCCTTTTTTCAGCGGGAACCACGTTTTCAGGTGTTCGACCTTCAAAATCGGCTTGCGACTGTATATTTCTTTCAGATGATTTTCTCTATCTTGTTGAGTAACAATAAGTTGCTGCTTAAAATCAGCGTCTTCTTTCCAAGTACTATCGAGGAATTCTTTCACGATTGGAAGTCGCTTCAAGCGGTAATCCATCGGCGGACGGCAAGCGAGAAGGCCTTTGGTGTAAGGATCTTTCGGATTGTTCAGGATTTCTTGGGCCTCGCCATACTCCACCACTTTGCCATCGTGCATGACGAGGATGTAATCGGAGACTTCAGAAACCACTCCTAAATCATGCGAAATGAAGATCATTGACATTTGAGAGTTCTCGGAGCTCTTAGGGTCTTCAGGGTTCTTAGGGTCTTTAGGGTCCTTAGGGTTTTTAGGGTCCTTAGAGGTGCTCTTTTGAAGGTCTTTCAGTAATTTTAAGATCTCTTTCTGGACTGTTACATCGAGCGCGGTGGTGGGCTCGTCAGCTATCAGAAGCTCAGGGTTGCAGGCCAGCGCCATCGCTATCATCACGCGCTGTTTTTGTCCGCCCGAGAGCTCGTGGGGGTAGCTTTTGTAGATGGCGTCGGGGCGTGGCAGCATCACTTTTTTGAACAGGGATATGGTGCGGGCCTTGGCCGCATCCTCGGTGATATCTTCGTGAGCCAAAATTGCCTCCGTTACCTGAAAACCACACTGGAACACGGGGTTCAGCGACGTCATCGGCTCCTGAAATATCATGGCGATACGCTTGCCGCGGATGTCGTGCATCTGATTTTCGGTAAGATGCAGGATATCTTTCCCGTCAAGGGTGATTTCGTCGGCAGTAATCTTCGATTGTTTCTCGTTCAAAAGCCTCATCACAGCGAGGTTGCTCACCGACTTTCCTGATCCCGATTCGCCAACGATTCCAAGGGTTTTACCCTTCGGCACCTCGAAACTGACACCATGCACCGCCTCGTTCCATTCGCCATCGCGAAGGAACGAGATTCGGAGATTTCTTATGTTTAACAATATGCCCATTAAAACCCTTCCAAACTCATCAAAACCGTTGGTATCAACAATATTCCTCCAATTATAATCATCATCAAAATAAACTTCCACACCCATTTAAACCATTTCTGGTATGGAATCTTCGCCACGCCAAGGGCTCCGATCAGCACTCCCGACGTTGGCGTTATCATGTTGGTGAAGCCGTCGCCGAACTGGAACGCCATCACGGTGGCTTGACGGCACACCCCGATGAGGTCGCTGAACGGTGCCATAATCGGCATCGTTATCGCCGCTTTCGCCGAGCCCGACGGTATGATGATGTTGATAAGTGTCTGAATGCCATACATTATCTCCACCGACGCCACCTTGCCGAAGTCGGACATCGATTTCGACAGTCCGTACAAAATCGTGTCGATGATGCCGCCATTTTGCAGTATTATCACGATGCCGCCCGCCAATCCGACGACCACCGCGGCCGACAGGATGTCGCTCATTCCTTCGATGAAAAGTCGAGCTATGTCGCTGGCGCTCTTGCCGATAGCAATGCCGCTGCAAATTCCCATGGCAAGGAACAGCGACGCAATCTCCATCACATACCAGCCGTAGCCCATCACGCCAACGATAAGGTAGATGATGGTGTAAAGAAGCAGCAGCAAGATGAAATTATGCACTGTTTTTCTTAACGAAAACGCGCCTAAAACGGCGAAAAATCCAGTCAGAATCGGGATTATCGGCATCACGAAGGCGCTCGAACCGATTACCAAGGTCGTTTTTGGGTTCAGATACGAGAAAACCACCATCGCGATGAGCAAAAATGCATATACAAACCAGGCCGATTTCGGCACGTAATGCTCAAACTCCTGCCCTTGCGCCACGCTGTTTTTCCTCCAGTAAGCATCATCGTCGTACATGATCGAAATCTGCGGATTTTTCTTCACCTTATGGGCGTAATGCAATACAAAAGCGATGCCGAAGATGTTGATAATCACCCAGCAGAAGATGCGGTAGCCGATGCCCGAAAACAGCGGCACGTCGGCGATTCCCTGCGCGATACCGATTGTGAACGGATTTAAAATCGCTCCCGCGAAGCCGATATGCGCCGCCACATACACCATACATAGGCCAACGATGCTGTCGTAACCCATTGATATTGCGAGCGGTATGATGATAATCACAAAGGCGATACACTCCTCGCTCATCCCGAAAATCGCACCGAACAAGCTG
>JAFZXR010000028.1 GCA_017616675.1 Bacteroidales bacterium
AAGGATAAATCATATCTGTAAATTAGCGTGCAAAAATACAAAATTTTTGATTATGTCATTTCGACCGGAGTGAAACGGAGTGGAGAAATCTTCGCCATTCAATTGCTCTGTATCATCAGATTGCTAGAGATTTATTCGCCTTTGGCGAATGCTTTCGCTTCGCTCAGGTCTCGACTTCACTTCGTTTCGCTCGAAATGACGAGAGGAGAATGCTTTTCGCAGAAAGGTGGCAATTTAATAATGACGACTAATGACGAAAAATTATTATATTTGCAAAAATTTTGTCATTATGAGATTTGAACTTTGTGCAAACGGTTATCAGTCATTGAAAAATGGCATCGAGGGCGGTGCTGACTGCGCCGAGCTTTGCGAGGCGCTGGAAGTGGGAGGAGTGACACCATCATACGGGACGTTAATGCGATGCGGGGATGCGGCGCGACACATCATTCCAATTAGGGTTTTGATTCGCTGTAGACCGGGAAATTATATCTACAACGACGACGAAATAGCCATCATGTGCGAGGATATCAAATTGGTGAAAAACCTCGGCTACGAAGGCGTTGTAATCGGGGCATTGAATGAAAACGGCGACCTCGATGTTCCCACAATCAAGAAGATGATGACGGCAGGGAAGGGGATGAAATTCACGTTCCACCGTGCCATCGACGCTTGTAACAATCCGCTCGACGCGATAGAGACGCTGATAAGCCTCGGATTTGACAAAGTGCTCACATCTGGTTGTAAACCAACGGCTTACGAAGGCATCGACATGATTCGGGAGTTCCAGACTTTGTTCGGCGACCGCATCAACATCATGGCTGGAGGCGGCATCAACGAAAATAACGTCGAAAGGATAATTACTGCCACCGGAATCAGCAATGTTCACGCCTCTCTGACATCACCGCTCGCCACCGGAGTCGATAACACCGGCGCTTCAATGCTTTACAAAGTTTCAAATTTAGAAAGAATTAAGGAATTTGTAAAAATATTAAAATAATGTCATTTCGACCGGAGTGAAACGGAGTGGAGAAATCCTTTATTAACGTAAACAATCGAATGATTTCGTAAAACGAAGATTTCTCGACTTCACTTCGTTTCGCTCGAAATGACGATTAAAACTACAATTATGAAAAGAATATTTGTTATACTAATTTCAATTCTGTTTGTTGCTTGCTCCAGCCAAAACAGCAATGTGCAGTCTCTTAATCAAGGTTGGACCCTCAAAACTGACACTTTAAACATCAATTTGCAAGTGAATCTTCCTTCTGAGGCTCACGCTGACCTTTATGCCGCTGGCCTTATCCCGCATCCTTACGGCGAAGGCGACGAAGAGCGACAACTGCAGTGGATTCCGCAGCATCAGTGGGATTATTCCCTGAATTTCGATGTCGATAAAAATATTTGGCAAAATGATAATATTGACTTGATTTTCAATGGTTTAGATACTTATGCCGACGTTTGGCTCAATGGCGAAAAGATTATTCATTCGGATAATATGTTTGTCCGTTATGAAAAAGAGGTGAAAAATCTTCTGAAAAAGCGCGATAACGAATTGAAAGTGCGTTTCTATCCCTTTGATGCTCAGTGCGATAGCCTTATCAAGACTTATCGTCTGCATTTTCCTGAAAAATATGCCGTAATGCGAAAAGCCGCTTACCAGAATGGCTGGGACTGGGCGCCAAGGTATCTGAACATCGGCATTTGGAAAGGCGTGGAACTGCTCGGCTGGGATGCTTTCAAAATAGAAAATGTCTCGATACTGACCGAGAACCTTAACGGAAACGATGCTGAGATGTCAGCAAATGTCGAGGTTTCATGCGATGGCGAACAGGAATTGAAGTTCGTGGTCATGCATAATGGCACTGAAATGGCGAAGCAGATTGTCTTCTCGGAAGGCAAAAACTTTGTCAAAATTCCTTTTGTGATGAAAAACGCCGAACTCTGGTGGCCGAACGAGATGGGCGAACAAAACATGACAGATTTCGAAATCAAAGTTTTTAAAAACAATAAACTCGTTGATAGTCATAAGATTACAACGGGAATCAGAAAAATCGAATTGATAGAAGAGCCCGACAGTATCGGGAGTGCCATGTATTTCAAGGTGAACGGCAAGAAAGTCTACATCAAAGGCGCCAACTATGTTCCCGAGGAGATGATTGAGACGTGGATGTCGAGAGAAAAGACCGAAAAATTGCTGGCTGAATGCGTGCCGGCTCATTTCAATATGCTCCGCGTTTGGGGCGGCGGCATCTATCCTCCTGATTATTTTTATGATATCTGTGACAGCCTCGGTATCATGGTGTGGCAGGATTTTATGTTTGCAGGTACGACATATCCATATTCTGACGAATTTTTGGACAACGTTAAAGAAGAAGCGATTCAGCAAGTCGTTCATTATCAGAGTCATCCGTCGCTGGCGATTTGGTGCGGCAACAACGAGGTGAGCGAAGGCTACGTCAACTGGGGATGGCAGAAATCGATGGGCTGGAGCGATGAAGACTATGCCGAAATGAAACGCGGTATGGATAAGTTGTTTGCTGACATCTTCCCGGAAGTCGTTGAAAATTATGACGGTACGCATGACTATTGGGCGTCGTCGCCGAAAAACGGTTGGGGCAAGCCTGAGAGCCTGACAGAGGGCGACGTGCATTACTGGGGAGTTTGGTGGGGCGAGTTGCCATACGAGGCATATCTTGAGAAAGTCGGGCGATTCAACAGTGAATTTGGCTATCAGGCCTACCCGAATATCGAGACGAAACACCAGAAACATCCACGAGGCGAGGAATTGATTCAGAAACACATAAAAAAGTACATAAACGATGATGAAGCCGTCATTTCGAGCGAAGTCGAGAAATCCTCTACTGACGTAAACAATCAATTGATTTCGTTAAACGAAGATTTCTCCACTCCGTTACACTCCGGTCGAAATGACAATTGGGAGCGTAACGTATACTACAGCCAGCTTTCCCAGGCTTACGGCGTCGGCCTCGCCATCGAGGCCCAGCGAGCGGCGAAGCCGCGAAGCTGGGGCTCCCTCTACTGGCAACTCAACGACGCATGGCCGGTAATATCGTGGTCGTCAATAGATTATGAAGGCAATAAAAAGATTCTGCACGAGAAACTCAAGGAGTTGTACGCCCCTATATTAATAGGTGTGCTCCCAACCACCGACGGCAACTTTACGGTTTACGCCGTCAGCGACCTCTATCGTGAAATCAATGCCGATTTGGTGCTCAACGTCCGCGATTTCGATGAAAATCTTCTAAAATCTTATTCCGAAAAGGTCCAAATTCCTGAAAACGGCTGCATTCATCTTTCTCTCGACGTGAACGATTTTGTTAAAGAGTTTGATAAGACAAAGATTTACATTGAGATGCAACTTATTGAAAATGATGAAGTTATTGCCGAAAGAATCCAGTATCTCGTTTACCCTAAATTGCTCAACATGACCTTCCAAAGTGTATTGTGAGTATTTCTAACAAAGCATTAAAATAAAAAGATTATTGGTGCCATTTGCAGAAATGCGACCTACCACAGGGTACTGTGAGTATTTCGAAAATGGTACCAATAATCTTTCGCTAATCCAGTTTCAGAACAGCGAGGAACGCCGACTGTGGCACTTCCACGTTGCCGATTTGGCGCATACGTTTCTTTCCTTCTTTCTGTTTCTCGAGAAGCTTGCGTTTACGCGAGATATCGCCACCGTAACATTTTGCGGTAACGTCTTTGCGGACTTGGCGTACGGTCTCGCGAGCGATGATTTTCGCTCCAATCGCAGCCTGGATAGCAATGTCGAACTGCTGACGAGGTATCAGTTCTTTGAGCTTTTCGCACATGCGGCGGCCGAAAGAGTAGGCGTGGTCGACGAAAATCAAGGTCGACAAGGCATCAACAGTGTCGCCGTTAAGCATGATGTCCAACTTGACCAGCTTCGATGGCTTGTAGCCGCAGATATGATAGTCGAAAGAAGCGTAGCCTCTTGATATGGATTTCAGTTTGTCGTAGAAGTCGAAGACGATCTCGCTCAGAGGCATCTCGAAAGTGAGCTCCACACGGTCGGTGGTGAGATAAACCTGGTTCTTCAAAATGCCGCGTCTCTCGATGCAAAGCGTCATAATAGAGCCGACATATTCGTTTTGTGAGATAATCTGTGCCAAAATATACGGTTCGTCTATGTGGTCGAGGCGTGTCGATTCCGGCATTCCGCTTGGGTTGTGTACGTCGACGACGCTGCCGTCGGTGAGGTATGCCTTGAACGAGACGTTAGGCACCGTGGTGATGACGTCCATGTTGAACTCGCGGTCGAGGCGCTCCTGAATGATTTCCATGTGAAGCAATCCCAAGAATCCGCAGCGAAATCCGAAGCCCAATGCTGCTGAAGATTCCGGTTCCCAAACCAACGACGCGTCGTTAAGTTGTAATTTTTCCAATGAACTTCTAAGCTCTTCATAGTCATCGGCATCGACAGGGTAGACGCCAGCGAAAACCATAGGCTTCACGTTCTCGAAGCCCGCAATTGGTTTGTCGCAAGGGTTATCAACCGATGTGATGGTGTCGCCGACCTTTACCTCTTTCGAAGTCTTGATGCCCGAAATGATATATCCCACGTTGCCTGCCGAAAGCTCCTTCTTCGGCACCTGTTTCATCTGTAAGACTCCAATCTCGTCGGCGTCGTATTCCATTCCAGTATTGAAAAACTTGACGTTTTCGCCGGTACGGATGGTGCCGTTCATGATACGGAAATAAGCAATAATGCCGCGGAACGAGTTGAAGACAGAGTCGAAAATCAACGCTTGGAGAGGTGCGTCCGGGTCGCCTTTCGGGGCAGGAATACGTTTTACGATGGCTTCCAAAATCTCCGGGACGCCGAATCCTGTGCGTGCCGAGCAGCGTAAAATGTCTTCGCGGTCGCAGCCAATGAGGTCGACAATCTGGTCTTCCACCTTCTCGGGCTGCGCGCTCTCCATATCGATTTTATTCAAAATTGGAATAACTTCCAGGTCGTGGTCGATAGCCATGTAAAGGTTGCTAATAGTCTGTGCCTGAATGCCTTGTGATGCATCGACGACGAGCAATGCGCCT
>JAFZXR010000029.1 GCA_017616675.1 Bacteroidales bacterium
CAGCAATAAGCCCTGTGATGCTGTGTAGGTGGTGGTCAAAGCACCAGCCTGCAATGAGCCGTGTACTGCGCCTGCAGCACCTGCTTCTGACTGCATCTCAACGACTTTCACTGTGTCGCCAAAGATATTTTTCTGACCTTTTGCTGCCCATTCGTCAATATACTCTGCCATCGGTGATGACGGGGTGATAGGATAAATGGCGGCAACTTCGCTGAACATGTAGGCAACATGGGCCGCAGCCTGGTTACCGTCGCATGTCATAAACTTTTTTTCTGCCATATTTCTATATGATTTTAGTTGATTTTAATCTCAAATTTATTTGGGTGCAAAGATAGTGATTTTTGTTTATTAAATTAAATGTTTTTCAAAATAAAAATTTCAAATGTATCTAATGTACTTCTTTTTTGCGTTTTTGAACCTGATTTTGCATTTATTTAATTTTATAAATCAAAAAATATACTATATATTATATTTGGCAAATTAAAAAAATATATAAAAATCTTAGATAGTAAATAAAAAAGTTGTATATTTGCAAACGGTTTGTTGAACCTATTTTTAATTGACCCCGAAACATCGCTTCTTGAAAACATGGTAGCGATAACACTTCACAAGCAGTATGGCGATGGTTTGTATTATTATAACAAAAATGTAGAGGTTGATTTCTACGTTCCTGAAGAAAAAATGGCAATCCAAGTTTGTTATTCGTTGAGCGACGAACAAACTTTAAACCGTGAAGTTGAGGCGTTGATTAAGCTTAAAAAGGCATTTGGTCTTGATAAAATGTTGATAATCAGTAGGGATGAAGAGGAAAGCTTAGTATATCGTGGCGAACCGATAGAAGTGATCCCTGTTTGGAAATGGTTGTTGTAAACAATAAGAGCCCGCGGGAACCGCGGGCTCTTTGTTACTATTTGTAATAATCGCTTAGAACGAATGGACTGCTCTGACTTTGTGATACTCTCCTTTTGAATAGCCATTGCCTGGATATGAACTTGCCCTTGCAAAAGTATCTTCGCTTGACGACCAATAAACAGCATCCAAAAATTCGGCACCGCCATTTTCTGTCAATGTTTCATTGATGATATTCTTAGCATTTACAATATCTCCCAACTCGTAAAATGAGGGAAGATACCATCCGGTGACATCGCCGACATTCTTGCTATTGCACCATTCGAATGCAGGATACTGTTCCAAATCAAAATTTGAGATTATCAAATCCATGTTTGACTTGCCGTCATTAAAAGATGTCGAGCCTGTTACAACGTTTTCCTTGCTCCATTTACGGAAACCGTATGGTTCATCCATGGAAACAATCATTCCGTGTCGGCCTTCATCCGAAATCTTATAAACAACACCATTGACTCCGTTTACATCATAGTAATCGCCGATGTTGTAAATCGTTTCGTTTCCGCCTCCACCGCCATTGCCGGAGTCTGTTGAAGCATTGTCTTTCTTACATCCGCTGAAAATTGCAAGGATGCTCATTAAAATAAACAAACTTAATTTTTTCATAGTTTTATTCTTTTTTTTGTTTTTCCGCAGTCCCGGCGGGTGGTTCTAACAATTATTTTTCAGCGTGTTGGCAACCTTCGTGCTGGTGTTGGCAACCCTCATGCTGATGCTGGCAACCCTCATGCTGATGCTGGCAACCTTCGTGGTTTCCTTCGCATTTCTTTTCACCTTCTTTGCAGCACTTGTGCTCGCCTTCGCATTTTCCTTCGTGCTTGCACTCATGCTTTGGCATGTTGGCCTTCATTTCCTGCATTTTCTTTGCCATGTCGATGACTTCAGCTTTCTGGGCTTCGTCGAGGTTTTCCCAGTTGGCGAGGGCTTCGACCATCTTATCCATGCAGCACATCATCTCCGGGCATGGTGCCTGCTGATGATCGCACTCATGGTGCTTTTCGCACTGCTCTTTCTTATCTTTGCAGCACTCTTTCTGTTCGCAATTCTCTTTGTTTTCCTGTTTGTCGCAGCATGATGTCATCAAAAATGCTGCAAGACCTAATGTTAAAAACAACTTTTTCATTTTAGTATTTTTTTTAATGTTAAACAATTTATTCCTTGATGTCCAAAATGTAGACCACCTCGTCGTCGCGCTTCATCAGATGCTGCTCGCGGGCAACCTTCTCGAGTAGGGCGGTGTCGCTTTTCAAGGCGTGGAGCGTCTGCTCCTGCTTTTCGATTTCATGGTCGTAATACTCCACTTCCTTCTTCATTTTGCGCAGCTTGCGATAGCTTTTGCCTTGCTCGAAAACGTTGTATTGGTCAATAAATACAATGAGTGCGGCGAATATCAGCGTCGCTATGACATATTTGTTTGAAAGCTTCCTTAAAACGTCCTTAAAACTCATTGTCTAAATTTTTGCAAAGATACAAATTTTATTTTTTGAATATGTAAGATTTTTTTATTATTTTTGCGGAATAAATAAGAAAATAATCATGAAAAAACTGGTTTTTGCTTTGATTTTGATGTTCGTCGGCCTTGCGGCATATTCGCAGGATGATGAGTATCAAAAATATCTCGAATCGCAAAGAAAACAATATCAGCAGAGCGTCAATGCGTATCAGAAGGATATGCAGCAGATGGGGCAGGATATGCAGGACTATATCGACAAACAGAATGCCGAATTTGCCGATTTTATGGCCAAACAATGGGAGCTTTTCAATGAGTTCGCCAAAGATCAGGTCGAGATGAACAAGCCGAAGCCGACGAAAGTGCCCGTCGCGACGGTGAATAACGACGAAAAGCAGTTTTCTTCGAAAGAGATTCAGTATACCAAAGAGGTGGAGCTGCCGAAGGTGACACATGCCACGGCGGTGACGATAGAGAAGGAGGATAACAACAAATACGAGCAGCGTGTGAGCGTCGACGAGAAAGGCGTGAAAAACGTGCCGATGAGTGACATGGAGAGGTCGAAAAAACTCGCCATCGACAACAGCAACAACCTTTTGCTGAATTTCTACGGCCGTCAGGTGAACCTGCATTTCGACCCGAAGCTGAGGATAAAAAGTAGCGGCATCGACGAGAAAAACGTGTCGGAATACTTCAAAAAAATGGCAAAATGCCAGAACGAGACAAAGGCCTTGTGGGGCGAGGTCAAAGGCGTTGTCGACCAGTTCGGACTCAACGAATGGGGCTATTTCTGTCTGCTCCGTACCCTCTCGGAGAAGGTGTTTTCGAATGTCAACGACCGTGTGATGTTCTGTTTTTACATGCTGCGTAACGAAGGCGGCTTCAAGACGCGTATCGGTCGCGGAAAAGACAGCGGCAACCTTACGCTTCTGATTGCTCTCGACAACAGCAAACAGGTGTATTCCTACACTTTCTTCCGCTTCGACGACGACAACAAAGGCAACAAGGTGAAATACTACTGTGTGTACGGCGGCGGAAAGGCCAACGAGGCGGTTTATTCGTACAGCTTCAGCGAGCAAGATGCGGCGAAACGCCAGATGACACTGGACTTCACGAAGAACCTCAACATGGGCGAGTGTAACGTGAACCGCGAGCTGAAGCTCACGAAAGACAAGACGATAACGCTGCCTTACAACAAGTCGCACATCGCTTACCTCGACGATGTCCCGATGACGGTGTTCCCGATTTATTTCACCACGGCGCTGCCTATCGAGTCGCAGAAAGTGCTGCTCAACACCTTCGACCAGATGAAGAAAGACTACACCCCGACGCAGTTTATCAGCATGCTGCTGCATTTCGTGCAGACGGGATTCGAATACAAGACCGACGAGGAACAGTTCGGCTATGAGAAATATTTCTATCCCGAGGAGGTGATAGGATATCCTTACTGCGACTGTGAAGACCGGTCGGCGTTGTTCGCCTGGCTGGTGGAGCGCTACACCAACGCAAAGGTGATCGGTCTGCAGTACGAAGGCCACATGGCCACAGCTGTTTACTTCGGCGACAACGCCGACGTGAAAGGCGACGGATTTATGTACGGCGGCAAGAAATATTTCGTGTGCGACCCGACATACATCAACGCGTCGATCGGAATGTGCATGCCACAGTACAAAGGGAAGACTCCGAAGGTGATAAAACTTAAAAAGTAACTAACAACCGTCATTTCGACTGAACATCGAACGCAGTGAGATGGTAATGGAGAAATCCTTTTTAGTAAAAAACAAACTATAGAAACGACAAACTAGTTATAACTATAATAAATGATTTCGTTGATGGAGGATTTATTCGCCAAGGCGAATGCTTTCGCAAGCTCAGGTCTCGACTACGCTCGAAATGACGATAACAATTGAACAATTATGAATAAGAAATTATTAGTTACGATTTTGATTATCCTTGCGGTGGCGGGTGCTGCCGCGGCATCGTATTTTATATGGTTCCACCACGATTATGTCGACCCGGAGATTGATGAGCCGGAGGTGTTTCACGATGTGGAATTCGACGAAGACCTGCTCATCGGAGTGTGGAAGGAAAACGACCTTTATTACCGTTACAACGACGATGGCACTGCTGTGACTTGGGACCTTGCCGACGATGTGATGGAAGACGAGGGCACACAGCTCACCTGGACGCTCGAGGGCGACATCTTCACGCATTATTATCAGATGGAGATTGGCGGAATCATCCCGAAAGTCTACACCATGAAGACGTTAGAACTCGACTTGATGGAATATAACGACGATTACGGAGTGAACCACACCTTCACGAAGGTTCAAGAGCTTCAGCTTATTCAGTAAACCTCTTCATCACGACGTAGGCCTCGGGGATGCCTAGCTCTCCGGCTTTACTTAAGTCTTTGATAGCCTGTGACTTCTTGTTGAGATAGAGCTCGGTCAAGGCGCGGTTGTAATATGCCTCGCCGAGGTTTGGCTCGTATTTTATGGCCATGGTGTAGTCGTCGATGGCCTTCTGGAACTCCTGCATCTGCAGGTGGATGTTACCCATGTTATACCACACATAAGGATTGCGTTTGTTTTTAGCCCAGACTGTCGTTATCGTCGTCAGCGACTGCTGATAATCGGGCTTCTCCTGGGTGGGAGTGAAGTTTTCGGTGTTTCGTTTTTGCGTGATATATATGGTGTTTTCGTAGTTTTTGTCGGTCACGACGAGTTCAGCTTTGGCATTCTGCACCACTGAAAGGTTTATTCCTGCGTAAACGCCGAATGTCGGGTCGTCGAGGAGCTCGGTAAACAGATTTTCGCTTCGCTGATAGTTGAAAATCTCGAAGTTTAAAATCCCGTTAAGGAAAATTCTAAGCGACTGATTATCAATATTTTCAATTATTGAATCGTTGACAAATGACTTATGGTTCTCGTCGAAGATGTCGTTCACCACAAAGGCAATCTTTCCGTTGAGGTCGGTGCTTTGCGACAACTGGCTGAGCGTGGCGTCGATGTAGAATTTCTCGTTGTCGGTGATGTTGACTATGAACGAGCCTCGCGGCTTGATGTTGATGTCGGAAAACTGTATCAGAGTCTTCTGTCGGTTGCCGTCTACGAAGTCCGACTCGAAGCTGATGATTTTGTTGTAATCCATCTTCGAATACTGGGCGTAGAGCGAGTCGACGTTGGCTTTGTCTTCGCTCACATAGGCCATGATCTGCTTGGCATGCCATTGGTCTTGCTCCGCCCCGCGGATGTCGTCTTTCTCGTATTTCACCACTGCTCGGTTGATCCATGCGTCGATGAAGTCGGGGAAGAGCTCGATGACCTTGGTGAAGTCGTCTTCGGCGGCGTCCCAGTCTTTCATCCTATAGTAAAGGATGCCTCGGTTGAAGTATCCGTAGATGTTTTGCGGGTTGATCTCGATTACCTTATTATATAATGCGAGGGCGAAGTCGTATTCTTCGCGCATTGAGTAGATGATGGCTCGGTTGAAGTAGGTGAGGGCGTTGCGTTGGTCGAGTTGGTTCACCTTTTCGTAGTCGTTCAACGCCGCGGTGGTGTCACCGAGGTTAAGGTATGCCACGGCTCTGTTGAAATAGATGAGAGGGTTGTCTTTTTCCATGCGCAACGCGGCGTTGAAGTCGTCCATCGCCGCCTGGTATTCTTCGCGTTCGAGCTCGATCATGCCGCGTCTCACGATAGCCTCCACGTTGAAGAAGTCGTTATACACCGCGCTGTTCATATCGCTGAGCGAGCCGTCGAGGTCGTTGAGGTAACGCTTCGCTATGCCGCGCGAGATGTAGGCGTTGGCGTTGTCGGGGTTGATGATCAGCGCGGTGTCGAACTCGGCCACGGCATCAGCGTAGTTGTTTAAGTGCATGAGTGTTGAGCCCGACGCTATGTGCAGGTCTTCGCTGAACGGGTCGAGGCTGATGGCGTGCCGGAAGTCGGACATGGCATCGGCGTAGTTGGAGAGGCGGTCGTTGGCCACGCCGCGATAATGGTAGGCGCGAACGTACAACGGATGAATCTCCAGAGTGCGCGTGAAGTCGTCGACGGCACCGCTATAGTCGCTGAGATAGTATTTTGCTATTCCGCGAAGGAAATAAGCCTCGAAATCGTTGGGTTTCGCGATGATGGCGACGTTGAAATTCTTTATCGCCTCGGTGTAGTTCTCCTTCGAGAGCTCGATCTTTCCCATCAGCACGAAATGCCGGTGGTTGATCTGTGCGCTCATCTCCGCCAGGGGAACGATGAGGAAAAACAATATGATGATAAGCTTTTTCAACTATTTCTGGTATTTCATGAAAGCCTCCATGATGGCTTCCTGATAGGTTTTCGACACCGTGATGTCCTTGATGCTGGTGGTGTCGAATTGTATGGTAAACTCCGTCTGGTCTTTCTTGAGCGAAGTGACGTGGAGCAGGTTGATCATAAACGAGCGGTGGCAGCGCTGGATAGGCGTCTCGCGCAGGTCGTCGGACAGCTTCTTGAGGTTGGTGCGCAGGAAGAAGTCGACGATGCGGTCGTTGTTTATGTATTTGACTATCACATAGTTATCGGCCGCTTCGGCGTAGAGGATATTCTCGACGTTGATGGAGAGGCGAATCTCGCCTTTTTCGTCTTTCAGGTGTATGATATTGTTGTCGCCGCTTCTCTCGCCAAGCTCTTTTATTCTATTCTTAAGATATTGATTATCAAGGAAAAGAAGAGAAATGGTGTAAGGAATGAGGAGCATCCACACGGTGTTGGCCGTCGATTTCCCGAAGATTGAGAATATGGCTTCCCAGAGGGTTCTGTCGGGGTTGTCGTTAAGGAAATTCTCGACGAAGCCTACTTTATAAGCGATGAAGGTATAGAAAACCGACACTATGACGGCGTCGCTGACGAGCCAGATGACGTAGTCGGGGAAGGTAATCTGTACTTTTTTCACCACGAGGTTCATGATGACGCGGCTCAGCGATACCACCACCATGCCGATGAGCACCATGAGCGACGAGTACATGAAGTAGTTGGTGCTGTTGTTGTTGGGAATCCACGTCTCCGAGTTGAATGGTCGGAAGATGTTGATGAACACCAGAGAATAAACAGTGGTGAAGAGTATCATCCTCACCACGTTATTAGTTTCCAACAGGTAGCTTGGTAGCTCCTTGTTGCCAAAAATCTTAAGTTTATACTTCCGGGTATCCACTACTGAAGCTTGAATACGATAGGCAGAGTATAAGCCACACGCACTGTGTTGCCGCGCTGCTTGCCTGGTTTGAATTTAGGCAGGCTTTGCACTACGCGCACTGCTTCTTCGTCGCAGCCGCCGCCGATGCCACGGAGCACTTTCACGTTGGAGATCGAGCCGTCTTTCTCGACGACGAATCCTACGAACACCTTACCTTGGATGTCGCTTTCGCGGGCCATCATAGGGTATTTGAGGTTTTTCTGGACGTATTCGAGAAGCTTGGCCGGACCGCCAGGGAATTCAGGGTTCTCTTCCACGACGAGGAACACTTCCTCTTCCACGATTTCCTCATCTTCAATCTCGGGGGCTTCGTAGACGTATTCTTCGATGATTTCGTCCTGGTCGACTTCAGCGTTGATATCGATATCTTCAACCTCGACGTCGTCTTCCACCACCTGGATCTGTGTCACCTGTGGCTTTGGAGTCTGAATCTCAGGCTTTGGCTGTTCCTGCTTGGTGATTTCAACCATCTCCTCTTCCATCACTTCAACCTGACGGGCGAAGGTGTCGAGGTTCTGCTTGTCGTAGCTTCTGTATTCAAACACACGCCACACGACGAACAATGCGATGACCAATCCGACGAGAGTGAAAGTCAGTTTCTTGCTGTCAAGATCCGCTTTTGGTGATTTTTTTATTTCCATGATTCTAAATTTTATTCTTATACAATTAACGCTGCGAAGATAGCAAAAATTATTGAATTATGTATTAATTTTTTATCATTTTTTTTCGAAAAATGATTTTAAAGATGAAAATGCCTAATATACAACCGATTACGTCGGCCAAAAAATCGTAGACGCTGCCGCATCGTCCTTTAAAAACATACATCTGAAGAATTTCTGTCAAGGCGCCGTACGACACGGCGATGAGCAGCGTAACCAGTTGAAGCTTAACGCGATAGGCTTTTCCGTTTTCGCAGTATTCTTTCCTGTAGCCGACAATCACGGAAAATGCGAAGGCCGCGAACATGATGCAATGCATTATCTTGTCGGGCCCGAGCCATTCCCAGAATGTCCTGACTTTGGGAAAATAAGACCCCGGCAGACCGCATAGTATCATGATGATGATACCGCATATCAAGCCGGGGCAGATATGTCTTGTCAGACGTTCCAATTATCCGATGAGGGCTTTGTAACCTTCAGCGTCGAGGAGGTTGTCCATCTCAGCTGCGTTGGTCACTTCGACTTTGATGATCCAGCCTTCGCCGTATGGGTCGGTGTTGACTTTCTCTGGAGCGTCGGCGAGTTCTTCGTTGAATTCGATGACTTTGCCGCCCACTGGCATGAACATCTCTGATGATGTCTTCACTGCCTCGATGGTGCCGAATGTCTCTTCAGCCTCGAGAGTCTCATCCAATGTGTCGACGTCGACGAAAACGATGTCGCCAAGTTCGTGTTGTGCATAGTAGGTGATACCGATGTAAGCATTGTCGCCTTCTAAGCGGATCCACTCGTGATCCTTAGTGTACTTTAAGTTTGTAGGAATATTCATATCTTTATTTAAAATTTAAAATTTCAACGATTTAAAGATTTAAAATTACACTGCAAAAATACAATTTTATTTGCATCAAAATAAATTATTGAAAAAATATTTTTTATTGCGTCAAGCTGAAGCGTGCCGTGATGCCCGCGAAGACGTTGGTTGTCTTGTAGGCGTTGGCGATGAACGGGTTCGTCATGTCGTATTTGAAGAACACCTGCATGCCGAGACGCTGGCTGAAGTTGTAATCGCCTGTGAGATAGACGTTTATCTTGTTTTGTCCGGCTGAAATCTGGCTATGACGCTCGTCGATGCTTCTCAATGTCGTGACATCTCTCCTGAATCCGAGGTCGAGTTTCAGTTTGAGATCGTTGCTCACCTTCTTCGAACCGCTGCCATCGAACAACGACAGACTGAAGCCCAGGTCTTTGAAGGTGTAGCCGCATCCGATGACGATCTCGCGGCCGTTGACTTCGGTGATCTGGTTGTTGCTGAAGCCCAACGTTATCGTCCTCGACTTCTTGTATTCGATGGAAGGGGTGAGCGAGTTGGTGAATCCCAGAGTGACACCGATGAGCGGGGTGTATTGTTCGCTGAGCATCAGCTGCGACACGTCGTATTCAGGAATCCTCATGTTGGTTCCGGTGAACACAGCCATCTGCTCGTTGGCGTTGTAGTTGACGTTGTTGGCCCAAGCCGAGATGCTGAACGACGACTTATACCCGTGGGTCAGCGTGATGGTCTTGAAATATTTCTTCAGTGCAGGAATCTTTGTCAGTCCTGTGAATTTGACGTTCCAGTTAGGTAGCGCCACCGTCTTGAAGAGTCCGAGCGACACGTTGTTTGGGCTCTTTCCGCTGTAGGCGGCGAGGAAGGCATAGGTCAGCACTTCCTGCTGCGACGAGGTGTAGCCGTAAGGATAACGTTCGCCGACATTCTCGTCTTCGACATAAGGCGAGCCCATGCCGACCCAGGCCTTGTTGTTGTGAGCAAGACGGTCGGCGATCTCGCGACGATAGTCACAGAGGTTGTTGAAGAGCTTGTCGCCGCTGACAAACGAGGTGTTGGCCATCATGTAGGATATGCTGTAGTTACCGCCTGTCGTCGGGGTGTAGAACTGGAACATCTGCATGGCATCGGCACGGAAATACTCGGAGAAGTTTTCGGCGTAGGTGCGTGTGCCTGTGACCTCGATGTTGAGGTCGGTGTATGGCTCGAGCGACACCTTGTAAGTGTATGTCTCGTTGAGTCGCTCGGTGTACGGCTGGTTGAAGGTTGAGTCGGTGGTGAGCCATCCTTTGCTGATGGCGTTGTTGAGCACGTTGTTGTTCTGTCCGATGACGAATCCCAGCCCTGGCGACCATGCGTTGTCCATGCCTAACACGTTAGGTTTGTTCATGAAGCCCGGCAGGCCCACGCCCGATGTCTTGGAATAGGTGAACGTCACCTTCTTGACGCTGCAGAGCAGGCGTAAGGTGTTGTCTAATATAGCTTTACCGATGGTTGTCTCGGTGTCTTTGTTCTTGTCTTTATTCTTGATGGTGTCGTTGTTTTCCTCTTTCTTGCCGCCTTTGCCTCGGTCACGGCTGTTGGCAGGTCCACGACGTGGTGACAGCAGTTTCTTGAGGTATTCCGACCTGTTGTAGAGCTTGGTGAGGTCGGCGGTAGCCGTAAACTGTATGCTCTTGTCGTTTTCTATGGTATTACCCAGTCGCACTTGTGTGTAACGTGAGTTGGCTATCCAGCGGTAGTTGCCGGTGTATGACACTGTCGATCCGAGCCAGTCGCAATATGGCAGTTTGTTGATAGGTATGGTATAGCTCAGCTTCACCGACTGGCTGAAGCGTGAGATAGATCCGAAGCTCATGATCTCGTTACGCACCGTGTCGCGGTTGGCCTTCCATTCGTCGCTGTTACGCTCCGGGTTTCCGGCGGGCTCGTAGATGTAAGCCTGTGACTGTGCCGTGTAGGTGAAGCTGAGGTTCTTCGTGATGTCGTAACGCAGGTCGTAGTTACGCGTCCAGTCCCAGCTCTTCGCCGTGGTCTCCTTCAGCAGGATGAGGCCCGACGACTTGTTACGCATCTTCTGCGTATGGATCTGGCGGTACATCTCGGTGTTGAACGAGAAGCTCTTCGGCAGGAAATAAAGGTTGAAATCCTTGAATATCTGCATATAAGGCGATGACGCCCATTTCTTTTGTGCGAATGGTGTCCAAGGCTTCGCTCCGGTGGAGTAGGTGTATCCTATGCCTCCGCGGTGTGACTTCTGACGGTTGTATTCCATGTCGGGTGTCGACTGCTCCTGGTTGGTGTAGGCGTACGAGGCGTTGAGGTTCTCCACATCCCAGAAATGCGGTTTCTTGGCGCCGACGCGGTTCTTACGCAGGTTGGTGACGTTAAAGTTGGTTTGTCGCGTCACGTCGCGCGCAAGAGCGTTGAGCGAGTCCTTGCCGTGTTTGTCGAGGTCTTGCAGCGAGCGTTTGAGTTTCACGTCAGGGTCGAGTGGGTTATATTCCGGCGTGATGGTGGTGTTGTTATGGTCGAAGTGCACGGGTACTGTCATGCCGCTCTTCTCGGGTACCATGAACTTTCCGAGGTCGAGGTCGGCCGACACGCTGTAGTAACGCTGCGAGCGCATGTCGTTGTCGGTGATCTTGGTCTCGAGTGAGCCGTAGCCGGCCGACTTATACGATCCCGACACTGCCACGCGGCCGAGGTCGGCGAGATATGCCTCGATGCGTCCCGTGGCCGCATATCCTCCGTTGCTGGTGAGGTCGGTCATGCGCAGCTCGTTGACCCATAAGATGACGCTCTTGTCGCGCGACACCTCGTCGTCTTTCTTAGGGTTCCTGACGCCTATCATCATCGAACGCACCTCGCTGATGGTAGGGTTACCGAGCACCTTGATGGTGTTCTTGCCGTCGCGCTCGGTGTAGAGTCTGTTGGTGCGTACCTCGGTGTTGCCGTTGGCGATGGCGGTGTTACGGTTCGACTTCACCTCCACGACTCTGTCGAAGTCGATGTCGAAGTTATTCGACTCAGGCCAGATGGTGTATTCGTCGGTTATCGACGTGCCCCATGGTGTGATCTTCAGCGGCACCTCGTATTCGTAGTAGTTGTCGGTGAGGTCGGATCCGAAGCGGACGAAGGCCGTCACCTCGTTGTCGAGCACCGGGTCGCTGTCGTACATGCTCTCGGCGTGGACGAACATCTTGAGTTTCTTATAGAAACGGAAGTCGAACTCGGTGGTCTTATACACTCCGCGGGCGTCGCCGTCGACGAGGTTCTTCACCGTGAGCTGCAGTGCCTGCTCGTTCTGGCGCACCGTCGAGGTGGCGCCGGTGTATACCTCCTGCTCGATGCCAGGCGGGATGCAGTAAGGCACAGGATAACGGCCGCTGTTTTCTTCCACGTTGACAGCCGACATCTCGAACACTGTGTGGTTGGTCTGGTCGCCCGGCTGGTATTCGCCAGGAGCCTGGATGGCGTTGGTATAGGTGCGCCATTCGCCTCTCACGAGGTCGAGGGTGGCGAAACGCAACACCACGTCGTTCTTAAAGCCTTTGAGGAACATCCTCATGAAGCGGATGGAGCTGTAGCCTTCGATGTTACCCACCACGCGGCTTGGCTCACGCACCGGGATGCGGAACTGGTACCATTTCACACGTTTGGTGGTGCCGTTGGCCACTTGTACCACGGCCTCACGGATGTCGGCGATGAAGTTCTGGCCTGAGGCCTGCATCTTAATCGGGTCGAGGTCGATGACGTACTGATAGTAGTTCTCCGACTCACTCAAGGTGTTGTCGTTGTTGATGTCTTCCTGGTCGGGAAGAGTGCTGTTGTTGGTGGTGTATTCTTCGTTATACTGTGTCTCGGAAGGCGAGTTGCCTTCGTTGCCGTTATATCGTTTATATCTCTCGAGGATGCTCGAATACAGCGGATCGCTGTCTAAATCGCTGCCGCGGAAATAATGGTAGTCGTCGGATGAAGGGTCGGCGCTGAGTTTCTCGTAGGCTGTGATGTCGAGTTTCGACCTCATGATGTTGAGGAAGTCGGAGAAGAACGAGTGCTCGTCGCTGTCGTTCAAGCCGTCGTATCCGATATCCTGATACTGACGTGAGTTAGGATCGGTGTTGAAGGCATTGACGAGGGCCTGCAGCGATGGTACGCGTCCCCATACGGTGGTGTCGACATTCTCGACATAGGCTGTTGTAGGCAAGCCGTGCTCGTAGGCTTTTCGACCGTCGCGGAGGATGTCTTCCGACACGTCACCGAGGTTGAAATACAGCTGACCGACGTTGGTAGGGTCTTGCTCTTCGCAGAACGGGTCCATCATCCAGAATTCGATATATTCCACGTTGGTGGAGTTGAAGTCCGACGACTCGATGGCACGCATGATGCCGCCCCAGCGGTCTTCAGGGTTGCTGAAGGTACCGTCGTTGTTGACGTTTTGCGTGTCGTAGTTGTAAGGACCACGTTCCTTAGGATAATAAGCGAGGTTGAGCACCGACATGTTGGTCGACGTTCCTGCCTGTATGTCGCGGTTAGGATAAATCTCGGTGAGAAGCACCTGACGCACGCGGTTATCCGACAGCTCGTTGTTGTTGATATTAGGCGGAAGGAGGTTGCCATAGCGGTCGTAGAACACCGACTGGTCGATGGTGTACCATGCGAGTTTGGCGCGGTTCTTGCCGTTGTCCAGGCCCACTGAGCCGCCTTCTGGGAAGAGGTTGCTCTGGTTCTGCGGCGTGCTGGCGAGATGCCAGAAGTTCCACTGGTGCATGTCGATGGTCGACTTGGCTCCTTCGAAGTCGTCGATGTACGAGGTGCCTGTCTGGTCGGAGTTTTTGTTGATGCCTTGTATGAAACGCGCGGCCTCGGCCGACACGATGATACGTGACGGCGTGCTGGTCTCGTAGAGCGGCAGCTTGTCGAGCATGTCGGTGAGCCATTGTGACTGCGTCTGGTAGTTGAGGTCGGCACCGTAGATGGTGTTGGAGATAGGCTCGTCGCTGTAGTTGACCTTGGTGGTGTAGGCGCGTTCGCTCAGATGCAGCACCGTACCTCCGATGATGAATGTCGGGTTGATCTCGTGCTCGATACGGGCTCCGAGGAAGGTCTTGCGTATCGTCGACAAGGCTGTGTTGTTCTCGAGCGACACGTTGATGGTCGTTCCCGAGTTAAGCAAGGCCTCGTTGAGTATCGTCACACGGCCGAGGGTGTAGTCGACGGTGTAGTCGACGTTCTCCACCAGCGGGATGCCGCCTGCGGTGACCCGGACGGAGCCTGGCTGCACGTTGAGCGCGTTGAGGTTGATCTCGCTGCCCGACGATGAGGTGTAACGTCCTTCAAGACGATATTTGTTCTTGTCGGTATATTGCTGCGCCATAACCTTCGTCATGGTGTACAACGAGTCGTAAGCGTATTTGTCGGCAAGGTTCGGGTAGTCGGCGAAGATCTTATCCCTGATCTGGCTTCCGAAAGGCTCCAGCACTGTGAAGTAGATACGTCCGGTGGCCGCGTTGATGGTACCGCCGTTGGTGGCCGCGCCGTTCACGAAGTCGAACAGACCGTCACCGCCCTCGATAGGGTTGTTCTGGCTGTTCAAGCGGTCCATGCCCATAAGGTTGAGCAACGAGTTCTCGCGGATGCTTTCCGGCGCGTCGGCGAAATAACCTGTCGCTACGCCGTTGTCGTTACCGAGATAGAGGATGTTCATCGTGAAGTTGGTCGACGACACTTGATAGGCACGGATGTTGTAGACGTTCTTCATCATCAGGTCCCACATCGGCATCTTGGTGTTGATGGTGGTGCTCTTCAACATCTTGGTAACCAAGAGGTTAGGCTCTTGGATGCCTTGGTCGGAGAACTCACCGACCTGGAACACGCCTTCCTGCCCGATGACGGTGTATTGGTAAGCCACCGCCAGCGTCTGGTTGGAGTTGAGGTTGACGTTCAAGGTGATGAATCCGAGCTTACGGTTCAGTGTGTATTCGTTGGCGTTAAGCTTACGTGCCTTCTGTATCTTCTCGAAGTCGCGGCCCGAGATGTAACCCTGTCCGGTGAGGTAAGACGTGACGGTGTTGAGGTTTCGCACCTGCGTTGTGTCCATGTTTTGGACGAGGTCGTTGGCCGAGTTATCAGGGTAGGCCTTCATTCCGGCGTAGACGTTGGAATGAACCTTCTCGTGGTTGTATATCCACTCGTCTTTTCCCTCGCCTAAGTCGGTGAATGCCACTATGTTACGACAGTTTTCATAGTTCGAGTTGGTGTTTGTCACCCACACCTCGACCTTGGTGATGTTGATGTCGGATGTCACCGTCGGCAGGGTGGCGAGGGCCGCCTCGTAGTTGTCGCGGAAATACTGGCTCAGGAAGAAGTGACGGTTTTCTTCGTAGTCGATGGCTTCGAGCTCGAACTCCTGCGTAAGAGCGCCGCCGCTCACGGCGATGTTCTGTGTCTCACTCTCCTGGTAGGAGGCGATGGCGGTCACCGTGGTCTTTCCGAATTTCAGCTTGGTCTTGAAGCCGAACAGCGACTGTGTGCCGGTGATGAGCGTACTCTGCAGCGGCATGCTCACGTTACCTGCCTCGATGAGCTGCAGGATGTCGTCTTCGTCGCCTTCGTATTTCAGGGTGAATTTATTCTCGAACGAGAACTGTGTCTTGGTGTTGTAGCTCATCCTGAACTGGATCTTCTCGCCAATCTTGGCCGATGCGCTGATCTGTATGTTCTCGTTGAAGTCGAAGTTGGTGGTTCGTTGCTGCGCCACGGTGAGCGAAGGGTCGCGGCGGCGCTGGTATTTGATGCCGAATGTCACGTCGGCCGAACCTTGCAGCTTGATGTCGATGGTGTTGGAGCCGAAGATCTTGTCGAACACCTTACCGCCGATGTAGATAGGAGGTATCAGGCTGTTGCCGTTGCTGTTGCCCATCGACGACTCTCGGCGTTCCTTCCAGTAATCCTTCACGGCCTGTTTCTGGACGTAATCGGAAAACTGGTCCTGCGTCATGATGTATGGCTCGCGGTAGGTGAAGTCGCCGATTTTGCTGACGAAGACGTATTGTCCGGTGAGCGGGTCGTATTCGATGCTACGGGTGATGTTATCAGGATCCTTGAGCTGTATGCCCGACTGGTTGCCCATTCCGAATGGGTCGTCGCCAGTCTGAGCCTTAGCGGTGAAGCCAAAGCCGACGAGCATTATTATTGTTAAAATATATATTAACCTCCTGATAATCATTACTTTACAATTACAAAAGTCTTAGCGATTCCTTGATAAGATCCTCCACCGACGGGTTTTCCATCTGCTTGAGGAGCTTGTCGAGGGTCTTCTCGATATTCGATTTGTTGAAGCCTAAGACCATTAATGCTGATAACGCCTCATCTTTCAATGTATTGTGTCCGACAGGCGAAAATTCATCACCGCCCGCCTCGAGTTTGCCGACCTTGTCGTGAAGGTCGACGACGATACGTTGGGCTGTCTTGGCCCCGATGCCTTTAACCCCTTGAATCATCCGGATGTTGTTGGTGGCGATGGCGTCCACTGCCTCACTCACTGTCATCGACGACAATATGAGGCGGGCGGTGTTGCATCCCACTCCCGACACCGTGATGAGCTGAAGGAAGAGCTCGCGCTCGGCTTCGGTGTAGAATCCGTACAAGGTATGCGCGTCTTCGCGGATGGCAAGATGCACAAACAGCTTCACGTGCTGCTGCTCGCCAATGGCCGTGAAAGTGTTCAATGAGATGTTTATCAAATACCCAATCCCTTGATTATCAAGCACTACGTAAGTAGGATTCTTCTCAACGACTGTTCCCGAAATGAAACTATACATATCAAAAATTGCCTATTATCTTTAAACTTGCAAAAATAATAAAAATTTCGGTACGAAAAAGGAATATTTTTTGTTTGTTTTTAAAAGTATTTTTGTAAATTTGCAAGATTATTAATTGTTAAAATATGAAATCAATTGTTATTCTCGCCGGCGGCGGTCCGGCACC
>JAFZXR010000030.1 GCA_017616675.1 Bacteroidales bacterium
AAGACTTCCGATATCTTGCTTTACCGTATCTTCGAAAAGCTGATGATGGAGTCACTCTATTTATTAAAAAAGGTGGGATTGGACCTCGAGTTGATAAACCGCGAGCTCTTCGGTACCAAACAGGTCAAAATCATCGAGAGAATCAGCGTCACACGAAAGAACATCATCACGATAAACACTTTGTTCAAGCCTCAGCTGAGGGTGTTCCACTCCTTCGAGACAGGTCAGATCCGCGGTTTCGGCGATTTGGAGTACATGGAAGACTACTGGGGCAACATCCTCGACTACTACCAGAAGGTATGGGATATGACCGAGGACTATGAGGATTTGATCGAGGGTCTCTCGAAGACGTTCGACTCGATGCAGACCAACAAAACCAACGAAATCATGAAGATCCTCACCCTGATTTCGTCGATAATACTTCCTTTAACGTTTATCACCGGCATCTTCGGCATGAATGTGGTGTTCCCGTTCATACCCGAAGGCTCGACCATGGCGATATGGATCATCGTCGGGGTGATGGTGGCAATGGGAGTCGGGCTCACGCTCTTCTTCCGTCACCGTAAATGGTGGTTGTAATAAAAAAAAGGCCTCGCGTTCGCGAGGCCTTTTTTTATTGCTTTAGCCGCGTCTTACTTCACAATGAACTTCACTGTTCTGTTGAAGCCATTGGCGTTGACTGAGCAGAAGTAAACACCGCTCTCAAGTTCGCTGACGTTGATAGCAGTTGTGTTGATACCTGAACCGACTTTGACAGTCTTGTCCATAACCTTCTGACCTGTGATGGTGTAGATGCTCACGTTCATCTCCGAATTCATCGAAGCGTTGATTTCGAGATTGATGACATCTGTTGCAGGGTTAGGATATGCACGGACTGTTGTCATCGGGTTGATTTCATTCTCGTTGATGCCGTCGATGCCCGATGGGGTAAGTCTGATGGCAATGAGTCTGTTTTCTGTCAAACCGCCACCGTTTGAGTTAGGATAGTCTTCGTCGATATCGAGGAACAGACCCTGCTCTTCGTCGGCGTTGTACAACATATAGAACACACCGTCGTAGGCATGCTGAGCTGCTGTGGTGAAGTATGCTTCTTCAACTGAATGCTCGAAGCTCTCGGTGAGGTTGATCTCATCATCGTGCCATGGCTGACCGACCGGTTTGTATGAAACATAAGCGTTTCTGAAGTAGTAACCGTTAGATTCGTTATATCTCTTTGCTGATACTACACTGTAAATAACAGCAATATTGCCGTTGTTGTCAACAGAAATGCCTGGGAATTCTACTGTACCGGCGTTACGATAGCTCCATGATTTACCGATGTAATAAGCGCTCTGATAATGGCAGGTGTCGCCTGTTTCTTCATCAATCTCGACAGGATAACCGAAATACCAGAGATGATCACCACCGTCAATACGGCAGAGAGTGTCGAGACGTTCGATGTCTAAAGAGTAGGTGAGTGTGTCGCCGAATTCTTCTAAAAACATAGTGTCACCACTCCAGTCGCCGAGCAACGGAATCTCATGACCGCCCTGTTCGTTCTCATATTCTGAGTTCCAGTAGACGATACCGTAGTTCCAGAATGGATAGTAACTGTAGGTGCTAGCGCTTTTTTGTATCCATCTTAGCAAGCCGAATACAACGTGAACGACGCCATTGTTGTCGATGGCGATTGAGTGTGTGTTGTCGCATGCGATAATGTGGTTAGGCATGCCACTTGGGAAGCTGTCCCAAAGGTGTGTGTGTATATCGCCGTTATCTTCGCACCATGGAGCGACAATCTGTTTCTCCCATGTCTCACCGTTATCGTGAGAAATGATGTAGAATAGATCGGTGACGTAAGATCCTAAGAGGATGGCGATGGTATTGCCGTTTGTTGCCACGGTGTAGTCGTCAGCACCAAATCTGTTGCCGTACATACCATCTGATGCGTTGTCAATTATATCGTAAGGAATCTCTGTTGCCTCTGACCATGTTGTACCGCCGTCGGTTGAACGCGACCACATGAGGTAGTTGGTGTAGCCGATGGTGCTGTTACCTGTCTGACGAGCACCAATGAGGTGGACGTATTGGTTGTTGTCGCCTGTCACACCGATTCTTGGCCACTGGAGGTTGGCAATTGTAGCCACCTCTGTCCATGCGCCTTCGCCTTTAGTGGCACGTTTGTAGACGTGAGTGGCTGTCGGGCTGCCGCCGTGTGAAGCGAGGATTTCGCCGTTGCCCATGGCTGCGATTGTCGGCCAACCAGTCTTCAAACTGCCTTCAACGCGTTCTGTTGGCTGTTCGCCCATGTCTTCACCGTCGAAGTAGTTGTAACCGGTACCACGATCAGGGAAGTTAGTGTTTTCTGAGTGATCCCATGTTGCAGTGAATGCTGCTGTTCCATCAGGCCAAGCCACGACACGGCCACTGAGAGCTGAGTTTGTCTGAAGGTCATAGTGGGTGACCATTGCATCGTACTCAGTGAAGTCGTCTTCGTCTCTGCTGCTTGTCGAAACCACTGATTGTGGCATGTTGAATGTCATGCCTTGGACAGCCGAACCGTCGATGACTCTGTAGTCACTTGGCTTCTGAACTGTCACCTGGATGTTCTTAACATCCTTGTTTACGCGGACTTGTGCGAATGCGCTGAATCCAAGCACAAGACCTAATGTGAGTAAAAATAATTTCTTCATGTTTGGTAAATTAAGTTGTTAATAAATTTAATTTCAAATACCTATTTGGACGCAAAAATAAGTATTTTTTTAATAGGTGTGGCTTTTTTTATTTGAAAAAATTAAAATTTTTTAAAAATCATATTGAAAATTATAGTAATTTTATGCCTTGAAATATTTGGAAAATATGAAAAGATTAACCTTGTTACTTGCAATCGCATTGATGTTGGCATCGTGCACCAAAGACGAGCCACAAAACGTTGTTACTTATGTCGATACGTTCATCGGAACAGGCGGCCACGGCCACACTTATCCCGGTGCCACCGCTCCTTTCGGAATGGTACAAGTCAGTCCGGATACCAGGATGGACGACTGGGACGGCTGCTCGGGCTATCATATCTCCGACGACCATATCCTCGGCTTCAGCCACACCCACCTCAGCGGCACGGGCTGCAACGACTACGGTGACTTCCGTTTTATGCCGGTTACAGGTGAAAAACATTATAAATCCGACGAATACCGTTCGGCTTTCCGTCACGAGACCGAGGTCGCGCGCCCAGGCTACTACAGCGTGGTGCTCGACGACTATGACATCAAGGTGGAGCTGGCTGCCGGCGAACGTGTCGCCATGCACCGTTACACCTTCCCCGAGGGCAGCAATGCCTCTGTGATCCTCGACCTCAAAGAGTCGACGCTGTCGAACGAGAAGATCTACGAGGCTTGGGCAAGGGTTGAGACCGAGAACGCCATCAGCGGATTCCGCCGCTCGGGCTACTGGGCGCGCGACCAATACCTCTACTTCTATGCCGAGTTCTCGAAACCTATAGCATATGCTGAGCTTGACGACAATAAGCTCGTCTATGGCTTCGACTTCGAAAACGACGGCACGCCACTGGTGATGCGCATCGGCATCTCGGCCGTCGACGTCGAGGGCGCCAAGAAAAACCTCGAAGCCGAGATCACCGACATCGACCTCGATGCCCTCGCACAGAAGACCTACGACACATGGAACAAAGAGCTGAGCCGCATCATCGTGAAGAGCGACAACGAGCGCGACAAGAAGATATTCTACACCGCTCTGTATCACTCGTTTATAGTGCCTAACCTCTATTCCGACGTCGACGGCCGTTATCGCGCCCACGACCTCGAGATACACCAGTCGGACCGCCCACGCTATACCGTGTTCTCACAGTGGGATACCTTCCGCACCGAAAACCCGCTGCTCGACATGATTCAGACCGAGCGTGCTGTCGACATCATCAACACCTTCATCGATAACTACGAGACAGGCGGCATGCTTCCTACCTGGGAGCTCGCAGCCAACGAGACACACTGCATGATAGGCTATCACTCCATCCCGGTCATCGCTGACGCTTACATCAACGGTATCAAGGGTTTCGACGCTGAGAAAGCACTCGAGGCAATGGTGGCGAGAGCCAATATGGACATCTGGGGACTCGAATATTACAAGAAATACGGCTTCATCCCGGCCGACATGGCAGGCGAGTCGGTGTCGACGACACTCGAATATGCCTACGACGACTGGTGCATTGCGCGCATGGCCGAGAAGATGGGCAAGCAGGACATCGCCGATGAGTTCTACACCCGCGCTCAATACTATAAAAACCTCTACGATCCGGAGACGAAGTTCTTCCGCGGACGTAAAAACGGCGGCTTCGTGTCGCCATTCGACCCGCGTCAGGTCAACTTCATGCTCACCGAAGCCAACACCTGGCAGTATAACTTCTTCGTGCCTCAGGATGTGAACACCCACATCGAGATGATGGGCGGCGAGGAAGCATACGAAGACATGCTCGGACAGCTGTTCAGCAACACCTCGAGTCTCACGGGACGTGAACAGGTCGACATCACCGGCCTTATCGGACAATATGCCCATGGCAACGAGCCTTCGCATCACATGGCTTATCTCTTCAACTTCGTCGGAAAGCCGGTAAAGACTCAGAAAATCGTCAACCAGATTATGGACGAGCTCTACACCGACCAGCCTGATGGTCTCTGCGGCAACGAAGACTGCGGACAGATGTCGGCATGGTATGTGATGAGCGCCATGGGATTCTTCCCGGTGACGCCGGCCAGCGGCATGTTCATCATCGGAGTGCCGCATTTCGAGGAGATGACGCTGAACTTCGAAAACGGCAGGCATTTCACCATCAAAGCCAAGAACTTATCACACGAGAACAGATATATCGCATCGGCCAAGCTCAACGGCAGGTCGTTGAAACGCAGCTACTTATACTGCGACGAGGTGCTCAAGGGCGGCAAGCTCGAGTTTACCATGACCAGCGACCGTAACACTGCTTGGGCCACCGCAGCCGACGACTGCCCGGTGATGCGCATCACCGCCGACGCCATAGTGCCGGCGCCTATCATCAGCGTCGACAACTACGTGTTTTACGACAGTCTCGTGGTGAGCATCACCCATCCCGATGCCAGCGCCGTGATTTATTACGCCATGGACATCACCGACCCGACGGCCGGAACTATCCGCAGCGCCTCGAAATACGAGGGACCGTTTGTCATCAAAGCCACTACAGAGATCAACGCCGTGGCAGTCGTCGACTGCGAAGAAGGCAAGTCGTGCGTGTCGACCGTGGCGTCGGGGTCGTTCAAGAAGATAGCTGAAGGCCGTAAGGTCAAGGTGAGATATCCGTACAGCGACCAGTATGATGGCGGTGGCGACATCGCCCTCATCGACCTGCAGCGCGGCAACGACAACTTCCGTGTGGGCATGTGGCAGGGATACTATGGCGTCGACCTCGACGCCACGGTCGACCTTGGCGAGATGACCGACATCAGCCGTGTGGCCGGAAGCTTTCTGCAGGACCAGGGCTCGTGGATCTTCATGCCGACAGAGGTGGAGTTTTTCGTCTCGACCGACGGAAAGAATTTCAAGTCGATAGGAACGGTCGAAAACGAGGTCGACCCTGAGACCGACGAGGCCATCATCCAGGAGCTCGACATCAGAAAGAAAACGAAGGCCCGCTATGTGAGGATGGTGGCAAAGAATATAGGAGTTTGTCCTGAATGGCATGTGGGAGCAGGGGAGAAGGCCTGGATTTTCTGCGATGAGATCGTCATCGAATAAAAATGTATAAAAATTTTTGACGAAAAGCGTAGAAAATAGCTCGTCAAAAAGTGCAAATATATAGTTTTTATACTTCTTTCAGTGATTTTTTAAAATGTAAATCATTGATTGACAGGTTATTGAAATATTTGTGAAATATTTACAAAAAAAATGTTGAAGTATAAGAATTATTTTGTAATTTTGCACCGCGAAAACAAACGATTAACACTGATAAACTATTCATGATCTGGATGGAAGTTTCATTTTTGTTTTATCGGTTGGTTTCAAGAGAATAAGAAAAATACAAAGCAAAAGAGTAAAGCTTTGATTTTCATAGGATTAAGTTTTAAATGGTTAATTTGGAAACGGCTTCCCTCCCCAGGAAGCTGTTTCTTTTTTATATGACCGATAAAATTCCTAGAAAAGGCTGCCTTGATCGGCGCCTTTGAAGAGTCCTAAGTGTTTGTAAGCGAGGTCGGTGGCGACTCTGCCGCGTGGTGTTCGCATGAGGTAGCCTTCCTGGATGAGGAATGGCTCGCACACCTCTTCGATGGTGCCGGCTTCTTCGCCGACGGCCGTCGCTATGGTGTTGACGCCGACAGGACCGCCTTTGAATTTCTCGATGATAGTCAGGAGGATGCGGTTGTCCATGTCGTCGAGGCCGTGTTGGTCGACGTTGAGGGCTTTAAGTCCGACCTTGGCGATGTCGAGGGTGATACGGCCGTCGCCTTTTATCTGCGCGAAGTCACGCACACGTCGTAAAAGCAGGTTAGCGATACGCGGCGTGCCACGGCTGCGACGGGCAATCTCGAATGCCGCCTCGTCGTCGATCGGCACCTTAAGAATTGACGCTGAACGTTTTATGATGTTGGAAAGAGTCTTCGAGTCGTAATATTCCAGGCGCATGTTGATGCCGAAACGCGAGCGCAGCGGCGCTGTGAGCAGTCCGGAGCGTGTGGTGGCGCCTATCAGGGTGAACGGGTTGAGCTGGATCTGCACGCTGCGGGCGTTAGGCCCCGTCTCAATCATGATGTCGATGCGGAAATCCTCCATCGCAGAGTAGAGATATTCCTCCACGACGGGACTCAGACGGTGAATCTCGTCGATAAACAGGACGTCGTTTTTCTCAAGGCTGGTGAGCAGTCCCGCGAGGTTACCCGGCTTGTCGAGCACCGGCCCCGAGGTCATCTTCATATTCACGCCCAGCTCGTTGGCGATGATGTGCGACAGGGTGGTCTTACCCAGTCCCGGAGGCCCGTGGAGTAACACATGGTCGAGCGACTCACCTCGCTGGGCGGCCGCCTGCACAAAAACCCTAAGATTGGCAACGACATTCTCCTGTCCGGCGAAGCTGGCGAAGGCGTCAGGCCTTAAAACCTGCTCAATCTCCTTCTCAGCCTTGCTCATCGAGGTGCCGTATGCGTCGAGATTTTCATTCATATCAAAAAATTATTCACAAAAATACAAAAAATCACATACTAATTTGAAAGTTTTTGCGTAATTTTACAAAAAATTTTGCGTTTTGAAGAAGAAACTGCTGTTTTTTATCATAACATGCTTATTATCAATAAGTTGTGTCGCTCAAAGCGGGTATCTTATTTTAAATAAGGACTCGCGAATCGACAATTTGATAATGAAACAGCGTCAGATTCACGTCAACGACAGCACCATCGACGGCTTCAGAGTGCAGATTTTCATGGAGCTTGGCAATGATGCCCTGCGTCATGCCGACAGCGTGAAGACACGTTTCGCGGAGAAATATCCCGAGGTGCCGATATATCTCGTCTTTGGTCAGCCATACTACCGCCTGCGCATCGGCGACTTCCGCACGCGACTGGAGGCCGAAAACATGTATCAGCAGGTCAAGAAAGAGTATAAAAATGCCTTCGTGACCGCCGACCGCATCGAGTTGCCGTACATAGCGCTGTGCTCCAACGTCGACATGTTCGACCTCGTCGATAGAGATTCCTTGAGGAAAAAGGTCTTTATCAACGATGAGTATGTAATTGATACTCTGTTACTTGACAGTCTGTATATCTACGACTCACTTAACAGATTGAAGGACGATATCTTCTACGAAGAATAAATTAAGATTATGGAAAACGAGGATTTGAAAAAACAGATCGAAGAGCTGTTAAGGCTGTTTAAGAAGGTGATGGAGAAATACCCGCCTGACGACGTGCCCGGCATCGACAAGGCCCAGCTTGAGCAGATCAAAGAGTATCTCAGCCAGTACGACTCGATAAAAGACCAGTTCTCGGTTGAGATGTTCGGCTTGATGGACAACAGCATGGCTCGTCAGTTTATCTCGCTGCTTATCAAGAAGTTACGCGAGCAGCTTGGCGAAGATGCCGATGTCGACGAGCTTCCGGAGAGTAACATCGGGGAGGTGGAGATGAAGGAGAAGGCGTTCGAGTCGCTGCAGACAGGCGAGAACTACCAGTCGCTGATCGATGCCATCGACGCACAGCTTAAGAATCCCGACCTGACGGATGAAGAGATGGATGCATTATTGGATAAAAGATTAAAGATAATAGATAAAAGAAATTAGATATGAGAAAAGGCTTATTGTTAGCAACATTGATGCTGGTTTCGTTTTTAGCGAATGCGCAGCTCATCAAAGACCGCACCAACGGACAGGTGACGATGGGTTTCGATTTGTTCAGCGACATCAACACCGGCGCAAAATATGAGAATTTCGACTTGCGTGCGATAAATCAGGGATGGGGTACATATCTCACCTATAACTTCCCGATGGGAGAGTCGAAGCATACCGTTTCGCTCGGCGGCGGCTATTCGTGCCATAATTTCTATATGAAAAACGCTTGGCTGGCTGAGCCTTACACGCATGCCATCGAGTTTACAGAGGCTCCGATAAAGAAAAGCAGGGTGACATTCCATTATATGGACATCCCGTTGGAGGTGAACCTGAGGATTGCCGACAAGTTCAAGATCTCGTTCGGCGCAAAGGTGAGTTTCCTCATTCAGGCCAACTCGAAGGCTGTCGGATATATGAACTACGACGGTCATAAATGGGAGATTAAGTACAACAATATCAATGCTGTAGAAAGTATTGTCTACTCGTCGTTCGCGAGGTTCGGCTACAGGTCGATAAATCTGTATGTCGGCTATCAGTTCAACAGTTCGTTTAAGGAGGGTAGAGGTCCGGCGGTGCTGCCGTTCTCAATAGGTATCGGCATCAGGCCGTATTAAATCATCGAAAGAAAATACACTACTATAACTGTGGCGAATCCCATGGCAAAGCCTGAGTAAATCTGGGCGTTGCTGTGGGATTTGAGTTTTAACCTGGCGGCAGCCACAATGCCTGAGATGACGACGCTGCCGAGGAAATAAAGCAGATACAGGCGCATTGAGACGGTTGTCATGATGAACAGACAGGCCGTGAGGTTGCCCCAGCCGAGGGCGTGGAGACTTATTTTCCAGAAAAATGTGATGACGAAAGCGAGAATCGTGGTGACGATGACGGTTGTAAGATAGAAGTTATAGATTGAAAACAGCGGCATCTTGTTGAAAAACCTGAGCGTCACGAAGAGGAAGAGCACCATGATGAACAGAGGCCCGAGGCGGTCGTCGCGTTCGTCCATCTCGTACGACTCGATGAAATGCCATTTCTTCAGCATCACGATGACGAGAATCGGAAGCAGACAAGTCATTGATAATGTGATGGTTAGAAACGTCCAGTCGTTACCTGGCGTGAAGCGTGTGATGCCCGAGAGCAGCAGGAGTATCATCATCCATGTCGGGTGGAAGATGGGATGGCCTATTATCGAGATGATTTTTGCTGTCTTCATAACACTTTACGGAGTCGGGCGACGGGTATGCCCAGTTGTTCGCGGTATTTGGCCACGGTGCGTCGTGCTATGGTGTAGCCTTTTTCTTTCAATATTGCGGTAAGTTCGTCGTCGGTTAGCGGGCTAGACTTGTCTTCATTTTCCACGCTTTCGCGGACTATCTTCTTCACCTCGCGCGTCGACACAGCCTCGCCTTCATCATTGACGAGTCCTTCGCTGAAGAAATATTTCAGCTGGAAGGTGCCGTAGGCTGTCTGCACGTATTTGCTGTTGGCGACGCGCGATATCGTCGACACGTCGAGCCCGACCATATCGGATATATCCTTGAGTATCATCGGCTTAAGCTTGCCTTCGTCGCCGGTGAGGAAGAAATCCTTCTGGTATTCCATGATGGCTTTCATGGTGACGTAGAGCGTGCTCTGGCGTTGTTTTATGGCGTCGATGAACCAGTTGGCAGCATCGATCTTATTCTTTATGAATGTAAGGGCTTCGCGTTTCTCAGGACTGTCTTTTCCTGCCGAATATTCCTTGAGCATGTCGAGGAAGTCGCGGCTCACGTGCAGCTCCGGCGTGTTGCGGTTGTTGAGCATCAGCTCGAGCTCGCCGCCGTTGTTGATGACGGTGAAGTCGGGGATGATGTAGTTGTTGTTTTGGCTCACCGTGCCTGTCGAGCCGCCCGGCTTGGGGTTGAGCGACAGTATGATGTCGAGTGCGCGCTTGAATGCCTCGTCCGACATGCCGCTGCGGGCCACGATCTTATCGTAGTGTTTCTTGGTGAACTCGTCGAAATGGTTTTCGATGACGTTGATGGCATTGTCGCAGTCCTCACTAGGCTCTTCCTCGTTGCGTCGGCGCAGTTGTATCAACAGGCACTCTTGAAGGTTCGAGGCGCCGACGCCTGCCGGGTCGAAGTCCTGGATTATCGCCAGAACCTCACGGATCTCGTCTTCTGTGGCGTCGATGTTCTGTGTGAACAGCAGGTCGTCGGCGATGCCTGTTATCGGTCTTGACAGATAGCCTGCGTCGTCGAGGGTGCCTATGATATATGCACCTATCTTGTATTTCTTGTCGTCGAGTTTGCGGAATCCGAGCTGTTCCATGAGCGAGTCCTGGAACGTGGCCTCGTTGGTGATAGGCGTCTCGTAGTGTTTGTCGTCGGGACTGCTATTGTTTACTGAGTATTTG
>JAFZXR010000031.1 GCA_017616675.1 Bacteroidales bacterium
AAATTTGGGATACAAGAACGACATCGTCAATGTTAAACCAGGTTACGCACGTAACTATCTGATCCCACAGGGAATGGCCATCCTCGCAACAGAATCAGCACGCAAAGTTTTGGCAGAAAACATGCGCCAGCAGGCTTACAAACAGGAGAAGATTAAGAAAGAAGCTGAAGAATTGGCAAAAGTTCTTGAAGGTCTTTCACTCCGCATCCCTGCAAAGGCTGCTTCAACAGGCAAGATCTACGGTTCAGTCAACAACGTTCAGATTGCTAACGCCATCAAAGAAGCCAAGGGCATCGAGATCGACCGCAAGCACATCCTCGTTGACGACGACACCATCAAGGAAGTCGGTAACTACAAAGCAAAAGTTCGTCTTCACAAAGACGTTACAGTTGAAATCAGCTTTGAAGTTTTCGCTGAATAATTGAGGATCTTTGAGATTTTGAATAATAGCCGAGGAATTAAAAGTTTCTCGGCTTTTTTATAAAACAACGATTATGACAAAGAACGACGTTAAGGAATTGCAGGCATTACGCCAAGCGAAGGGCCGCAAGGAACGTGGAATATTCGCTGTGGAGGGCAACAAGCTCGTTGAAGAACTGATAAATTCGAAATTCAGAGTCAACAACATTTTTGCTACTGAAGCTTGGGGTGAAAAAAATCCTGTTCTGGCAAAGAAAATCGCTGATTATGAAGTGATTACACCAAAGCAGATGGAGCAAATCAGCAATTTTGTGACGCCTCCGGGAGTATTTGCTACAGCAATGATGCCTAAATACAAAATCGAGCCAAAAGACACTGAAAATCAATTGGTTTTGCTTCTTGACGGCATCAACGACCCGGGAAATCTCGGCACCATCATCCGCACCGCCGACTGGTTTGGCATCAAAAAGATTGTCATTTCAGAAGACACCTGTGATCCTTGGCAGCCAAAAACCATTCAATCGACTATGGGCTCCATTTTCAGGATGCAAATCGTTGAGACTGATGTCGTTAAGTTTTTAAAAGAAGTAAAAACACCTGTCTTTGGCGCTTTGATGCAAGGAAAGAACGTTTATCACACACAAATAAAAGATAATCAAGGGGTTATCATAATTGGAAGCGAGTCGCACGGCATCCGCGAAAACGTCATGCCATTTGTAAGTTGTCCGATTAACATTCCGCGTGCAGAAGGCAGTCAGACTGAATCGCTTAACGCGTCAGTGGCAGCAGGAATCATCATTTCGGAGGTTTTCAGGAAAAATCATTGATAACCAAATCTTTTATCCATTGTATCGAGGCTCAGTTGAATAAAATCGAGCATCAGATCGATTTCCTGTTCATAATTATTGTCATCGTAATAAAACTCGCTATCATAGCTCCATATTGACTGGTTTACGAGCAAGCCTTTTCTAACCAGTTTATCGTTTTCGCCAATCATATCCTTAAGGGTACGGTATGAGATGACATCATTATCACGGAGTTGTTTCCATCGTTCTGACATCATTTCCTGATACCATGGAGTGATTAACAGTCTGTTAAACAATATATTACGCCAATCATCCGTAAGTCTCTCCAACATATTTTTCTCGTTGTCGCAGTCACGGCCGAAGCTATGGTCGCAGTCCCAGATAGCAATTCTGAAAGGTGTTTTAGTGTCTATTTTATAAAGATAAAAATTCTTGCGGACGCCATCGCTATTATTAGTAAACAGTAATAGAAGATGCCAGTCGACAACATTTCTCAGGTCGATCCAGTCGTTGATTTTGGCTTTAAACTTTTCATCTGAGCTGTGTAGAATAAAATCATGAAGCTCATCAAGGATTGCCGATTTGTCGCCCGATTTATCAAAATCGGGATATGTCTGTTCATTAAAATTATCATCAGAATCAATGTTTTGGGGCATTGCCGAATCGGCATAAAACAGTTTAGGATCCTTGAAAATCAATGCATTTTCATCGCTATCATCAATATTCAGGATATGTTTGTTAAGACGTTGCATCACGACGTACAGCCCTTTAGGTTTGTCATTTTCCACGACCAAGGCATACACACATTGTGGAGCGATATCGTAATCACCCATTTTGTTAAAAATATCGTAGCACAATTTATGACGCATGAAGGTCTTGTCGATATAACTTGCGTTAAGAATCCAGCTTTTGCCATTTTGCAAGTCACCGATTGAGTGTTCTTTATCTAATTTTAATGAATAAGAATGTTTTGGATATTTCGATGATATTCCGCCTCTATACTTAACATTGCCGCTCCAACACATTGTGTCACAATCGGTTATATAATAAACATAGCAACCGGTTCTGTCATCCCATTTTATTTCGGAATCTGATTTTATCAATAATGTCGGGAGGGTGTTTTCATCTTTGCTACAGCTTGAAAACACTGTACATAAGAGTATTGTGATGGCTAATAATATGACATTATTTGATTTCACAATGCAAAGATAGTAATTATTTCAATATAAACAAAAAAAGGAGCCATGTTGGCTCCTTTATGGGTTTGGCGACGACCTACTTTCCCACAAGTTGATGCAGTATCATCGGCGCGACGGGGCTTAACTTCTCTGTTCGGAATGGGAAGAGGTGGACCTCCGTGCTATAGTCACCATGTGTGTCTTTCCGTCTCGACATGGCCTGAAGGAGAACGAGATTTTCACTCGCTTAGTGTGTTCTGACACCTTCCACTGGTCAAACAGTGCTGTCATCCGGACATTGTCCGTGAAGTGTTCGGGCTATTAGTAGCGCTCGGCTGAACGTGTCGCCACGCTTATACCTGCGCCCTATCAACGTATTCGTCTAATACGACCCTAAAATGAGACCTCATCTTGAGGTGGGCTTCGCGCTTAGATGCTTTCAGCGCTTATCCCGTCCGAACGCTGCTACCCGGCGGTGCGGCTGG
>JAFZXR010000032.1 GCA_017616675.1 Bacteroidales bacterium
AAAGGCAACAAACATTGCCTTTTTTCGCAAGGGCATTGATAAACAATGCTTTTATTTTCTGATACCTAATTCCTTGATGATAGCACGATATCTCTCGATATCATTCTTCTTGAGGTAGGCGAGGAGTTTTCTTCTCTTACCTACGAGGGCGACCAGTGAACGCTTTGTTGCGATGTCCTTCTTGCTGGTCTTCATGTGCTCTGTTAAATTCTTGATTCTGAATGTGAACAATGCAATCTGTCCTTCTGCTGAGCCGGTATCCTGTGCATTCTTACCGTACTTTGCAAAAATCTCTTCTTTCTTTTCTGCAGTTAAATACATATCTATCTTTTTTCTCTAAAATTTTTCGGACTGCAAAATTACAACTTTTTTATATACGCATAACAAAAATTTTCAAAAAAAATTTAATAAGAAAATTGATATTTTTAATCCTTAATATTGAAATAATGTTTAATTTTGTATTTTTAATGGAAAGTATAACTTAATTCTTAATAAAATGAGACGATTATTTAAGATTACGATCACGGCGATTCTCGTTGTTCTTGTGGCGTTGACGACGGCGTCCTGCAAGAAACAGGAAGTGAAAAAAATAGCCGTCGATAATCATTTTGCAATCGCGATATTCAACGACACCGTTACCATTAGGGATCTCCTTAATGATGTGGATAGCACATGTAACTCATGGATGCGTGTCCGTAATGACTCAATCTTCGCTTATTATGCCGACTCGGTCAACGGGATTCTCAAGGCCAGCGACCTTCTCGATGCCGGCATCGAAGATATAGACTTTACGACAACCACAGCATTCACCATGCCAGCATTCGAGCCGACGAACAACCACGACACGGTAATCGACGTCGCAAGGTTTATGACGATACCGTTCAACTATGATGGCTTCTCCATCGATTCGGTGATACTCCGTCATGGCCTGATGACCTTCGATTTTAATGTGATGCCGACTATCGAATGCCTCAAAAGAATCGAGCTTTATTCCAATCATCTGCTTTCTCCAGACGGTAATCCCCTTGTAATCCCAATCGATTATCCTCGTCGCGGACAAACCTTTAGTCTGGCTGATTTCAGAGTGATTCCTGAGCAAGATACTGTGGCTTTCGGCGCGCGTATCACCATTCATGTCGACAATGGCGAATATCCTGGAGGCGTTTATGACTGCGTCGCTTCAGGAGGACTGATAAACGTCGGATTCAAGACGGTTTATGCCCTTGTGACCAAGGCGCTCGACTCGATATTCACCGACCAGACAGCTATCGACTTCGGCATCAACGGTCTCAGCGGCAGCGCCCATCTACCGGTGCCAAAGATACAAATAACCTATCGCAACACCTTCGGAATGACAGCCGACGGCGATATCAACAAGCTGCACTTCGTCAACGGAAGGACCGGCCTTGTCACCGACCTGCTCGTGGTCGATCATGTCGACGTCGATCTTTTCCCAACTAACGGCCTCTACCGACACTTCACCCTGACAGGCTTCACCGACCAGATCGACGCACTCGCAGGCTACACCCGACTCGACTTCGACGGTCGGGTGACGATGGCGATGCCAGGCGAACATATCTCGATATCCGACACCTCATCGGTTGACGTGATAGCCGACGTTGAGATGCCTTTGTCATTCAGAATCACCGACTTACGCTATATCGATACCGTCAATATCGACTTCGGCAATAAGCTTGATATCGATGATTACTTCGATGAGATAAAATTCTTTATCGACTATGACAACAAAGTGCCGCTGCAAGTACAGCTGCAAGCTCTCTTCATGAGAAACGGACGCATCATCGACTCCCTGTTCAACGACGGAGGCACGATACTCTACGACCAGCCGTCGACAGTGTCATGCATCGTAACCGACAGAAAACTCAACAACGTGATGCGATCCGACCAGATGATCATGCGACTGGGCGTCAACACAGAGTTCCAGGAGGATCCGGTACTGATCCGAGAATCGAACACTATCGCGCTTCGGATGCGAATGCTGACGAAGACGTCTGAAATTATTATTGGTGGAAATCATAATTAATAATAAGGAGGGCGTCATGAAAAAGATATATAGATACTTAATCATCGCAGTATTAGTCTGCTCAACATTTGTCACAAAGGCACAAAACGACGGTATCGGTTTCACCTTGCTGCCGCAGATGCCTTATTCCAACTATTACAACCCGGCTATCAACGTGCCTTACAGAGGCATAGTCGGCGTGGCATTCTCGAATGTCAACCTGGCAATGTTCAACTCGAGCATTCACTATAACAACCTTTTCGGTAACGACGAGACGGTTATCGACGGTGTGAAACTCGTGAACAGTCTCAACGAATATGATAACGTATTCAACACAAGTTTCTCACTCGACTTCGCCAATGCAGGCTTCAGAGTCAACAGGTTCTTCATCAATATCGACTGGAGAATGAGGATGAATACAGATCTCAAGTATTCGAGAGATTTCTTGGGATTCTTTGTCTTCGGCAACGGCCATTATATGGGTTATGACAATCCTTGCGACTTTAACCTCAGCACCGACGTGACCTTGTTCTCGGAACTCGCTGTAGGCGTGCAGGCAAAGATTAACGACCGACTCACCATCGGCGCTCGTCCGAAAGTGCTGTTCGGCTTGGCTAACGTGACGGTCGACAATGAGAAGACCAGGGTTTACACCGATCCTAACAGCTATGCCATGACCGCTGATGTCAACTTGAATATCAAGGCGGCCACAGTGCTGCAGGCAGATGGCGATAACCTCAACGACTTGCTGAAATCGCTTGATTCAGTCGCGGCTAACCGTATGTTCGATTTAGGCGAAAACATCGGCTATGGCATCGACCTCGGCGCTTCGTATACCATCAACAGCCATTTCGGCGTGGCGGCAGGCATCTACGACCTCGGATTCATCAGATGGACTGAGACGAAGACGAGGACCATCGAACGTAACAACGTTACCCTTAACGATGGCCTGTTTGAGAATCTCACCGATGTCACCAACATGGAACTCGACTATAAGTCGATGATCAAAGATATTGCGAATGAGGTGTGGGGCGACACCTTCCTTGATGATGGCGCCGACTACAACACCTATCTCAAGACAAGACTCATGCTTCAGGGTTATTTCGAGCTTTGCCCGATGTTGCGCGCAACCGCTATCGGACAGCTGTATTACGTGAAAGGTAAGTCTTATCCGGCCTTGACGCTGGGATATAGCGGCGTCTTCGCCAAACATATCAACCTGATGCTCAACTGTACTATGTCGAAATACACTGGAACAGCAGTGGGACTGGGCTTTGGCTTACATGCCGGACCATTCAACATCTACGCTGTCACCGACAACATCCTGTGCGTCACCACCTTCGGAGCTCCTTTCTTGGAGGTGTCGTCGAAGTATCGTACGGCAAACATCCGAGCAGGTATCGTCTGGACAATCGGAAAGTACAATCCTTAATGGTTAAAAGACAAAAGAAAAGGCGACCGTGATTGGCCGCCTTTTTTATTGAGTATCAGGTGATTACCCTTTGTAGAAAGGGAGTTTCACCACGACTGCGCTGATGAGTTTGTCTCTCACCTTGATGAAGATCTCGGTTCCAACCTTTGAGAAGTCTTTCTTCACATAGCCCATACCGATAGCTTTCTTCACTGATGGAGCCATTGTGCCTGAAGTCACTTCGCCGATGTGGTTGCCTTCAGCGTCGCAGATCTCATATTCGTGACGAGCGATGCCTTTGCCTGTGACCTCGAAAGCGACGAGCTTGCGTGTGACGCCTTCAGCTTTCTGTTTCTCGTTGTAAGCGCGGTCGATGAAGTCGTTGCCGTCGACAAACTTGGTAATCCAGCCGAGACCGGCCTCGATAGGTGAGGTGGTGTCGCAGATGTCGTTGCCGTAGAGGCAGAATCCCATCTC
>JAFZXR010000033.1 GCA_017616675.1 Bacteroidales bacterium
AATCTACTATACTTCGATTAAGCAGCGAGAGCGTAAGTATTTTCGCCAATTAATTTTTTGCAGTCAAGATTTACGAGCGTCACTGCGAGGCTCGGTATGCTTACATAACCCTTCTACAAGCTGTCAAAACCGGTCAGCCCCAAGCGTTATGCTTGATATTCCATCAAAAAGCGTGCAAAAGTACGAAATTTTTCCGAATTTAGAGATATTTTTTTATATCTTCATCGGAAATCGTTGAGCCACAGAGGATTACGAGTCGTCCGACGACGTTTTGCAGTTCGCGGATGTTGCCGCTCCAGTGTTGTTTTTTCAGTTCTTCGATGGCAGATTCGGTGAAAGTGGGGGTGGGTTTACCCATTTCGAGTGCCGATTTCACCACGAAGCTATTAATTAATAAAGGTATGTCGTCGAGGCGTTCGCGCAGTGGCGGCACCTTCATTATTATCATGCTGATGCGGTGGTAGAGGTCTTCGCGGAAGTTGCCTTTGGCTATCTCTTCCTGAAGGTTCTTGTTGGTCGCGGCGATGACTCGCACGTCGACTTTTATCTCTTCTTCGCCGCCGACGCGGGTGATTTTATTCTCCTGGAGAGCGCGGAGCACCTTTGCCTGCGCCGCCAGACTCATGTCACCGATTTCGTCGAGGAACAGTGTGCCGTTGTTGGCGAGTTCGAAGTCGCCTTTCTTTTGTTTTATGGCCGAGGTGAAGGCTCCTTTTTCGTGTCCAAACAGCTGACTCTCAATGAGTTCCGACGGTATGGCGGCGCAGTTCACCTCGATGAAGGCGTTGTCTTTACGAGGACTGAGTTCGTGCAGTTGGCGTGCCACGAGTTCTTTTCCGGTGCCGTTTTCGCCGAGGATGAGAACGCGTGCGTTCGTAGGTGCGACGCGCTCGATCATGTCGTGCAGTTCCTGCATCGCGTCCGAAGTCCCTACCATCTCGTATTGTTTGCTGACTACGGTCCTGAGGATCTTCGTCTCGTTGACCAGACGGCTTTTGTCGAGGGCGTTGCGCAGCGTGATGAGCATGCGGTTGAGGTTTATCGGCTTTTCGATGAAGTCGTAGGCGCCTTTTTTTATTGCTTCCACCGCGACGTCGATGCTGCCATGTCCGGAGATGATGATTATCGGCGCATCGGTGATGGTTTTTGCCTTCACGAGAAACTCTATGCCGTCCATCTGAGGCATCTTGATGTCGCAAAATATGGCGTCGAAGCTGTCGCTTTCGAGCATGGGCAACGCCTCAATCGCGGAGGCGGCGTCGGTGACGGTGAAGCCTTCGTTTTCGAGTATTCCGCTCATCGAACGTCGGATGGCGGCCTCGTCGTCGATTATCAGGACTTTTGACATTAGAAGTTAGGTTTAAGATCGGTCTTTTTATAGAAGTCGTCGATAATACCTACCGCTTCGTCGACGTCGTCGACCACGTGGAATATGCCGAAGTCTTCTTCTTTAATCATCTTATTCTCGAGCAAAGTCTGGCGGAACCAGTCGACAAGCGGGTTCCAGAACGAGGAGCCGAACATCACGATAGGGAAGTTGGCGATCTTGTTGGTCTGCATCAGCGTGAGGGCTTCGGAGAGCTCGTCGAGGGTGCCGAAACCGCCAGGAAATGCTATAAATCCCTGTGAGTAGCGGGTGAACATCGTCTTACGGATATAGAAATAGTCGAAGTTGATCGACTTATCGCTGTCGATATAAGGATTTGAGTGTTGTTCGTGAGGGAGGACGATATTCAGTCCCACGCTCTTGCCGCCGGCTTCGTAGGCGCCTCTGTTGCCAGCTTCCATGATGCCTGGGCCGCCGCCAGTGATGACGCCGAAGCCTTTCTCTACGAGTTTGGCAGCCGTTTCGACGGCTTTCTGATAATATGGGTTGTCTTCCTTGATGCGTGCCGAGCCGAAGATGGCGACGCAAGGTCCGATTCTTGAGAGAGTCTCGTAACCGTTGACGAATTCCGACATAATCTTAAACACCGACCAAGAGTCGTTGGCTTTGGTGACGGTCCATTTTCTGTCGTCAATGGCTTTTTTTATTTTATCTACAAAATTCATAACACTTAAGTTTATTTCTGCAAAGATAAAAAAATAATCTAAAAAATGTTTTAGGAACTAAAAATTTTTGTATTTTTGCAGCCCGTAAACGGTATTGCGGATTTAGCTCAGCTGGCAGAGCGGAAGCTTCCCAAGCTTCAGGTCGCGGGTTCGAGCCCCGTAATCCGCTCACGAAACTGGAAGCTTAGCTCAGTTGGTTCAGAGCGCCTGCCTTACAAGCAGGAGGTCGCTGGTTCGAACCCAGCAGTTTCCACAAAAAAAGGATGCTTTCGGGCATCCTTTTTTCATTATGATGATGAAACATCATCTGATCATTTTGCGAATAACCGTTTTCCCAGTCTCCGTCACACCTTTAATGATATAAATTCCTTGATTTAACTCATTGATATTTAATGTGTTAACGTGCTGGCCGTTGATGTTGAAAATTTCAATGATATCGACAATGTTTTCATATTCATTTTCATTGATAGATTGATGAATAGGAATCTCAACAAGAACGTAGTTGTCGCCGCCAGGAGTGAGTGCGAAATCCGACTCGCAGTCTTCGTACCAGGCAGTTAGTTTGAAGATATAGTCGCCTGGCTCTTCCTCGAGATAATATGATGTGTTTTCAGCATCGATTTCGATGATTTCTTTAAGACCTTCGACATAGAGGTTATAATGTAGCGGAAGCGGGTCTGGTGCAGTCCATGAAAGCACTGCTGCGCTGATGCCTGTCTCGGGATTGTAATAGGTCTCGCCTTGGAAGTCGGTCGGCGGGTAGCAAGGGTTAAATGGTGGGGTCGGGGTGATGTTTGGGCCCATTCCGCCATTCCAGCCGATGTTTTGTCCGTAGATGCCACCTGAGCTTTGATTAACCCACGCCACGATGTTTTGTCCGTTGTGGTATCCGGTGCTGTTCTCGCTCATGCTTCGCATGCAGTCTTGCGAACTCATATTGGTCATCCAGAGTTCGTTGCCTTCCATGTCGAAACCTTTGGCGTCGATAATGCTGTTGATATAAGAACCTGGTGCAGCTCTGTTATAAATTATTGAGAAACCAGAGCCGTCTTCGAAACTATCAATCATGTAATCCGAGCAGAATTCCGTTCCGTTGTCAAGCACAAGCAGTCCGTCGCCCCAAGGTTTGTAGCCGGTTGTCGTGATGCGGTTGACATATATTCTGCTTAACGACTGATACTCTGCGTCGGTCACGTGGTAGGTGATAATCAGGTCGTGATTTCTCGGATCGACGGTAGCGTTGGCATCGAGATAATAGTAGTATGGGTTGGCAGAATGCACCGGGATGCCGTCGGGCTCTTGAAATGTGGAGATGCCATCGGCATTGAAGTGGAACACATATACATTGAACGCATCGCCTATAGCCGGGTGCCATATGTAGGCATATCCGCCGCCAAGGCCGTCGGGGACTACGTAATGCGTGTAGCTGCCGCCGATAATCTGAGGATCCATGAGCTTTGTCGCTGTGCTGATAGCCTGGCCGTTTTTGTTGTAGCCTGCCACCCAAAGCTCTTTATTATAGTAATATGTGTAAGCCCATGTCTCTCTTTCATATACGACAAAGATGCCGTTGTCGGTAGGTACCAAGAGTCCGAACATGCACATGCCGCCTTGGGTGTCGCTGATGGTTATCATCGGGTTCATGGTGCCGTCGGCTTCGATGTAGCGGATAAACATGTTGCCGTTGTCGATGTCGGTGCCGAGAGCCCACACTCCGCCATCATCGCCAGCGAGAAGCTCGGTGCGCGAGTTGCCATTGTTGCCAAAGAGTGTGAGACCTTGCTCGCCCCAGGCATAAGTGCCGTCGGCGTTGATTTTTATTGCCACGGTCTGACCGTTATCTGTCGCAAAACAACTCACAACAGCATGGTCGGTGGTGACTGCCATTGCCAGACCTTGTGACCAGCTTGGGAGTGTGTGGTGACTTGGATGCAATCCTTGGTTGCCCCATTGCGGGATGCCTTCAGCGCTGATACGCTGCAGTGTCGGCGACCATCCGTTTGTGGCGCCGGTGCACCATTGCATGTAGATGTCGCCATTACTATTGTCGGTGGCGAGATATACTTCGCCTGCCGTCTCGTTGGCGTAGACCAAATATGTGTTCGTCGCAGGGTTGTTGACCCATTGGGCATTGGCTGTGGCAACAAATGCTAAAGCAATAATAAGGATGTAAAACTTTTTCATCTTAAATGGGTTTTATCAAAACGCAAAGATACGAAATAAAAATGAAAAAAAACAAGAAAAAACAAAAAAACCGTCATCCCATTAACGAAATGACGGTTAATTATTATTGATTATCAATTACTTGATATTCGGTTCTTCCAAACCGAGGTGTTTCTTCTTGTCGACGGCCTTGAGGTAGATGCCGATGAGCAATGCTGCCACGCCGAGGCATGCGAGCATCACCAGAGCCCAGGTGTAGTCGAGCTCGTGTGCGAGGGCACCCTCCGGGTTGGTTGAGGTGAGCACCTTACCGATGAGCAGTGGGAACAACCACAGACCGATGTTCTGGATCCAGAAGATGAGAGCGTAGGCTGAGCCGATGATCTTCTCGTCGACAAGCTTCGGCACGCTTGGCCACAGAGCTGCCGGGACGAGTGAGAATGAAGCGCCCAAGACCAGGATTGTGATGTAAGCCACGATGGTTCCGCCTGCTGCGCTGCCTTTGAACAACGGCAGGATGAAGGCGAAGGTGAGGTGGCAGATGATGAGCAGCAATGAGCCGATCATGAGCATCGAAGCGGCCTTGCCTTTATGGTCGACGTAGTTGCCGAGGATAGGAGTGATGGCCACTGCGAGGAGCGGGAATACTGCGAATATCGTCTCAGCGGTGCCGCGCATGTAACCCATGTAGCAGTAAACCACAAGGGCGATGACTGCGAGACCCATCAAGCCATATTTCAGACCTTTGTTGGTCTTGATGAAGTTACTTGCGAAGGAGCAGACAGCGACGAGCAGCATGACGATATACTGTACGATTGTCACCGAGTTGCTTGCCCAGAAGCCTTCACCAGGGGTGAGGGTGAGGTTGCACTGCAGCATGTTGACAGCGTATTTCTGGAACGGGAAGATTGCTGAGTAGTAAAGCACGCAGAGCAATGCCACCAGCCAGAATCCGAGGCTCGACAAGATCTTGCCGATGTCGCTGACTTTGAACGGGTCGTCTTTTTCTTCGGCTTCGCCAGTCTGGCTGTCGAGTTTCTTATCCATGAAGAAATAGGTGATAAACATGATAAGAGCTATGCAGAGAAGCACCACGCCGAATGCCACTGAACGGCTGACGTCGATGTCTTCACCGAGTCTTGCGAAGTAAGGAGAGAAGATCATGCATGTTGCGACGCCGAGACGGGCCAATGCCATCTCCGAGCCCATTGCCAATGCTGTCTCACGACCTTTGAACCATTTCACGATGCCGCGGCTCACGGTGATGCCGGCCATCTCGGCGCCGCAACCGAAGAGCATGAAGCCCACAGCTGCGAGTTTAGCCGATGCTGGCATGCCTGGACGGAGCAGGTTACCGGCCTCGTCGACGATCTCGCCATAGAATGGAGAGACGCCGAGTTCGTCGAACAACGGGATGTAGTTGAGGTTTGCGGTGAACCATGCCTCGGTGCCACTGCCTTTGAAGCTCTCGTGGATGGCATAGTATTTGATCAATCCGCCTATGAGCATCACAGCGCCCGACAGGACAGCGGTGAAACGCACGCCCATCTTATCGAGGATGATACCTGCGAAGATGAGGAAGAACACGAAGACGTTGAGGAAAGTCTCAGCACCCTGCATGGTACCGAAAGCGAGGCTGTCCCATTCACGCTCGGTCTGCATCAAGTCTTTGATAGGGGACAAAATGTCCATGAAGATGTAGGCGCAGAACATTGCCAACGCCAACAGCAGCAAAGCGATCCATCTCATGGCCGCATTGTCGCGTAATGTCTGAATTTTTTCTGTCATAACAATATTTTATTTAAAGATTTGAATTCAATATAGATGTATCACGTATTTCTCAACAAAATAAGGCTCTGCGTACCATTTCGTGATGGAAGTGCTCTTGCGTTTCCAGTTTTTCGGCACGTTGCGCAGCTCTTCCTCGATGTCGCCACCTTTTAAATATAAAATTCCACCGGCCTCGATGTCGTTGGTGACGCGGAGTTTGTTGTTACACCATTTCACGAAGTCGGGGAGCTGAGTTACGGCACGGCTCACTATCACGTCGAACTTTTCTTTGATGTTTTCGGCGCGTTCCTGGATGGCTGTAACATTCTGTAAATCAAGCTTTTCGACCACGTCTTGCACCACTTTTATCTTCTTTCCGATGCTGTCGACGAGTAAGAATTTCGTTTGAGGGAACATGATGGCTAAAGGAATGCCCGGGAAACCGCCGCCAGTGCCGATGTCGAGAACTTTCATTCCAGGCAGAAGTTCGAAATATTTCGCTATGGCCAACGAATGCAGCACATGATGCTCATAGAAGTTGTCCATATCCTTCCTTGAGATGAGGTTAATCTTGCTGTTCCAGTCTTCATAGAGCGGCGCAAGTTTCTCATACTGAGCCATTTGAGACTCAGACAAATGCGGGAAATATTTTTTTATAATGTCCATCATTAATCTTGCAAAGATACAAAAAATAATTTATTCTAAAAATTATATCAAAATAATTTGTAATTTTACACGTTCAAACGAGAAATGAGCGGAAGAATCAGACATATTGCCCTTGTAGTCCTTGTTTTGTGCGGGTTGACGGCATTTGCACAGAATAGCAACCAGAATCAGGGAACCCTTGATTATATTAAGAAATACAAGGATCTTGCGATGGAGCAGATGATAGAGTTTAAGATTCCGGCATCAATAAAGTTGGCTCAGGCTATCATCGAATCGTCGCATGGCACATCGGAGCTGGCGGTCAAGAGCAACAACCATTTCTGCATCAAATGTCATAACAACTGGACTGGCAAGAAGACTTATTACGACGACGACGCGAAAGGCGAGTGTTTCAGAGTGTACAACACCGTTGAGGAGTCGTATCGCGACCATTCCAATTTCCTGAAAAACGGCACGCGTTATGCTTCGCTTTTTGATATGGAGATTACAGATTACAAAGGATGGGCCAATGGACTGAAAAAAGCAGGATACGCCACTTCACCAGTATATGCTACTGTTTTGATAAAAGTCATTGAGGATTATAATCTTCAGCAGTACGACCAGATGGTTGTGAAAAACGAGTTTAAGCCGAAGAAGAAGACTGAAAATGTGGAGTCTGAAAAGCAAGAAAAGCCTGCAAAAGTTGATAAACCTAAGAAACAGAAGAAAAACAGACATACTGTTGCCGACAACACAGGCGGAGTGCCGGATTTGAAGAAATGTCCGGTTGTCGAAATCACCAAGGATCATCATTATATCAAGGAGAATTTCGGAGTGAAGTTTGTCACTACGAAAGAAGGCGACAACCTTGAAAGTCTGGCCAAAGAGCTCAAGATGTTCCCTAAACAGCTTGTGAAATACAATCATCTCGGAAATAAGACGAATTTTGTGGAAGGCGAGGTGCTATACATCGGTCCGATGCGTCAAAAGGCAGCTCAAGGCTACTATATCCATGTGATTCAGAAAGGTGAGACACTGTCGCAGGTGTCGCGACTCTATGCAGTTAAGCTGGAGCGGCTGTTTAAGATGAATGACCTTGACGAAAATTCAGTCTTGCAGATTGGGCAAGAGATAAGATTAAGATAATCAACGAGTTATAATTCGTTTTTGAGATAATTGGCGGTGTATCCCACTGCCTTTTTTACTATCTCTTCGGGGGTGCCTTGGCAGAGGATCATGCCGCCGCGCTCGCCGCCTTCGGGTCCCATGTCGATGATATAATCGGCCATCTTGATGACATCCATGTTGTGCTCGATGATGAGCACGGTATTGCCTTTGTTTACAAGCTTATTCAGCACTTCCATCAAAATCTTGATATCTTCGAAATGAAGGCCAGTTGTGGGCTCGTCGAGGATGTAGAGGGTCTTGCCCGTGTCGCGTTTCGACAGCTCTGTGGCCAGTTTCACGCGTTGTGCCTCGCCGCCTGAGAGGGTGGTCGAAGGCTGTCCGAGGGTGATGTAGCCGAGTCCGACCTCTTGTAACGTCTTGATTTTCTGTAAGATGGAAGGGAAGTTCTCGAAGAACGTGACGGCTTCGTCGATGGTGAGGTTAAGCACGTCGTTGATTGACTTGCCTTTGAAGCGCACCTCGAGTGTCTCGCGGTTATAGCGTTTGCCTTGGCATGCCTCGCATTTCACGTGTACGTCGGGCAGGAAGTTCATCTCGATGACGCGCACTCCGGCACCTTGACAGGTCTCGCAGCGGCCGCCTTTGACGTTGAATGAGAATCGTCCCGACTTATATCCGCGGATCTTCGATTCCGGCAGCTCGCCGTAGAGCTTACGGATGTCGTCGAACACCTTGGTATATGTGGCAGGGTTGGAGCGGGGCGTCTTGCCAATCGGCGCCTGGTCGATCTCGATGACTTTGTCGATAAACTCGAGGCCTTCGATGCGGTCGTAAGGCAGAGGGTTCTTCTCCGAGCGGTAGAAATGACGGCTCAGGATAGGGTAGAGCGTCTCGTTAATGAGCGTCGATTTGCCCGAGCCGGAAACCCCGGTCACGCACACCATGACGCCGAGCGGCAGCTCGAGGTCGACGTTCTTGAGGTTATGCCCGCTGGCGTTGAATAATCTGAGACATTGCCCTTCGAGGGGTTTCCGTCTCGCCGGCGGCACCGCGATGCGCTTCTTGCCGCGCAGATAGTCGCAGGTGAGACCGTGGCCGTGCATCGCCTCCTTGGGACTGCCCTGAAACACGACGGTGCCGCCGTTGACGCCCGCTCCCGGACCTATGTCGATGAGATGGTCGGCGGCGAGCATGGTGTCCTTGTCGTGCTCCACCACGATGATGCTGTTGCCTATGTCACGAAGCTCCTTCAACGAGTCGATAAGCCTGTGATTATCACGCTGATGCAAGCCGATGGAAGGCTCGTCAAGAATATAAAGTATCCCCGTCAGCTGTGAGCCGATCTGCGTGGCTAACCTGATACGTTGCGCCTCGCCGCCCGACAGACTCTTCGCCGGACGGTTCATGTTCAGGTAGTCGATGCCCACGTTGAGCAGGAAGTTGATGCGTTTCTTTATCTCGATAAGGATGTCGTGCGAGATCTCCTTCTGCTTCTCGTCGAGATGATTCGGGAGGTCGTCGAGCCACGCTGCCAGCGCCGTGACGTCCATGTCGGCCAGCTCGGCGATGTTTTTGCCGTTCAGACGGAAATAAAGAGCCTCTTTTTTCAGTCTTTGTCCATGGCACTCAGGACATTCCGTCTCATTCATGAAGCTGTTGGCCCACTTCGCAATGGAGGCGGGGGCGTTGTCTTCGTTCTGTTTCTTGATGACGTTGACGACGCCCTCAAAAGGCATTGAGTATGTTGAACTTGTGCCGAGATATTCCTTTGTCACGGTGAACGACTCATTGCTTCCGTAGAGGATGATGCTCATGGCATTCTCCGGGATCTCGCTGATAGGCGTGTCGAGCGTGAAGCCGTATCTCGCTCCGATTACCTCGAGTTGGTTGAAGACCCAGTTAT
>JAFZXR010000034.1 GCA_017616675.1 Bacteroidales bacterium
AATCCTCGACCAGATCGTGGCTCTCAAGAAGAAATATCAGTTCCGTATTCTCATCGACGACGCTCACGGATTCGGATGCATGGGTCCTACAGGACGCGGCACATCAGAGCATTTCGGCGTGATGGACGACATAGACCTTTACATCGGCGCCTACGCCAAGTCGATGGCTATCATCGGCGGCTTCGTGGCAGGTCCGAAAGTCATCATCGACTACCTGCGTTACAACATGCGCTCGCAGATGTACGCCAAGTCGTTGCCAATGCCTATCGTTGAAGGCTGTCTCAAACGTTTGGAGATCATCCGCAGCAAGGAAGGCGACGAGCTCCGTAAGAAGCTGTGGACAGTGACACGTACCCTCCAGAAAGGCTTCCGTGACCTCGGATTCGAGATCGGACCGGCTGAGGCATGCGTCACGCCAATCTTCCTGCCGGGCAACGAGGTGCAGGCCGCTTGGATCGCCCTCGATCTGCGCACAAACTACAAGATTTTCTGCTCAATCGTGACATATCCTGTCATCCCGAGAGGCATGATCATCTTCAGAATTATCCCTACAGCGGCACACTCGCTTGAGGATGTCGAATACACTTTGAAGGCATTTAAGGAAATCAAGGAAAAACTCGCAGCCGGAAAATACAACAACCCGGAGATGCCACAGTTGGCCATCCTTTAAGATGAAAGGAAAGTGTTTTAAGGATAAAGTAATCATCGTGACTGGAGCCAGCTCGGGTATCGGGCTGGCTGCGGCGCGATTATTCGCCTCCTACGGCTCGAAGGTGGTGATGGCGGCACGCTCGCTTGACAAGCTTGAGAAATACCGACTTGAGATGCCGGAGCCCGACGACGTGCTGTGCGTCAAGACCGACGTGACAGTAGAGGGAGACTGCAAAAACCTGATTGAAGAAACTATCAAGAGATTCGGGCGTATCGACATCCTCATCAACAATGCAGGTATCTCGATGCGTGCCGCGTTCATCGACCTCGACCTCGACGTCATCAAACGGCTGATGGACACCAACTTCTGGGGAACCGTCTACTGCACAAAATACGCCCTGCCTTATCTGCTCGAGTCGAAAGGTAGCGTGGTGGGCGTCATCTCGACGGCCGGATATCTCGGATTGCCAGGCCGGACAGGCTATTCAGCCTCAAAGTTCGCCATCAGGGGCTTCCTGAGCACCCTTCGCGTGGAACATCGCTACGACAAGCTGCATGTGATGGTGTTTGCCCCAGGATTTACTGCCTCTAACATAAGAAATATGGCACTTCTGGCCGACGGCTCGCCACAAGGCATGACACCTCGCAACGAGGATAAGATGATGACGGCGGAGCGTGTGGCACAAAGACTGGCCTACGGACTCAAACACCGTAAAAACGAGATGCTTCTTACCCCGATAGGGAAAATCACTAAATTCTTCACCTTTGCATTGCCCAAATTCTCCGAATGGTGTGAATATAAAATGATGGCCAAAGAGCCCGAAAGTCCTATAAAAAAGAATAACTAAGCCCTATGATGCTCATTAAGGAAATAGCGGTTTATGTGAACATTCTCAATTCAAGAATTAAGAAATGTTTTTTCGATAAACTGCAGGAAAATGGCATAAATATTACGCCTGAACAATATCTGGTTCTCGATATTCTGTGGGAAAAACAGTCACTTTCGCAGCAAAATATCGCCGATATAATCCAAAAAGACAAGAATTCGGTGACGAAAATCATCGATTCGCTTGAGAAAAAGCAGCTGGTGCGCCGCGTGATGGATCAGAAAGACCGTCGAATCAATAAAATCGAGCTAACTGATGAGGCGATTGCTCTGGAAAAAATCACTACAGAAGTCGCAATTAATTTTATGAACGATACGATAAAAGGTATTGATAATAAAGACCTTGACAGTTTCGTTAATGTTATGCGACAGATAAAAGACAATCTTGAAAACAATTAAAATTAGATAATATGAAAATCAAACTGATAGGAGTTTTATGCATTAGCTTGTTGTTTTTCGCTTCGTGCAACAAACAAGCGGGCGAAGGTGGAACCGGATCGGTTCAGGGCTATGTGAAACTCATCAACCATCCCGATGATAACTATTCACTGCCGGCCGACACCATGGATGCAGCAAAGACTGACGTTTTCATCGTTTACGGCAACTCCGATTTCTATGGCGATGATGTCGAAACCGACGATAAAGGATTTTACAGGTTCAAATATCTGACAAAAGGAAGGTATACAGTGTTTTCTTATTCGACACTGCCGAATGGCGATAAAGTTCCTGTAACTGCTTCAGTATCAATTGGTGCGGGTGAGACCGGAAACGTTCCGACAATCTATATCCATTCGGGGAAGGCCTATGGTACTTCGATTGCTAAAGGTAAGGTCTATGCCCTGTATTTTCATAACGACACCTATCGCGGACAAGGCTGGGCCTACGAACATCGTGTTTATATCAGAAAGCTAGGCGACGTATATCATTTCGATGACGTGCGCGTCGGATTGAATGGAGTGTTTGCTTTCCAGAAGCTGCAACCTGGTGAATATGAGGTGTTTACGTTTACCGAAAACGCAAATGAGGTGCTGTCTCCGATGATTGACACTTTGGTGATTGAAAATCCTGGCGAGATAATCGAGATGGAGCCGGATACGACCTTTGTTGTTAGAATACAAGTCTGATAATCAATAAATTACAAGAAAAATATGAAAAAGTTATTAATATTTTCGTTTTTGTTGGCAATGGTCATTCCTGCCTTTGCACAGCAAGTGACACCCGAAACCTTAATCAAACGTCAGAAGCGTAAAGGCTTGACTGTCAAGGAGTGGAATACTCAGGTGGGAGCAAAACAAGCGTTTTTGGATCATGTCACGACCTATGATTCTCTTGGAAGAAAAATCGAGGAGATTGAGTATGCCTCTTATGGCCAGAAATCGCGCGTGGTGAGCGAATATGTCGACGCCACCGACCCGGCCTCGAAGGTGTCGCGCGAGATTGAATACAACGATCGTGATAAAGTGGTGAGAATCAGGAAGTTCGAGTACAACGACGACGGCAGCAAGAAACGGCAGCTCAACTATTATCCGAATGGAAAGCTAGAGTCGGTGAAGGAATTTGAATTGATATACAAATAATGTTGAGCGTCAACGACATAGTGAACGAGATGAGTCCTATCAGCCTCGACGAGATGAGTGCCGTGAAGCTGATGAACCGCGTCGACACCAAGTATGTCGCTGACGACCTTACTGTCGCGAAGCTGTTTTCGTTGATAAAAGATGAGTATTTTGTACAGGAGATCGAAGGTAAGCGCGTCGCCGCATACGACAGTGTTTACTACGATACCGTGGATAACCACATGTACATCATCCACCAGGACAAGAAGCTGAAGCGCGACAAGCTGCGCATAAGAAACTACGTCGACACCGGCAACTACTTCTGCGAGGTGAAGCATAAAAACAACCACGGGCGCACAAAGAAAAAGCGCATCGAAGTGGGGAAGGGAGTGTTTGAAGATATTAAGTCGGATGCGGCGACGCGCGCATTTGTCGAAAAAGAACTGCCGGAATATGATTTCGATGGCTTTGTGAAGAAACTCTCGACCTCGTTTGACCGGATAACCGTTGTAAACAAAGGCAAAACCGAACGAATCACAATAGATTTCAACGTGCGGTTTCATAACTTCGACAACGGCAACGAGACAGGGATAGCGCCATTGGTCATCATGGAGCTGAAACGCGACGGCAGATGTGAGTCGTTTTTTCAGAAAACACTCTTCGAATTGAGGGTTAAACCGTTGAGTATCAGTAAGTATTGCATTGGGAGAGCGCTCACCGACAAGACTTTGAAACAGAATCGTTTTAAAAAGAAAATTATCAAACTTGAAAAATTGAAAAAACTAAGAGAATATGGTATTACTTCAGATGTTACAACAAACCTTTGATCCTGATATCGCCCGCGAATTCGGCGAGGCGGAGTTTCAGACAGGATTTCTTGGCGTGCCGCTCTACGACATGACCAGTCTGTGGACGCTTTTGGTGCGTTTCGCCTTCCATTTCGTCATCTGCTGGATCATCGTGAGAGGTTTTTACTATCCGAAAAGCCGCCGCCATGACTATTATTTCACCTTTATGCTCTTCGCGGTGACAATTTTCCTGCTCATCATCCAGATGGACAACATGAAGATGGCGATAAGCTTCGCATTGGGACTCTTCGCAATCTTCGGAATGATACGATATCGAACGGAGACGCTGAAAGTGCGCGAGATGACGTATCTTTTCATCATCATTGGAATTTCAATTATAAATGGTCTGGCCCTGACGGTGAGCTATCTCGAACTTGGCGTAACTAACTTGTTGTTTATCATATCGATATGGCTGTTTGAAAACCAGATAATCACCACAAAACGTACCGAAACGAAAATCATTCTTTACGATAAGATTGAAAATGCAAAACATGGTCGTGAGGCTGAACTCATCGCCGATTTGAAGGAGCGTACAGGCTTGGATATCATCGATGTCGAGGTCGGACATATCGATTTCCTGCGTGATGTGGCGTTTGTGAAGGTGACATACAAGCCATTCTCAAAAACGCAGAATACCATCAACACGATTACGAAATTGAAGGATTTTTAATGATTTTCTTCAATGAAATATTGAAATCAAATCATCGTCGGGATGTGGCACGCCGCGTCCTTACATTGGCTGTGCTGTTTTTTGCGGCAATTTCTTTAAATGCTCAGAAAACAACCGATTTCGGCGGTATTTTGCAGGCCGAATATCAGAACAATTTTGTTGGAAATTTCGACGTGTTGGTGAAGGAAGACTTGCGCTTCGACAATAATTTCTCGCAATATTCACGTTCAAAAACCACTTTGGGCGTCGATTATAAGTTTTCGAGATATGGCGTAAAAGTCGGCGCGGGCTTCGATTTCATCAATAAATACACGGGAAAGCATATTTATCGCAACAGATATCGCTTCTTTGTGAATGCATCTTACAAATATGTGTATCGCAGCTGGGAATTCGGCTACAGGACTCGCTTTTTGATGATGTTTCACGACGAGAGGACAGGTTATTACAACTACGAGCCGGAATATAATTGGCGAAACAGGCTCTCGGTGTCGTATCAACGCCGTTTTAGCAGGTTCAAATACACCTTGTCGGGTGAATTGTATTCTGAAATCAATAAAGACAGGCGATTGCAACTCGATAATTTGATGTTTGAGGGAGATGTCGAATACCGCTTGACGAGAAGGCAGTATCTGTCGGCTTTTATCAGAGATTACAGAGATATTTTTATTGAATCCGACCAGATAAGGACGATATATTTCGGTCTTGGTTGGAAATTTAAGCATTAAAGTATGAAAAAAACATTATTATTTGCTATTTGTTTGATCATCAGTCAGTTATCAATTGCTCAATATAAGCCGGCGGGCGACAGTCTTAAGACACGTTGGGCTGCAGAGGTTACACCTGAAAATGTTTGGCAAGAGTATCCGCGTCCGCAAATGACGCGTCCTGATTGGTTGAACCTGAATGGATTATGGGATTATGCTATTCGCTCGAAAGATGTAAATAGTATTGATGAGATTTTTGTTGATCAGTTGGATGGAAAGATTCTGGTTCCTTTCTGTGTCGAATCCGCACTGTCTGGAGTGCAGAAATACGTTGGGAAAGATAATGTGCTATGGTATCAGCGGGAATTTGAGGTCCCGAAATCATGGAAAGGGAAACATGTTATTCTTCATTTCGGTGCTGTCGATTGGAAGTGTGATGTGTGGGTCAATGACATAAAAGTAGGTTCGCACACTGGCGGTTACACTCCGTTTAGCATGGACATTACTCAAGTTTTGAAAAAGAAAGGTAATGTGTTGAAAGTGCGTGTTTGGGACCCGACAGATCAGGGCGAGCAGCCATGCGGAAAGCAGCATGTGAAACCTCATGGAATCTGGTACACTCCAGTGACTGGAATCTGGCAGACGGTATGGTTAGAGCCTGTCAATGAGAACCATATTGTTGATTTGAAAATCGTGCCTGATATTGATAATCGGACAGTTACAGTGATTCCTAAAATTGTCAACGCATCCCATGATATTCTAGTGGAAGTTGTTGTATTAGAAAAGAAAATGTTAAGTGCGTCCAATCCTAATGTAAGGATAAGTGTAGACGAAAATATGTGTTGGATATATGAACCTGTAAAATCAATTAATGGAGAGTCTGTTGAGTTTCAGTTTACAGATGATTTGCATCTCTGGTCACCTGATGATCCATTCTTGTATGATTTGGAAGTGACTCTATATCAAGGGGATAAGGTTGTTGACAAGGTTGAAAGTTATTTTGCGATGCGTAAGTTCAACACTGCGAAAGACGAGAACGGCATTGTGCGTCTGATGCTCAACAACGAGCCGATTTTTATGTTCGGTCCGCTCGATCAAGGCTGGTGGTGCGACGGCCTCTACACCGCTCCGTGCGACGAGGCACTCGCTTACGATGTCCAGAAAACCAAGGACTTTGGCTTTAACATGATTAGAAAGCACGTTAAGGTCGAGCCAGCCAGATGGTACTACCATTGCGACCGCTTGGGAGTCATCGTCTGGCAGGATATGCCGTCGGGCGGTCGCGGTCCGGGCTGGGTGACAGACCGTTACTTTGACGGAGCTTTGAGTCGCAGAACAGCCGAATCTGAAGCCACTTACAAAAAAGAATGGAAAGAAATCATCGATTATCTCTATTCGGTGCCTTCGATTGGCGTCTGGGTGCCGTTCAACGAGTCGTGGGGACAGTTTAAAACCCCAGAAATCGTAGAGTGGACGAAGAGTTATGACCCGTCAAGGCTTGTAAATCCTGCTTCGGGCGGCAATCACTATCCAGTGGGCGATATCCTTGATATCCACAACTATCCTGATCCGGAAATGTATTTCTACGATGCCGGCAGAGCCAATGTTTTGGGCGAATATGGCGGAATAGGCAGAAAAGTCGAGGGCCACACCTGGGTTCCGTCGACAGGTTGGGGATATGTTGAATATGATTCCGAAGAAAAAGTCACTGACACTTACGTGGAATACGCCAACAAGCTGTTAAACCTTATTCCACGCGGCTTCTCGGCGGCTGTCTACACCCAGACCACCGACTGTGAGGTCGAGCTCAACGGCTTGATGACCTACGATAGGGAAGTGGTGAAGCTCAACGAGCAGCGGATTCGCGAGATAAACCAAAAGATTTCCAATTACTTTAAGAAATAAAAAATGGACGGTGTTTTGCCGTCCATTTTTAAATTAACAACCTGTGTTAATCTATTAGTCCTCAACGATAGCTTCGTTAGGGCAAACGCTAGCGCATGTGCCGCATGAAACGCAGTTATCAGCGTTGATTGAATAGATGCTACCTTCTGAAATAGCGCCGACTGGGCACTCGTCGATGCAAGTACCGCAAGCTACACAGCTGTCCAAAATTTTGTATGCCATAATATTATAGTTTAGAAAATTTTTGCAAAGATATGGGTTTTTCCAATACATAATAACATTTTTGAAAAATATTTTTTTCATGAAAAATTTCCCTCAATTTTATTTTTTTATATAAAAATATATACGTAACTTTGCAGAAAATTTGGGAGAGTATCCCTACGGATGAGAAATATTATCTAAGTAATTAAAATACAATAAATTAAATTCAATTTCCTATGGCTAACAGATCAAAAGTTGTAGAACTTGAACACGTTGTCATTCGTTTTGCGGGTGACTCTGGCGACGGTATGCAGCTGACAGGAAACCTGTTTTCCGATTCAACAGCTCTGGCAGGCAACGACTTTGCCACGTTCCCAGACTATCCGGGTGAGATTCGTCCACCACAAGGCACTGTGTCAGGTGTTTCAGGATTCCAAGTCCACTTCGGACATAAACCAGTCCACACCACCGGTGACCTTTGCGACGTGCTCGTAGCAATGAACCCGGCCTCCATCAAGGCTAACATGCGCTGGCTCAAACCTGGCACCACAATCATCTTCGATATCGACTCGATGAACGACAAAGCTCTCGAGAAAGCCGGATACACGACCGACCCGACACAAGATGACACCCTCAGCCAGTATAAAGTCGTCAAAGCTCCTATCACATCGATGACACTCGAGGCTTTGAAAGACTTCGGTTGGGACCGCAAGGCTATGCTCAAGTCAAAGAATATGTTCGCTCTCGGCATCGTGATGTATCTCTTCAACCGCGACATCACTCTCCTGAACGCATATTTCAACAATAAATTCAAAAACAAACCAGAAGTCATCAAAGCTAACCAGACTGTCGTCGCAGCAGGTTACAGCTACGCTGACACAATGGAAATCTTCGCCAACACATATCGTATCGAGCCGGCTAACCTCGCTAAAGGCAAATACCGTGACATCACAGGTAACGTCGCTACAGCATGGGGCTTGATGGCTGCAGCAGAGCGTTCTGGCCGTCAGATTTTCTGCGGTTCATATCCTATCACTCCTGCTACAGATATCCTCGCAGAGTTGGTGAAATATAAAAACTTAAAGGTAAAAGCTTTCCAGGCTGAAGACGAGATTGCAGGTATCTGCTCATCACTCGGTGCATCATTCGCTGGTTGCCTCGCAGTGACAACAACATCAGGTCCTGGTCTTTCACTGAAGTCAGAAGCCCTCGGTCTCGCCGTGATGACAGAGCTTCCACTCGTCGTCGTCGACGTACAGCGTGGCGGCCCTTCAACAGGTCTTCCAACCAAGTCGGAGCAGAGCGACCTCATGCAGGCTCTCTACGGACGTAACGGTGATGCTCCTCTTATCGTCTTGGCAGCACGCAGCTCAGCTGACTGCTTCTATTCAGCATACGAAGCCGCTAAGCTCGCAATGGAGCACATGACACCTGT
>JAFZXR010000035.1 GCA_017616675.1 Bacteroidales bacterium
GTGTGTTTTGCACCGCCACGTTGACGAGCTCCACTGCTTTTCCGTCGTCGTCGGTGATCTTTCCATATAAAACGCCCTCATGCTTTTGTCCAAAAACAAAAGATGGAAGAAGTAATAATATGATAATCAACCACTTAAACCTCATAGCAAATTGTCATTCCGAACGCAGTGAGGAAACTCATTTATATACAACGTATCTAATTGAGAATTAGTACACTACCAACAAAAAAAGCCGCCTTGATGCAGACGGCTTCTTTTTAAAATTTCATATTTTACCAGCGGTTAAGGTTACCATCCTTTGCCGCGTCAACCATTGCCTGGTAAACACCCTTCTTGTCGATGGTGCGCAAACCTGCTGCAGAAACTTTCAAAACAACCCATTCATTCCACTCCGGAACGAAGAATCTCTTGATCTTCAAGTTAGGCTGGAATGTTCTCTTGGTCTTTCTGTTTGAGTGAGAAACGTTGTTTCCACTGATGACCTTCTTACCTGTAATCTGACAAATTCTTGACATTTTTCTAATATTTTATTTGTTCTTATTTCCTTTTACAAAACGGACTGCAAAATTACAACTTTTTTCAATATGAAAAACATTTTTTTGAAAAAATTAATTTCCCCTCGTCATTTCGAGCGAAACGAAGTGTAGTCGAGAAATCCTTTTGAGCAAAAAACAATAAATAGTAACGAAAATTGATTGTTACTAACAGTCAAGATTTATCGGATGGAGGATTTCTCCACTTCGTTTCATTTCATTTCACTCCGGTCGAAATGACGGATTGTGAAAAAAAACTCCATTTTTAAGGGATATTTTTCGAAATTTTTATAAATTTGCAACTTTAAAATAGAAAAATTATGAAAATTCCAATGGTTGACCTCGTTGGTCAATACAACAAAATCAAGGCTGAGGTGGATGCTTCCATTCAGCAGATATTATCGACGGGCGGCTTCATCGGCGGTCCTTTTGTCCAGAAATTCCAAGAAGATTTACAGGCATATTTGAATGTGAAACATGTGATACCGTGCGCCAATGGCACCGATGCTCTGCAGGTTGCAATGATGGGCCTCGGCCTGAAGCCGGGCGACGAGGTCATCACCACGTCATTCACATTCATTGCAACTGCAGAGGTGGTTGCCTTGCTGCGCCTCACGCCTGTGGTTGTGGATGTCGATATGGACACCTATTGTATTGATCCTGAGGCTGTTGAGCGTGCCATCACCCCGCGCACCAAGGCAATCGTGCCTGTGCATCTCTTCGGACAGTGCGCCAACATGGATGCCATCATGGATATCGCAAAACGTCATAACCTCTACGTCGTCGAAGACGATGCACAGGCCATCGGTGCCAACTACACCTTCAAAGACGGCACCGTGAAGAAGTCGGGAACCATCGGCAACATCGGCTGCACCTCGTTCTTCCCATCGAAGAACCTCGGCTGCTATGGCGACGGCGGCGCAATCTTCACTAACGACGACAACCTCGCCGACATGATGCGCGTGGTCGTCAACCACGGCATGAAGACTCGCTATTATCATGATTATGTGGGAGTTAACTCACGTCTCGACGCTATCCAGGCGGCAGTTCTCGACATCAAACTGAAACATCTCGATGAATATATCAAAGCACGTCAGTATGCAGCTGCATACTACGACAAGGCCTTTGCCCAGACCGACAAGATTGTCACACCGAAGACGGCTCCGTTTACCGACCATGTATATCACCAATATGTGGTGGTCCTCAAGGACTTAGACCGTGCCAAGGTGATGGAGCATCTGCAGTCGAAAGGCATCGCCTGCGCCATCTATTATCCTGTGGCGCTTCACATGCAGAAAGCCTACGCCGACCCGCGCTACAAGAAAGGCGACTTCCCGGTCTGCGAGTATCTCTGCGACCATGTGATGGCTCTCCCAATCCACACCGAGTTCACCGACGAACAGCTGAAGTACGTCACCGACGCGGTGCTTGAGATGTGCTAAGTAATTGATTATCTGATTTTTAACGTCATCAGCGACAAGGCTGCGAGGAGTATCGTCACAATCCAGAAGCGGATGGTGATCTTCACCTCGTGCTGCAGTATGCCGTTGCCTTTGAACGCCACCTTGGCGTTGCCCCATCTGTTCTTGAAGAACCTGTACGAAGTCCTGTAATGGTCGTGTGCCGGAGCGCATTTGAACATACGGCTTTTCTTGCCACGTTTGATGAAGATGCTGGTGTCGAGATTGGCTGCCATCTCGAAGATAAACATGCCGCAGAGGATTATCAGCAGCAGCTCCTTATGGATGATGATGGCCGTCACTGCTATGATACCTCCGATGGTGAGACTACCCGTGTCGCCCATGAAGATCTGGGCAGGGAAGGAGTTATACCACAGATATCCTATCAAGGCGCCGACGAAGGCCGCCAGAAACACCACCACCTCCTCGCTGCCGGGCACGAACATCAGGTTGAGGTGCCCCGCCATCACGGCGTTACTGGAGAGGTAGGCGAACACAGCCAGCGCCAGACCTATTATCGCCGAGTTGCCCGCCGCCATGCCGTCCAAGCCGTCGTTGAGGTTCGAGCCGTTCGACACTGCCGCTACGATGAAAGCCGTGAAAAACACGAAGAAAATCCAGCCGAAACGGTATTTCCACTGGTCGCCGGTCCAGCTGAACAGGTCGGCATAGTTGAAGTTGTAACTCTTAAAGAAAGGTATGGTGGTGCGGGTCGACTTCACGTCGGGCGACTTCACCACTATCTCTTTGTTGTCTTCGATGCGTGTATTCACCGTCTCGTTGACCACCACAGCAGGATGGAAACGCAATGTCATGCCGACGACGAGACCGATGAAGATCTGTCCGGCAAGCTTCTGCCATTTCTTGAGACCGTCTTTGTTGCCTTTGAAAGTCTTGATATAATCGTCGATAAAGCCCAGCGTGCCAAGGATCAGCGTGGTGATGATCATCAGGATGAGATAGATGTTGTGAATCTTTCCGACGAACAGGCACGACAGCAAAATCGCGAATATTATTATCACGCCGCCGAAGGTCGGGACGTTCTTTTTGCCAATGTTATAAGGGTCTTTCGACTTCTCGAGCTGCGACTTTGGCAGTTTCTGTTCTTCCGGTGACAGTGAATCGAAAAACTCTTTGTTCTCCTGCTGCATCTTCAAATCTTCCTCGCTGACCTCTATTGCGCTGTCGGTCAGGCCTTTACGCTGGTTCTCGTAGATCTTTTTCCGTTGCATCCTTCTGATGAAATACTTACCGAAGAGCACCGACACGACGAGGGCCACTATCGCCGCCGCCACTGCACGGAATGTGACGTAGGTGAACACGCCTGCACCAGGAAAACCTAACGTTTTAAGATATTGAAAGAGGTAGTAGAACATAGTTTATTAATATTGAAATTGATGAGGCAAATATATAAAAAAGTAGGGACACATCGAATGTGTCCCTACAATTTTTTTTGTTGAAGCAGGTATTAGTAGAATAAAATACCGTTGTTCACCACCTTGGCGTTTTCATACAATGCGTTGTAGGCGTTGTTGGTCACCGAGTTGGTGTAGGTGGCCTTACCTGCTGTAAGCAGTGCATTGTAGTCGTATTCGTCTGCAGGTTTTGTGTTGGTGACCTTCACGATGGCGAATGCGTTGCCGCCTTCGATAGGCTTTGAGAACACGCCTTCCTTGATGCCGAGTGCTGTGCCGCCAATCTGTTCCTCAACACCTAAGCTGCCGAAGCCACGGTTGTCGTATGAGATGTCGGTCACGGTAATCTTCTCGCCATTGAGTTCCTCGATCATCTTGTCGTAGTCATCGCCGTAAGCCTTGGCTTTTTCAGCGATCATATGACCCTTCTTCTCCTTAATGATCTGGGTGGCGTGGTTCTTGACCATCTCCTCGTAAGGTGAGAATCCTTCAGGAACGATCTTTGTCAGGACTGCCACGACGTACATGTTTTCAATCGGGAAAACTCTTGAGATGTCGCCGACCTTCACGTCGTCCTGGAATGCCCAACGCACGATCTCGCGTGAGTAGTTGATACCTGCGATGCGGTTGGTGGTCTTTCTGAGCGACTGATAGGTGCGCTTGTTGAGGCCCAATGTCTCGACTGCGTTGTTGAATTCTTCGGCTGTCTTGTTCTCGGTGACGAATCTGTTCACCTCGGCAAACACTGCTCTGTCGGTCTCATCACCAGCTGTGATTTCGCGTTTGATGATGGCTACCGATGCCCACAAGGTGTCGTTACGCATCTCCTTGCCAAGGATTCTGGCAGCGTTGAATGCGCCGTGGTCCTCGTATGGTCCGAAGACGTAGCCGACCTCGTTGTTGGCGATTGCTTCCTCAAGCTCGACAGGATATTCCGATGCCTTCATCCATGTGCTGTCGAAAGGAGCGTCGGTGTCGGAGAGATAGTTGACGAAGCTCTTGATGGTTGTCGTCTCAGCAAACTCAGGCTTCAAGTCTTCAATATACTTCTTGGCAGTCTCTCTGTCAGCCTCTGAAGGCTTAACCTCAAAGATAACATAGTCGATGCCACGCATCTCGTCGGTAGGATATTTCTTGTAATACTTGTCGTAGTATGCTTTCTGATCGGCTTCGGTCACAACCACTGTCGAATCAGGGATAGAGACGTAACGCACCACGTAAGCCTCGGCTTCTCTCTTGAGATTCTTGTTTTCGTTGTAACGGTCGGCCAATTTCTTAGGGAGATAGTAGCAGTGAGCAAGGAGGCTCTGGTATTTCTCGCTCATTCTCTCTTCAGAGATGTATTTTTCGAGGTTGAGCCACCATTCCTGGAACTCAATAGGCATCTCGTAGAAGTTTTCAAGAGTCTCCATCAGACCTTTTCTGTCGAGGTTACCATTTTCATCGGAGAAGTTTCTGAGGATGTATTGGTTAGGGTTGTCGCCAATGAACATGTCCATCAACTCGTCGTTAGAGACTGTGATACCCAATGCCTTGTACTCTTTCTTCATGATGATGTCCTTAATCATCTCATTAAGAACGCTGTTGCGGATGTTGAACTCGTCATCACGTGTGAGGTTCTTGTTGATGCTCTTCTGATAGTTCACAACCTGCTGAACTCTGTTCTCAAAGTCCTGATAGGTGACTTTTTCACCGTTCACTGTTGCCACGTCGGTGGCTCTTCTTGTGCCTGAACTCTTCATCAAGTCGCCTAACACAAAAGCCAAAAGAGCTAAACCAATGATAATCACTAAGATACCATAGTGTTGTCTGATTCTTCCAATTGCTGCCATAGTTTATTCTATTTTATTTTTATTATTTTCTTACATTAATTTTGAGCCTGCAAATTTACGAAAAATGTCAATACCTGCAACATTTTTATAAAAAATATGCTAACTCATTGATTATTCTTGATTTCCACTTCCTCCAACTTGGTCTCAGAGGCCTTTATGATCCTGAAAAGATAGTTTCCGATGGCTATTTCTTCGCCGGTTTGAGGTATACTTTCGTGATAATGAATGATATAACCTGCCAAAGTCTCATAGTCGTCCGACTCCGGGAAATCGTATTTGTAGGTCTTGTTGAGATAGTCAATCTCCAATCGTGCCGAGAAAATACGGTCGTTTTCGTTGATGGTCTTCTCGATGTCGTCTTCCTCGTCGTATTCGTCTTCAATCTCTCCGAAAATCTCTTCAACCAGGTCTTCCGTGGTGATGATGCCAGCCGTGCCGCCAAACTCATCGACGACCACCGCTATGCTCTGGCGTTTCTTCGAAAGACGCTGCAAAAGCTCCTGCGCGCCGTAGGTCTCGGGATAAAACTCAATCTGACGGATGATTTTTCTGATATCATCTCCGCCGAGGAGCAAATCGTTGATATGGATATAACCGATGATGTTGTCGATATTGCCTTCGTACACAAGGATTTTCGAGTGTTTTGTCTCTTCGAAGACCTTCTTCACCTCGTCCATGCTCTCGTTTACCTCGATGGCTTGGATCTCATTGCGCGGCTGCATGCATTCGCGAAGCTTAACCGTCTGAAAATCAAGGGCATTTTGGAATAATTCAATGCCTTGCTGGATATCTTCATCCTCCTCATTCGGGTCGGCATATTCCTTGAGATAGTCGTTCAGGTCGACAGGCGTGAGTTTATAATCTTCAGGAGCGATTTTCATCCTGAAAATATATTTTATGATAAGCTCGGAGATGCCTATGTAGATGAATATCAACGGGAAAAGTATGATATACAGCACCATCATCGGGAGTGCCATCACGTTCATCAGCTTGTTGGGGTTGATGCGGAAGAGCGTCTTGGGGATGAACTCCGCCACGAGCAGCACCAGCAGGGTGGAGATGACGGTTTGGCAAAGCAGAACCACAAATTCGTTGTTGATGGCCTCGGGGAGTATCTGGCGTATCGGGTCGCCCAGCATCTTGGCCATCGCTATGCCGTAGATCACGTTGGCGATGTTGTTGCCGATAAGGATGCAGCCCATAAACTGCGACTGATGCCGCACGAAATGGTTGATGAGCTTGGCCGAGAAGCGTTTTTTCTTCAGGTCGAGCTCGAGCTTCAGGCGGTTGGAGCTGACAAACGAAATCTCGACGCCCGAGAAGAGCGCCGAAGCGAACAATGATATTATGATAACCAGCCAGTTACTCATCTTCATCCATCTCAATAGTAGCCCTGATGCCGAAAATCTCGCGTCGCGAGAAGTCTTCTGTTGCCGTCAGGCTGTCGCCGAAAATAATCTTGTCGGGGCTCGAAATCTTGACAAAATTACTTGTATAAATCTTCTTTTTCCTCTGATCCCAGAACAACGTCTCCGTCTCGAGCGTCTCCTGTGTCTTCATATTGGTGACCACCACGTTATGACGAGCTATGACGAGCTCTTTCTTCTCGAAGTTCACGCCGTAGTCGCCGCGTATCATGGATGTCGGGACGGTGTCGCCTATGTCGAACATATAAGCTATGAAACCCTTAGGGAATTCAAGCATTGAGCTGTCGGCGTTGTCGTTGTCGAGACTGACCATCACGGGAGCTGAGAGCTTCGCCACGAGCATGCCCGAGTCGCTGCGTTCGATGACTACATCATAGGCCATCAAACCCGAAATGGTGTCGTAGTCGATAAACTGCTTGACGTCCTTTATCGAGTTTTCACAAGAAAACAACATCATAACAAGATGTGCTATGATGTTGATTTCAAGTACTATATAGACTAGTCGTTTCAATTATTCGAGAATCTAGCTTTTGTTGTCTCGTTGATCCAGCATTCCACCTGATATTCGTCGCCTTCGAACACGTTGTAGAAGAAAGCGTCTTCTGAGGTCGGGAACATCTTCGAGTAGTCGCGGATCATCTCGTTGGCCTTTGCTGCTATCGACGGGTCGACGGTCTTAGCTTTCACAAACTGGTCGACTGCTGCCCAATACACTGCCTTTGCCTGCAATGGGTTAGCGTTACAGTCTTTACCTGCCGAAGCGTAGAGGTAGCCGATGATCATGTAAGGCTCGCCGTCGGTTCTGTCGAGCTCGATGGCTTTTCTAGCGTAGACACGGCCTTGTTCGCCGCGGCCTTCCTTAAGCATGATCTGAGCGAGGTACTTGTAGGCCTGTTGTGCCGACTTGGTATCCTGCGATTTTGTTGCCTCGAGGAGGTAGCTCACAGCCTTGTTGTATTCCTGGTCGGCGAGGTAACGCTTGCCAATGAAATATGCCGACTCAGGCGATGGGTTGAGCTTATGCAGCTTGATGGCCACTGCCAGATAGAGGTCGGTCTTGTCGCAGTTTCTTGCCGAGAGCACTGTGGCGATCTTGTTGAGGAGCTCCACGTTGTCAGGTTCGGCATCGAACTTCTTCTGATAGATGCGGACGAGGTCTTCGCAGTTGGCGTAAGGCTGCACGCCGCCTTCGAGGTTACCCTTTGTGGCTTGGTAGCTGGTGAGCTGTTTCTCGTTAGCTTCTTCGGTGTATTTCTTGATGTTGAAGTCGACGATGTCCATCAGACGGCTGTATTCGTCGAGGATGGCGGCTTCGTCGAGCTTGCCGGCCTTCACCATGTTGATGGTTGTCGAGAACAATCCGTCGACGAAGGCGTAGTTGCTGTTGTTGCCTTCGAGGTCGACAGCGTCTTTCAAGGCGTTGTAAGCCTGTTCCATGCGTGAAGGATATCCCATGAGGTCGAGACCCATACGTCCTTTGATGTTACCCACGCCGCTCTTCGGGAAGTATTGGATACGTGTCTCGTAAACCATGACGAGAGTGTCGATGTACTTTTCTTTCAAAGCCGGGTCGTTGGTGCTTCTGATGAGAGCGTTGTTGACGATCTTGGTACCGTCGGTGAGTGTTCTCTCTTTGTAGCTTGGGCAGTTGATGAAAACTCTTCTCCATGCCTGAACCATCACAGGGTTAGCTGATGCGGTCTTTCCGTCCCATTGTTTGAATGCTTCTCTGTAGACCGAGATGTCGGCGTCGCATTCTGAGTTTTGTGCAAATGCCATTGATGACATGCATAAAATTGCTCCGAGGAATAAAATCTTTCTTAATTTCATGTCTTAAAATATTTTTTAGTTATTTGTATCTTCGTTTGACAAACCATTTGTCGCGCAGCGATATGCCGAACGACATGTTGAAATATGATTCTTGAATGAGGTCGTTTTTCACGGTGCCCATCCTGCCGATTTCGAATGCCACATTGAGCGACGTCATCGCGCGCGGGATTGGGAGTCCGAAGCCGAATGTCACACCATATTTATTAATCGACGTTCCGTAGATGTTGAAGAACGTCTGGTCGTAATGGAATCCCGCGCGGTAAGTCACCTTACGGAAGTAGCTTGACACGCTGGTGTTGAACGGGGTGTAGCATCCGCCGATGGCGATGTTCCATGAGTCTTGCAGCGAGTCGTTGACGCCGTTCATGGTGAATGCCGACCAGTTACCCCAGTTGAAGTCGACGCCCACGAGCCAGCGTTCGTTTTTCTGGAAGGTGAGGCCTGCTCCGATGCTTTGCGGGTATTTTATGCTTACTTTCTCGCCTTTTCTGTAAAGGATGGTGTCGATAGGCGTCTCGCTGTTCGAGCCGTAGCCTTTGAACATGGTGCGGATAAACACGTTGCGGTGAGCGTTCATGTTAGCCGGCAGGCCGTAGGTGGCGCCGAATGTCACGCTGTAGTCGTTGCCGATTTCCTGTTTGTACATCAAGCCCAAGTCAAAGGTTAAGTCGCTGAAATTCAGGTTGATAGTGCGCCTTTCGTTGTGGAAATAGATGTAATCGGGATAGTAAAGGGTGGTCTCGTCGGTGACGTTGCCGAAGATGTAGTTTAGCTTAAATCCGGCTGACAGTCCTTTGTAAATCTTGATGCCGCTGGCCCAGTAGATCTTGTTCAGACCTCCGGTGCCTTCGTAGTCGATGCTATATGGATAATCGAAGTCGAAGCTGGCTGTCGACGAGTAGGCGCGGTTGCTGTAAGGTGCCACGCCGAGGCCCATCTTGAGCCATTTCGTGACACCGAATCCGAGGTCGAAGTAGTCGAACGAGGCGTTGGAGCCTTTCTCGGCGGCGTCTGTGGTGCGATAAGTTACATATTTCATGTAGAATCCGGCGTCGAAGAGGAATGTCAGCGAGTCCATCGCGGCGTAGGAGGCAGGGTTGGAGTTGTTGAGCAAGTGCTTGTCGCTCATGGCGTTGCTGATGCCGCCCATGCCTTGCATGATGGTGTTGGTGCGGTTCTTTCCCATCGTTCCGAGGCCGAAGCGTGAGTACGGCGAAGAGATGTCGGATTGGGCAAAAACACTGCATGCCATGACGAAAATCATGGCGAACAAAAACAGTATTTTATGTAACTTATTGATTATCATTAAATTCCAAAATCAATCTCAAGCCGTTAAACATAAAGTTTGAACCTGCAAAGTTACAGTTATTTAACGTATTTTGCAAGAAAATATTATCACCTCCGGTGATGAAAACGCTTAAGTCGTTGAATTTCAATGAGTAAAGACGGATAAATTCTTTTATTTCGTGTAAGATGCCGAGTTGCACGCCGCTTTGGAGGCATTCGACGGTGTCGTCGCAGATGAGTTTCAGTTCGTCGCGGGTCGGCTCGCAGAGGGGCAGGAGGGCGGTATGTTCGTGCATTGCCTTGAAGCGCAGTTGCATGCCCGGACTTATCGGTCCGCCGAGGTGACGGTCGTCGGCAGTGAGGATGTCGTATGTGATGCAGGTGCCGATGTCGATGACGAGGCTGTTTTGGTGTGGCCGTTCGGCGTAGGCTGCTGCCACGAGGGCCAGGCGGTCGGCACCGATCTTCGATTTCTCTTTATAGGTGAGGGTGAAAGGCAGTTTTGTCTCACTGTTGAGCACTATCACCTCGATGTTTTCGAGTTGTCGGAGGCAGTCTTGCACCATCCCGCCGACCGACGAAATTATACCTTTATTAATATTCGGGTGGCGTTGCAAGAGGTGCTTAAGGTCGTCGGAAAGAGGGTTGAAAACGTCGGTTTCGACGATGTTTTTGTCGTTGAAGACGGCATATTTTGCCTTTGTGTTGCCGATATCTATGGTTAAAAACTCGTTCATTTTATATGAAATTCAAAATGCAAAAATAGTAAAAAAATCATCATCAGGCATCATTTTTCGGCTGGTCACCTTCTTACGGAAGACTTCCGTCATTTTAGTCGTCATTATCGAGCTGCCACCTCTCTTCGAGAGCTGAATGCTCTCTAATTGACGACTAATGACTCTGCGAAATCTGCGAGAGAATAAAGCTTTGAGAAAAAATTTTCAAAAAAATGTTGGTGATATTAAAAAATGTTGTATTTTTGCACCGCAAAACTAAAGGGGTACCATAGCTCAGTTGGTAGAGCAACGGACTGAAAATCCGTGTGTCGCTGGTTCAACTCCCGCTGGTACCACTTAAAGCACTGATTCTCAATGAGTCAGTGCTTTTTTTCTTGCACCTGATAAACTATTTGTAAATCTCAGATTCGTCAACGAGGTTGTTCAGCAAGGCATAGACGGTCAAACCGGAAACTGATTTGATGCCGGTTTTGCGGACGATGTTCTTGCGGTGTGTGATTACGGTGTGAACCGAAATAAACAATTTGTCGGAAATCTCCTTGTTTGTCAAGCCTTTTACGA
>JAFZXR010000036.1 GCA_017616675.1 Bacteroidales bacterium
GATGCGTTCGTACATCTCGAAGAGGTTGCCGTATTTCTCCTCAACCGCTTGTTTTCCAAGACGTTGTATGGCTTCTTTGAAGTCGAGATACACCGCGCGGCCAGTGTTGTTGACTCCGTATCCGGCATCGCATCTCTCCTTGGCCGCGCGGGATGCTACATCTCGTGGAACCAGGTTGCCTAAAGCAGGATAACGACGTTCAAGGTAGTAGTCGCGCTCTTCCTCCGGGATATCGGTGGCTTTGATCTTTCCTTCGCGGAGCAGACGGGCTTTCTCGGCGTTCTTGGGCACCCAGATACGGCCGTCGTTACGCAGCGACTCGCTCATCAACGTGAGTTTCGACTGGTAGTCGCCGTGCACCGGGATACATGTAGGGTGAATCTGCGTGAAGCAAGGGTTCGCCATGCAGGCGCCTTTTTTATAGCATTGCCAGATGGCAGAACCATTCGACGACATCGCGTTTGTCGAGAGGTAAAACACGCGTCCGTAGCCGCCTGAGGCCACCACGACGGCATGAGCGGAATATCTCTCAAGCTCGCCAGTGACGAGGTTTCTGACGATGACGCCTCTTGCGCGGCCGTCGACGACCACGAGGTCCATCATCTCGCGGCGCGGATACATCTTCACTGTCCCCTTCTCTATCTCTTTGCTGAGGGCGCCGTAGGCGCCGAGGAGAAGCTGCTGACCGGTCTGGCCGCGCGCGTAGAACGTGCGTGACACCTGTGCGCCTCCGAATGAACGGTTCGCCAACAAGCCGCTATAGTCGCGGGCAAACGGCACTCCTTGCGCGACACATTGGTCGATGATGCTGTTGCTCACCTCCGCCAAGCGGTAGACGTTGGCTTCACGCGCGCGGTAATCGCCGCCCTTGATGGTGTCGACAAACAGTCGCTGCACGCTGTCGCCGTCGTTAGGATAGTTCTTCGCCGCGTTGATGCCACCCTGGGCGGCGATGCTGTGAGCGCGGCGCGGGCTGTCCTGGATGCAGAACACCTTGACGTTGAACCCCAGCTCACCGAACGAGGCCGCAGCTGACGCTCCAGCCAGACCGGTGCCTATCACTATGATGTCGAGCTTGCGTTTGTTGGCAGGGTTAATCAGGTTCTGCTCCGACTTATATTTCGTCCATTTTTCGGCCAAAGGGCCTGCAGGTATCTTCGAATTCAGTTCCATTTTATATATTAAAGTATTACTTTAAATAAATATATCTAAACAATTAACCAATAATTGATTACGACCGAAACAAACATTACCACGATGACTATCGCGAAGAACTTTCCGAGCCATTCGATACGGCGTTGCCACACGAGGTTGTTCCAGCCTATCGACTGCATCACGCTGGCGATTCCGTGCGACAGATGGAACCAAATCGCGACGAGCCAAAGCAGGTACATGACGCTGAAATAGTTGTTCGAGAAAATGAATTTTATCTGGTCGATGCCATCGACAGGAGCGCCACCCTTGATCTCGGCGAGCTGCATCTTCGACCAGAAGTCGTAGAGATGAAAACACAGCCCGAATAAAATGAAAGCTCCAATCGCGAGCATGTTCTTCGACGCCCACGAGACTCCATCCGGGCGCTCGTTGACAGCATAACGCTGTCTGCCTCGCGCCATATAATTCTCGAGCGACAGAATGAAAGCGTAGATGAGATGAAACACCATCAAGACAGCGAGCCCCATCGTCCCGACGAGAGCATACCAGTTGGCGCCCAAAAACTCGCAGATCCAGCGATAGCCGTCCTCCGAGAATATCGAGACGACATTCATCGCGCCGTGGAACAGCAGAAACAGCACCAAACCGCCGCCACTCACCGCCATTATCAGTTTTTTCGTTATCGAAGAAAGATTTTTTTTGCCCATTTAGAAATGATTAATTCAATCTACAAAAATACAAAAATTTTGTCATCTAACATATGATGTTTTTTATTAATTTTGTATCGTCTTTTTCTCGTGGGGTTAACACCCCACTCCAAGCTCTGTCGCCCTTCCAGGGCTCGAGTCCCCAGGTCTAAAGTCCTGTAAGGACGCCAGACCCCAGCCGTGGATGCAATCCACGGAGAAAAAGATGTAGATAAATCAAATTATTAACGAATTAAAAACCAGAATTATGGGAAGTTCATTTTCACAAGTTTACGTGCACATTGTATTTCACGTAAAAAACGACAAAATTAAAATGAGAGATGTTGATTTACCACGAATATTCCAATATGTTGGCGGAATAATCAACAATACGGAAGCCATACCGATTGAGATTGGTGGAGTTGGCAATCATATCCATATATTGTCGACATTACCCAGAACAATGACAATATCAGATTTTGTTAAAATAATAAAATCAAATAGTAGTAAATGGATTAAAACAATCGACAAGCATTATGAATCATTTGCATGGCAAGATGGATATGGTGTATTTTCAGTCAGTCAAGGAGTGTTAAATACAACAATTAAATATATTCAAAACCAAAAACAACATCATAAAAAACGAACGTTTAAAAGTGAATACAAAACAATATTAGATAAACATCATATCCAATATGACGAAAAATTTGTTTTTAATTAAAAAAAGAAGAACCACCCCTTGTGAGGGCGGTTCTTCGAGCAAATTAGGATTATATTAATTGAAAAGCATATAGCTCGGAAACATTCCAAGGCCGTAGGTCCCGACGAGAGTTCCGTCTGATTTGTAATGCCATAAGTTGCCATTGGACGTCGTCTTGGCCTCTGTCACAAACACATCGCCGTTCTGCGGATGAATCTTGACATTATAGAACTGCCTTCCTTCCGACGCAATAAACGGTGTAGTAGAAATCTGTTCGTCGTTGATATTCAGCTTATAAACGCTCATGCTGTTGTATGGCCCATTCAAAAAATAGATGTTCTCCCCCGCTCCGTCAATCGACATGCCATCAGGAGAATCGACTTCAGGTTGAAAGTCGAAACGCTTGATAATGCTACGCGTTGCCGGATCGATACAAATCAACGAAGGGTCTGCCGAAGGGAAACCGCCGCTGCAGAGAACCCAGATATGATTGTTTTTATCGACCACCATGTCGTTAGGCCAATGACCGACTTCAATCTCCGTAACATATTGATTATTAACACAATCAACGACTTGCACGGTATGATCCGAAGCGCCGACATAGTATTTCGCATAATTAGACACAAACACCTCGTCACCTACCCTCACCATGACCTCGGTAGCATTGCCGGTCTCGATAAAACCACTTGTTAAAGTATTGAGATTCAACACATAAAGACCTGTCGATTCAATATCTGAGACATAAGCTATCGAATCGTTGATAGGCAGCATATATCTCGGAGAGCTGAAACCAGTGATTTTGGCTTTATACTGAATGGTGTTGGCATCGACTTTATAAATGTAATTACTATTGTTAACCACGATATACAAATCGTTGCCGATCTTCGTAAGTGATTGTCCCACATCGCCTATCGGAATGTCATTCACCCTGAAAAATATGTTGTTTTCAATCGTATTGGCTTCCATGTCGTAATACGAAAGCGACGCATTGGCATAAGTAAACGTCCCCTCATTCAAGATAAACAGTCCTTTCACAGGATTAATCGGCGGGACATACGGATCGATGGTTTTCTTTTCTTTATTACAGCCGATAAAAGCCACCGATACGGCAAGCGTCAAAACCAAAATCACCTTTTTCATAGATTCAAATATTTAAAATTTAATAATTCAATAATAATAGTTAATAATTCAATACTAAAGTTTATAATTCAGACTGACTTCATAGCTTCGGCCGGGCATGGCGCGATACAAAACCGCCTGATAGTCGACATCGGTGATGTTATTCACCCTAAACTCGACCGTGAATTTCTTGATTTGCTTACCCATGGCGACATGGTGCAAGGTGTAGGGATAAAGCCTTCCCGCGAGCACCTCCTCGGTATCGAGCTGCGTCTTACGCCTGCCGGTGTATTCCATCGTGTAGTTCAGATACCAGGTCTTCCACTTCGCCTCGGCATAAGCGTTGGCGTGATGTAAAGGTATGTAAATCAATTGGAAACCATCTTCTTTGTTGGTTGTATGGCTGTAGACATAATTACCCGAGACCGAGAAATTCCAGTCGTTGACGAAATAATTCATCTTCAGATGCACCTCCGAGCCGTAGGCCACCACCGTCGCCACATTCTCGGGCGTCCAATACCTCCACGGCGACGGCACCCATTGTATCCAGTCCTTAACCTCGGAATAATACGCGCCAAGAGTGCTTTCGAGCGAGAAATGTCCGAATTTCCTTTCATATATGAGGTTTCCGTCGACGGTACGACCGTTTTCAGGCTTCAAATCCTTGTTTCCTCCCGGGTTCCAATAGAGGTCGTTCAGACTCGGATTTCGGTAGTTATGGCTATATCCCGCATTGATTTTCAGACCTTTAAGATAGATGCATCTGTACGAAATCGTGGCTGTCGGGAACACTCCCGCCGACTTCCAGTCGACCCAGTCGTTACGTAAAGTAAGACGTAAGTCGATGGGATTCAACAACTTACCCGTCAGAGCGGCATATAGCGACAGCACATGACGGTCGGCGCCTTGGTTGTCGGTGTTATCGTAGTTGTTAGACTCCACCTGTTCGTAGTCCCACTGCGCCTTGGCGTTGATTTTCCATGACTTATACAGGTTCTGGTTCAAATCGACAATCTGATGCAGCACGTGGGCGTCGTTTAGCGATTCCACCTTCGTGACTTGAGTGCCGATGTTGGTGTATGTCCGCAGGAAATAATGCTGTTTTTCGTAGAAATAAGCCGATTTCACTTCAATTTTTCCTGATTCCCAATAAGTTTTATAGGAGATGAAATTTCGCGAATAGCCGTTTTCGGTGTACTCCTTAGTGCGGTCGGCATTGCCCACGTTAGGCATGATCTGCGGGCAGTTACGGTCGCTCCACTGGTTCCACGACACTATGGTTATCAATGAGTTACGAAAACGCCATTGGTATTCAGGCATGAGTCCGTAGTCGACGTACTCACCGTTTTTTTGCTTCATCACCTGATGCGAAATGTCGGCATGATTGACATACTTGAAGTCGTTGTCGCTCGAAGTACGGTATGCCTTCACACGCACCAGGTGACTTGCCCATGAATAACCGGCAGTGATATAAGAGCCGAAGGTATTGAAACTGCCGTATGTCTGTTTCAGGTCGAGGATCCAGCCCTCGCCGAAATGCTGGTTTGTCTCGATGTTGACAATCCCGCCGAGGCCGCCACTGTTGGCCGACGTGCCGCTACCCCACTTGAGCGCCACCTGTTCGGTCATAAACACCGGGATGGTGCTGAAGTCGACCTGTCCGAGTGTCGGCGCGTTGAGTTGGAATCCGTTCCACAGCACGAGGGTTTGGCTCGCGGTGGTGCCTCTGAACGATGCCGTGGCCACCCCGCCAGGGCCGTATGTCTTGATGAATACGGGGCTGTGCTGGATGAGCAGCTGCGACATGGTGATGGTGTTGAGACGTTTCAGCAGAGCGGTGTCCATCTTGCGTTCCATGGCGGCCTCGGCTTGGTTCTGTCTGATAGCCTCGGCGTTGACCTCCACAGATTGCAAGACGATAGTGTCCTGAGCCCAAGCGGCAAAGGAAACCAAAAGAAACAGCAATACGCACAATTTCTTCATACCAATCTGAATTCTTCCGACCGACTCTTATCCCGAAAGTCTCACAATGTCAACGATTTAGGCAGGTCTTCTGACTTACTCCTTACGCCGGCGTCTTCCCGTTTATGTGGGATAAACAGTGACATCTGCAGGCGCTGCGAGAGCTTACAGCAGCGGGAACTGTCCGGGATTCTCACCCGATTCCCTGTTGGGCCCTAAAAGGCACCTAAAATCTTTGCAAAGATAAGGATTTTTTTGAAATGTATATTAAATTTACAAAAAAATCGTAGGGGCAAATGATTATTTGCCCCTACATTGTCCACACATATTTATTAATGAAATTTACATCATTTCACCGCGGAGGTATTCGTCGATGGCCTTCGCGGCCTTCTTGCCGGCTCCCATGGCGAGGATGACCGTCGCTGCACCGCTCACAGCGTCACCACCGGCGTAGACGCCGTTACGTGTGGTACGGCCATTGTCGTTGGCGATGATACATCCGTGCTTGTCGGCGTTCAGACCAGGTGTCGTTCTGAAAATCAACGGGTTAGGCGATGTACCGAGTGCCATGATGACCATGTCGACGTCGAGCACAAACTCCGAGCCTTGAATCTCGACAGGACGTCTTCTACCCGATGCGTCTGGCTCGCCGAGGCCCATTCTGATGCACTTCATGCCGTTGACCCAGCCTTCTTCGTTGCCGAGGATCTCGACAGGATTGCAGAGCAAATCGAACTGGATGCCTTCTTCTTTGGCGTGATGCACCTCTTCGGCACGTGCCGGGAGCTCAGCCTCCGAACGACGATACACGATATGCACGTCGGCGCCGAGACGCAAGGCAGTACGGGCGGCGTCCATAGCGACGTTACCGCCACCGACGACAGCCACCTTCTTACCAACGTAGTTAGGCGTCTCGAAGCCTTCTTTATATGCAAATAACAGGTTATTTCTTGTCAGGAACTCGTTTGCCGAGACGACACCGCAGAGGTTTTCGCCTGGGATGTTCATGAACTTCGGCAGACCGGCGCCAGAGCCGATGAACACGGCGTCGAAATGCTCGTCTTTCATCAAAGATTCGATGGAAGCTGTACGTCCAATGACCACATCCTTGAAGAAATGGCCGCCGAGACGCATCACGTTCTCCACCTCATGACGGACAACCGTCTCTTTCGGCAGACGGAACGACGGGATGCCGTAAGCCAACACGCCGCCGAACTCATGCAAAGCCTCAAAAACAGTGACATCGTAGCCGCGAACGAGAAGTTCCTTGGCGCATGTGAGGCCCGAAGGACCTGAGCCGATGACAGCCACACGTTTACCGTTCTTCTTGATTGGTTTTACAAGGTTGATATTGTTCTCGCGCGACCAGTCGCCCACGAAACGCTCGAGTTTTCCGATGGCGATAGGCTCGAACTTCACTCCCATCACGCACTTGCCTTCGCACTGTGTCTCCTGCGGACACACACGGCCGCAAACTGCAGGCAATGCTGAGTCTTCGTCGATAATCTGAGCGGCGCCGAGGAAGTCGCCTTCAGCCACCTTCTTGACGAATCCAGGGATATTGATGTTGACCGGGCAGCCTGTGACGCATTGAGGACGGCCGCAGTTCAAGCAGCGCTGTGCCTCGACGATGGCTTCTTCGGCTGTGTAACCAAGGCACACCTCATCGAAGTTATGCGCGCGCACGAGCGGGTCCTGTTCGGTGATCTTCACACGATGATGTTTGTCGCGTGGCTCGTCGAGGATGCCGCCGATATGGCATTTGTGATTCTCAGCTTTCTCAGCGTTTTCGAGCTGTTTGTGTTCCACCACGTTGTTGTACATCGACTGACGTTTCATAGCCTCAGCAAAGTCGACCTTCGCTCCGTCGAACTCAGGACCGTCGACGCAGGTAAACTTGGTCTGTCCGCCCACGCTGATACGGCAGGCGCCGCACATTCCGGTGCCGTCGACCATCAAGGCATTCATTGACACGGTGCATTTGATGTTGAGTTTCTGCGCAAGCTGACATACAAACTTCATCATGATCATCGGGCCGATGGCGATACATTCGTCGTAGTGATTGCCTTTATCTACAAGCATTTGCAGCATATCGGTAACCACGCCTTTATATTCCGAAGAGCCGTCGTCGGTAATGACGTAAAGGTTCGACATCGAAGAGAGCTCATCTTCGTAGACGAGGAGGCTGTGTGTACGGGCGCCGATGATGACGTCGGCTTTCACTCCGTTGTGATAGAGCCATTTCACCTGCGGGAAGATAGGCGCAATGCCCACGCCACCGCCGATGAACACGTATTTCTTGGTCTTACGCTCCTCATACGACATGTGAATGAACTCCGAAGGACGTCCGAGTGGGCCCACAACATCGAGGAAAGTGTCGCCGACGTTGTATTTTGCCATCTCTTGTGTCGATTTTCCGATAGCCTTGAAGACTATTGTCACAGTGCCGTTCCAAGGGTCGTTGTCGCTGATTGTGAGCGGGATACGCTCAGCTTTTTCTGTCATTTTAATAATCAGGAACTGCCCCGGAAGAGCCGCTCTCGAGAGACGCGGAGCCTCGATTTCCATCATGAAGGTGTCCTGCGCTAATTCTTTCTTGTTGACTATCAGATACATATCGTAAAATTTTAAATTAAATCCCTAAAATTGTGTTCAAAATGAACTACAAAATTAGGGATTATTTTTTATAAAAACAAGAAATTTTTCGTCTTGTTATCTGTTTATTATTATTTTTTGAGATTTTTCACCAATCTTCACAAAATAAATGCCATTCGGCAGATTTGAGATGTCGATGCGCTGATTTTCTGTTGTGATTGGGCCGTAAAGAACCGTCTCGCCAAGGATGTTTATCACGTTGTATTCGATTGCGTTGACGTGACACGCAGCATCCGTACAAATGAATATCACATCGTTGGCTGGATTCGGGTAAATCGTTAAACCATTATCGTAAATATCAGCAATGCCAAGGGTTTGCGCATAGACGTAGTCGTGGATGCCGTCGGTCGACATAGCGTAAGCCGACTCACATCTCAAGTCGCCTGGCATGGTATTGACAGCCGTCACCTTATAATATTGATTGACGTTTTGAATCGCGTTATCATCGAAACTTGTCGCATCGCCATCAGCCCAGCCGATGATGGAATAGTTGACGCCGTCGAACGAACGGTAGATGTTGTAATGATCAGTCACGCTGGCGGTTCCCGACCATACGGCATTGTTTAACGTGATGTTGTCGATACATAACGCATAGGCCGCCGCTGCAGTGAAATGACGGAATCCGACGAACACCTCCTCGCCTGCGTAACCCGACAGATCGACGTTATATTTCTGATATGGATGCGATGTGGTCCATTGCTGTAACATACTGACATTCATGCCGTCAGACGAGGCGACAACCACTCCGAAAGTCTCTGCCGGATAGTTTGGATCAAAGCCGGCGGCATAAAATTCGAGGTTGGCGCCCGGGAGAATCTTGGTGAGAGGCATAAAGGCGTAATTGTCGGGCGTGAGAGGCCCGTAGCCATTGATGTAGGAGAATGATGTCAGCGAGGCATTGTCGCCGCTGGTATTGACAGTGCCACCGGGTTCCATGCCGCCGGCGGCATAGATTCCGAATGTGCGACCGTCGCCATCGGCATCAAGGAACGACCAGCCTTGCGGGTCGTCTTCAAAGTCGATATAGATATCGCGTTCCCACGAGAGCGTGACCTTCTGTCCGTCGTAGCTGGCAGCGAGGTTGGTCGGCGCTATGCATTCGAGCTCGGCGGTGGCGCACTGCGGCTCGGCAAGAGCGAAATATGTGCCGTCGTCCTTGCTTCCCTCCTGGATGACTCGGATGCAATACTCTGATTCATAACGGTTTACGTTATGCGTGAAGCTCGTCTCACCATGATTCAGCATCGCGATAAGCTCATCGTTGGCATACACCAGAGCGCCCTTGGCCGGACGGGTAATCGACGCTTCCACTCCAGTGATTCGGATGTCGTCGACATAAATATAATAGGTCTCGCCCGTCGTGTTGAAATGACGCAATGCCACGTAGATCTGCTGTCCGGCATAAGCTGCCAGACTTACCGAATACTCTGTGTAGGTGCCGGTGCTGCTCCATTCCTGAACCATAGTAAAATCGGCAGGATTGGTATTGCCATCGGTCGACACTGCCACTCCGAAATGCTCAGGGTCAGGCGCAATGCCAGGCATGTCGGCATCTCTCAACATGAACGAGAATACCGTGTTGGCTGTCGCCACGACTCTCGGCAAAACGACGAAATTGTCAGGATTTAAAGCACTTCCCGCCCATGATGCAGATTTCAGGCAATAGCCGCTGCCATAGCCACCGAAAGGATAAACCACAAAGTTAAGTCCGTCGTGGTTGGCATCGATCAAGGTGAGATCCGACAAGGTGCTGTCGGCGAAGTCGTAGTAAATCTCGTCGACGGCATACGATGAGCTCATCATCGGGAGCTCCCAGCTGAGGTTGACGGTGTTGCCGTCGCTGTCGGCATGCAGACCTATCGGCGAGCCCTGGAATCCGTCGCTGGTGCGGAAGGTCCAGTCGACCGACTTTGTCAGAGTGGCACCCGACTGATAGGTTGCCGTAACCGTCGTATTGTGCGATGAGTTATTTGTAAATCCTTGAGTGTCAAGCATATACTGCGTTCCGATGATATTCGGCACCGCCGTCGCCCCATCGAGTGTGATGCTGCACGAGGTGAGCGGGTCTTTGGCTTGCGGACCGACGAAGACATCGTCGACGACGAGGCAGAAGTTGTCGGTGCTGTTGAAGTGACGGATTGCGAGGTAGACATCCTGTCCGACGTAGCTGTTCAGATCGACCGAATACTCATACCAGCTGCCTTGTTTTGCCGTCATCGTCCACTCCTGAAGCATGGTGAAGTCGGCGACGGCGGTGCCGGTGGTGGAGATTGCCAGTCCGAAATGGTCGGCAGGATATGACTCGTCGAGGGCGCAGGCACAGAACGCCACGTAGTGGTTGTTTGCCGTGATTGCCAGCTGTGGCGAGACGAGATAGTTGTTTGGCGACAATGCGCCCGAGTAGTTGCTGTAAGAATACGAGAACACCGCACCGTCGGAGCCGTTATGGCCATAGCCTCCTCCTATCGGCGAGAGCGTCCAGTTGTAGGTGTCGCCATCGGCATCGATGGTCTTCCAGCCATTGAGACGGCCGTCGACATAGTCGTTTTCGAAGTCGAAGGCATAGCCGTCGGCGCCTGTATTATAAAAAGGTGCGTTGAAGATGACGTAACCCGAAGCGGATACGTAGGCTTGCACGCCTTGTTGCGATTTCGCGGTAAAAGCGAGGGATAAGAGGGCTATCAACGATAGCAGAGCGATTTTTCTCATGATAAAATTTATTTGTTAATCGATTATTTCTAAATAAAAGTGTGCAAAGATACGAAAAATATTAGTAACTTTGCATTTTTAAGCATGTGAAATTAACGACTTAATTCAAATAAAATGAAGAAAACACTATTATTTGTTGCCATTTTGGCCATTTCAACGGTTAAAATGTTTGCAGGTCCAGTCGACGCTCAGCGTGCCCAGCAGCTCGGACAGCGTTTCTTAAGTGCCACGACAGGATTCGAGAAGTCAAATATTCAGTTGGTTTACACCTCCGCCACACGCGGAAATGCCGACTATTACGTCTTCAACGTCCCGGGAGACAACGGTTTTGTCATCATTGCCGGCGACGACCGCGTGAAACCTATCCTGGCATATTCGACAACAGGATGTTTCAATCCTAACGACATCGCCGATGGTTTTAGCTATGTTCTCAACGGCTATTGCGAAGAGATTCAATATGTTAGAGAGCACAACCTCGATGCTACAGCCGACATCACAGCAGAATGGAAGTCGGTTGGCGAGACAGGCTATATTAATAAGGAGAAAAAGGAACGCCGCGCGGTGGGACCTTATTGCCAGACCACGTGGAATCAGAACTGGCCTTACAACAGCCAGTGCCCTGAAGACGAAGAAGGCAGCGGCGGCCGTGTTTATGCAGGCTGCGTCGCCACGGCGATGGGACAGGTGATGAAATTCTGGAACTGGCCGCCACAAGGCATAGGCTCGCACACATATAACCCAGATGGATATGAACAGCAGACAGCCAACTTCGGCGAGACCGAATATCATTTCGAGCTCATGCCCGACGACCTCGACTCGTTGAGCACCGAAGAGGATTATTATTACATCGCACAGCTCCTGCATCATCTCGGCATCTCCGTCGACATGCAGTACAGCGGTCACGGCAGCGGCGCCTACTCGTTCGACGTGCCTACGGCGTTGACCAACTATTTCAGCTACTCGACCGACGACCTCGAGCAGCAAGGCTTCTGGGGTTATAACTTCTATAACAACGAGCAATGGGCTCAGATGCTTAAAGACGGAGGCCTCAGCGAAGGAATGCCTTTGTATTACAGCGGTTCCGACGACAACGGTGCCGGCGGTCACGCCTTCGTGTGCGACGGATACGATGAGAACGACTACTTCCACTTCAACTGGGGCTGGAGCGCCAAAGACGACGCCTGGTGCCCTATCGGAGCGCTCAACACCACAAAATACGCATTCAACGAGTCAAATGCCTTCATCGGTCACATTCAGCCGCAGGATGATGAATATTTCGAGCGTCCTGAAGACATCACCGACTTGGAAATCGTTGAAAACAGAGATAATAGCGTGACACTCCGCTGGACTAACCCGGCCAACAAGCTCAACGGCGATCCGCTTGGTGATTTCCAAATTAATATCTATCGTAACGGAGTGCTCATCGCCGACTCATTTACAGGTCAGATGCCTGGCGTCGAGATGATTTACACGGACGAAAACCTTGAAGAAGGCCTTTATCAATACGGAGTGATGATTGTCAATGACCATGGCTTCAGCCGCAAGGCATATGCCACCATCCTCGTGGGCGACAAATGCGACATCATCTTCGAGCTCAGCGACGATGGCGGTGACGGATGGAAAGGCGCATGCATCAGCGTTACCGATGCCAATGGCAACCGCATAGGCAAAGCCACCATGGATTATGGCTCATCGCAGACCATCGTGATGCCGCTGCTGAAGGGCGACCTCAACTTCATCTGGAATCACGGATGGTTCCATACCAGCGAGCAATACGACACCGACTACGAGTGCTCATTCGTTATCAAGAATAGCGCAGGCGAGGTTTTATACACCTCGGGCGAGCACGTCGACGGCGTCTTCCTCACCTACAACAACGACTGCGCCGGTGCCAACGTGGCTGAAATCGATGCCAACAGCGTACGCCTCTACCCTAACCCGACCAACGGAATCCTCAACATCGAGGCCGAAGGCGAGATGACCATCAGCGTGATGAATACGCTCGGCCAGAAGGTGATGGAAATGAATGCTACGGATAAGGCCATTATCAACCTAAACAGCTGTGAATCAGGGATTTACATGGTTCAGGTAGAGACAGAAAACGGAACGGTGACACAGAAGGTGAACGTTCTACGATAAGGGGGTTTTTTCACCTGAAGGTGAAAGCTCTCGCAAGCTCGGGTCTCGCTTCGCTCGGAATGACACCTTTTAATTGTTAAATTTCGTTACAAAAAATAAGGGGCGAATGATGATTCGCCCCTACATTTTTATTAATTCGTGATGAATTAATCTTTGTACTCAGCCAAAATTTCTTTGACTTTGTCTGGTGTCAGACGGCCGTAGACCTTGTCGCCAATCATGCAGACTGGAGCAAGACCGCAAGCGCCCACGCAACGGAGGCAGTTCAATGAGAACTTTCCGTCAGCTGTTGTGCCACCGACTTCAACGCCGAGTTGACGTTTCAGCTCATCCAAAACCTTCTCTGCACCACGCACGTAGCAAGCTGTACCCAAGCAAACTGAGATTGGGTGACGGCCTTTAGGTGTCATCGTGAAGAATGAATAGAATGAAACGATACCGTAAACTCTTGATACAGGGATATTTAACTCCTTAGCGACAAGTTCCTGAACTTCTGCTGAGAGGTAGCCGTATTCACCCTGAACCTTGTGAAGCACGTTGATGACTTCGCCACCATCATTACGGAATGATTTGCATACATCCTTAATGAATTTAACCTTATCTTCTGATAATTTAATAACTGCCATAATATTCAATTTTTAATTTTTCAACAATTATTTTTCACTAATCTCAACATGTTCTGACTTGTCGAAATAGTTTGTATGCAACAGTTCGTGTGACTTGTGGCCGCATGGTTCACCAAGATACTCTTTGTAGAGCTGCATGACCGACTTGTTCTCGTGTGACTTACGGATTGGTTTGCCGAGGTCTTCACGATAGATAGCCTCTGTACGTTTCTTGATGATCTCGCTGTTGCCATGGTGATATGGCTGACCAGCTCCGCCTACGCAACCGCCTGGGCAAGCCATGACTTCGATAGCGTGGAACTGCTCTTTGCCTTCGCGCACTCTTTCGAGGAGCTTACGTGCATTTGCCAGACCGTGAGCGATACCGATGTGGATTGGGGTGCCTGCAAAGTCAACCCATGCGTCACGAACGCCATCAATACCACGGAGTTCGGTGAAGTCGATCTTCGGACATGGTTTGCCTGTGAACACTTCGTAAGCTGTACGTGTTGCAGCCTCGATAACACCACCGGTTGCACCGAAGATGACAGCAGCACCTGTTGACTCGCCGAGCGGATCGTCGTAGTCTTCAGATGGCATATCCTTAAGGTCGAGGTTGAACTGCTTGATCAAGCGGGCCAACTCACGTGTTGAAAGGACGTAGTCGATATCCGGGTTACCGTCTTTGTAGAACTCTTTACGTTTGCTTTCGTATTTCTTTGCCAAGCAAGGCATGATAGAAACGACGACGAGGTCTTCTCTCTTGATGCCCATCTTCTCGGCCCAGTAGTTCTTAGCGACAGCGCCGAACATCTGCATAGGTGACTTGGCTGTTGAAGGAACGTCGAGCATATCCGGGAAGAAGTGCTCAAAGAAGTTGACCCAACCTGGGCAGCATGATGTCATGATTGGGAGACGCACTGATTTGTCGCCAGCCATGAACTTCTTGATACGGCCGAGGAGCTCTGTACCCTCTTCCATGATGGTCAAGTCAGCGGTAAAGTCTGTATCGAACACATAGTCGAAGCCGAGACGGCGTAATGCTGCTGTCATCTGGCCTGTGACGATTGTACCTGGTTCCATGCCGAACTCTTCGCCGAGGGCGACACGTGTTGCAGGAGCTGTGTTGACGATGACGGTCTTCTTAGGATTGTTGATGGCTGCCATCACAGCACGTGTGTCGTCAACTTCGCTCAAGGCGCCGACTGGGCACACCTGGACGCACTGACCGCACATGACGCATGGTGAATCGACCATATCCTGTTCGAATGCCGGAGCGACGACGGCGCTGAAGCCACGGTTGACAGCACTCAAAGCACCGACTGACTGGATGTTGTTACACATATTTTCGCAGCGGCGGCACATGATACATTTGTCCATGTCGCGGACGATTGAAGGTGACATGTCCTTACGGTATGTCGACTGCTGTCCCTTGAACGGGATGTCGCGGATAC
>JAFZXR010000037.1 GCA_017616675.1 Bacteroidales bacterium
AGCGTAATACGCTGTGCAGCATTCAGTTGTGATTGTGAGACCTGCTGGAACCGGTAAACCTAACAGACACATCTCTGCCAAGTTTGCACCTTTACCGCCCAACAAATTCTTCATTGTTGAGTTACCCTCGGCTGTACGGTTGCCGAAAAGATAAACGTACTTGGTTTTTCCCATTTTTCTAAATTATTTGTTGTTCTACTATATGATTTTCAACTTTTTAGCATCCTAAAATGCCCATTTTTTTGAAAAGCGCAAAATTACTGTTTTTCTGAAAAATTTCCAAGAATTTTTTAAGAAAAATTTGTATCTTTGTAAAAATTTTAAAAATGATGAAATTTATAGGCGTTTTGGTGGCGTTTTTAGTCATCAATATCATAATAAGATTATTTGAGAAGAAAAGTCAACGCACTGATAATCAATTAAATGCGAATGGTGGTTGCAGTCCAGGACTGATAGGAGCGGGGATAGGCTTTATCATCGGCGGCGGCCCGATCGGAGCTATCATCGGATATGCCCTCGGAACGATATTCGGGAAGAGCTACACCAAGGAAGATGTGAAGTTTATGGGTAAAACCCCGCGCCAGCAGGACTTTTCAGCGAGTTTGCTGGTGCTTTCAGCTGCCGTGATGAAGGCCGACGGCGTCGTCAAGAAATCGGAACTCGACTACGTAAAACGCTTTTTCCTTTCTAATTTTGGACAAGAACAGGCCGAGAAATATATCCTCACTTTGCGTGAAATCCTTAAGCAGGACATCCAAATCGCAGAAGTGAGCCAGCAGATTGGCCGTTACATGAATTATTCGTCGAAACTGCAGCTGCTGCATTACCTTTTCGGAATAGCTTCCGCCGACGGACAGGTTCACGAACTGGAGGTTGACGTTATTGAGTCGATATCGCGTTACATGGGCATCTATACCTCTGATTATGAATCAGTTAAGGCGATGTTTGTCAAAAAGGTCGACGATGCCTATACTATTCTCGGAATCGAGCCTTCAGCTACCGACGATGAGGTTAAAAAAGCTTACCGCGAAATGGCCAAGAAGAATCATCCCGATAAGGTTGCTTATCTTGGTGATGACGTGCGCAAGGCTGCCGAGAAGAAATTCCAGGAGATCAACGACGCTTACGATCGTATTAAGAAACAGCGTGGAATGGTGTAACTACTTGTAAAGACGCCATCTTACGCCGAAAATGAACTTCGAGTCGCGCATCGGGTAATGTGGCGTGGTGAAATACCTGTTGTCTTTGCTTAAACTGTAGATATTGGTGTATCCTACGAAGATATTTGCCCTCTTGATTTTAAATGTGATGTAAAAATCCAAGAACGGATAATTACCGATTTTCACATCTTTTTGCAGATAAAACGTCCTCAGAGCCGGCATGTAGGCGTCGGCGTAATACTCTGTGAAATAATTGATTACGATGGCAGGCTGCATCATCGAGATGCCTTTCACCAGATTTACATTCCAACCGAATTTTAACTTGACGTAGAACAAGGGTAGATGTATAACATCTTCATTATCAGCCACTTGCATCGATGCAATACCAGCGATGTCGAAATGTTTCAGTTTAATGTCGAACTTCGCGAATGCCGATGTGATGTTAAGCGTACCAGTGTATTGAACGGGTTTTGCATTCTCGCCGAAATAGATGTAATGATCAATGGTTGTCTGCTTCAAACCTATTGATAACCAACGATTTTCGTAAGCTCCGTAAAGTTTCATATACGTCGCCGGACTGAAATCGTTGCTCCATCTGAAGTTGTTCGAATAATAAGTCTCCTCGAACCAATCTGCCGATTTTCTTGAGAGATTCACGTCAAAGACAAGTGCTCCGATGTTTTTCTTATATGTGCCCAAAAACTGTTTCCATTGACCATCGATCAGGAAATCTCCAGCTTGATATCCGCTTACGATAAGCTCGCCTTTACCAGTAATTCTTGTCGATTTCAGCAAATTGATGATTATTCCGGCCTTCGCCCTGACATTCTGATAATCGACCTGTCCGAACTGCTCACCAGTCACAATTTCCTTATATCCGTTGTGATGAGTGTAGTTATGCTCGGCACCAAATGTAAGGTAAAATGGAATATCGTTGTTAAATTTCTTGTAACTCAATGAGTTCCAATTGATTGCATTTTTGATTGTGTAAAAAGTCAAACTGTCGAAAGTCTCATCAGGATTCAAAACAGGGTCATATTGGTCATAAAAACCAGATGACAGGTCAGTGTCTTTATAAAGATATCTATTTCTTTGATAATCAAATGAATAGCTGATTCTGCCAAGCATTCCCAGCACGAAATATTGATTCAGCCCGAAACCGGAGACTTTAATCATATTGCTGGCTCGCATCAGATTCACCGGGATGACTTTTTTGTCGGTTTCGATAAGATCTACGAATAATGAGTCGTGAGTGATTCCGCCATTTTCGTAAACCTCGATTCTGTTGGTGAAATAATAACCGTTCAGGCCGTAGCGCTCATTTGCGGTGTTCCAGCGGAAATTACCGACAAAATAAAGGTCTTTTGCGTAGCTGCGCTGGTAAACTGAAGGTACATAATCGATATTGAAATTCAGTGTCACAAAAAATCTTGGCAGGAATTCTCTGCAGAAAAACACGTCGAAATGTTGTTCCTTTTTGCTTCCCATCATGTAGTGAATGTCGGTAAACGGCTGATACACAATAGGATAACGAATTTTATCTTTTGTGATGATAAATTTGTCGTAAGCGGCCAGATTGTTGTTAAAACCGATTGAAGTGGGGAAGGAGAACTCCAGATTTTTATGGGCGTGTCCCGAGTTACTCAGTTCCTGATAATACTCGAAAAGTTGGTTTGTGGGGTCGTAAAACGAAGCTGAAAGGGTGGTGGTATCCCAAACTTTTACGTCTCCAAGTTGTTGATTGTCAAGCTTTTCGTAAAAATATTTAACTAAGGTCGAATCAGCTGGAATGGAGTCGTTGGAATGTAAAAGGGTAGTGCTTGCCATCGAAAAATGGCAGGTCGCGACACCTATTAATAATAATATGATCCTTAAATATTTCACAATGCAAAGATAGTAATTTAGTTTAATAGTTTAATAGCTTAATAGTTTAAAAGTTTAAAAGTTTATTTTTTCTATAAACTGCTAAGCTCATAAGCTATTAAACAAAAAAAGGAGCCACAATTGGCTCCTTTTATGGGGTGGCGACGACCTACTTTCCCACAAGCTAATGCAGTATCATCGGCGCGACGGGGCTTAACTTCTCTGTTCGGAATGGGAAGAGGTGGACCTCCGTGCTATAGTCACCATGTGTATCTTCATGTCTCGACATGGCCTGAAGGAGAACGCGGGACTTTCACTCGCTTAGTGTTTCTGACACCTTCCACTGGTCAAACAG
>JAFZXR010000038.1 GCA_017616675.1 Bacteroidales bacterium
GGGAGGCACGACTTATTATGTCAGAGCTTACGCGAAAAATAGTCTGGGAGTCGGCTATGATGGAGTTATTAGTTTCACCACATCTCACGAATGGGCTAACGGCATGTTGCCTGGAGAGTTCTCCGTAAGCGAGACCAAACGCGTGAGATTCTCACAAGGCAACCTGCAGTATCAGGCATCAACCAACACATGGCGTTTTGCTTATAACCAAAATGATTGCATCGGAGAAGACAATTCACATATCTCATCTTCGTACAGCGGATGGATTGACTTGTTCGGATGGGGCACCAGCGGATGGAACAACGGCAACGTGTTTTATCAGCCTTACAGCTCCGATAATGTCAATGGATCTTGGTATGGTCCGGTCGGCACTTATTCTCTGGTCGACGAATATGCCAACAGCGACTGGGGCGTTTACAACAGCATCAGCAATGGCGGACACTCGGCAGGAATGTGGCGCACTTTGACTCAAGACGAAATGCGTTATCTTTTATATAACCGTACAACAACTTACGGAATCCGTTTCGCTGAGGCGTGCGTTAATGGCGTTAATGGCGTAGTTCTCCTACCTGACAACTGGAATCCGAGCATTTACAGCTTACAAAATCCTAACAGCGGATGGTACGAAAGCAATGAAATTAGCTTAGCCGATTGGCCGACACTTGAAATGGCCGGTGCAGTATTCTTGCCTGCTGCAGGTTTTAGAAACGGCACCAATGTCGGCGAATTTAACAATGAATGCAGCTATTGGACGGCAACTTATTATAATTGGGACAGTCCTGAGTCAAGAGCATACTATACTTATTTTACCAATGGCAGCCATTGGTTGACAAAAGATGATTCGAGATGTGTAGGACACAGCGTCCGACTCGTTCATGATGCGAATTAAAGAATTGGGGGTTTTATTTCCCCCAATTTTCTCTATCCAAACTACGATATTGTATCGCTTCGGCGAGGTGCTCGGGCTGGATGTTTTCAGATCCGGCAAGGTCGGCTATTGTGCGTGAGACCTTGAGAATCCTGTCTCTTGCGCGAGCCGATAGCCCGAGGCGTTCCATGGCATTTTTCAGTAAAAGTCCGCACTGAGCGTCGAGGTCGCAGTATTTCTGAATCATCTTGGCAGTCATCTGCGCGTTGCAATGGATGCCGGGCACATCGGCGAAGCGCTCAACCTGAATCATTCGGGCTTTCACCACACGCTCGCGAACCACGGCACTCTTCTCACCGGGTTTCTTCGTTGCAAGTTCCTCGTATGGTATCGGGAACGTCTCGATATGCAAGTCGATGCGGTCGAGCAAAGGCCCAGAGATTCTTGAGAGATATGTCTCGACCTGTCCTGGCTTGCAGGTGCATTGTTTCGTCGGGTGGTTGTAATAGCCGCACGGACAAGGATTCATCGCGGCCACGAGCATGAAATTCGCCGGAAACTCCACCGTCTGCTTGGCTCGGGCAATTGTAACTTGGCGGTCTTCCATTGGCTGTCTTAGGACCTCGAGTACTTGACGTTTGAACTCCGGCAATTCGTCGAGAAAGAGCACTCCGTTGTGGGCCAATGAGATTTCACCGGGCTGCGGATAAGTGCCGCCGCCGACTAATCCGACATACGACGTGGTGTGATGCGGACTTCGGAACGGCCGCGTGCGCATCAGCGAGACACCGTGACCCAGCATCCCGACCACGGAATGGATCTTCGTGGTCTCGAGCGATTCTTTCAGCGTCATCGGGGGCAAAATTGTTGGTAACCGCTTGGCTAACATGGTCTTACCCGAACCTGGCGGGCCTATGAGAATCACGTTATGTGATCCCGCGGAAGCAACTTCAAGCGCCCGCTTGATGTTTTCTTGCCCGCGCACGTCGGCGAAGTCGAGCTCGTAGACGTCGGATCTCTCCTCTGCTTCGAGGTCCAGCTTCGTGGGCTCGAGATGATGAAAACCATTGAAGAAGTTGATGACGTCCATCAGCGTCTCGACGCCGTAAACTTCAATGTCTTCGACCACCGCCGCCTCGTTCGCATTAGCTTTGGGCACCACTACGCCCTTGAATCCGTCTTCAGCCGCCTTGATGGCTATAGGCAACGCTCCTTTTATCGGGTTGATGCTGCCGTCGAGCGACAACTCCCCCATTATGACATATTTATCAAGCAAATCCACGCTCACCTGCTCCGAGGCGGCGAGGATGGCAATCGCGAGAGGAAGATCATAACTCGAACCCTCCTTTCGGATGTCGGCTGGCGCCATGTTTATCGTAATCTTCCGCTTCGGATACTTTAACCCATTGTTACTCAACGCCGATTCAATTCTCTGCTGACTCTCTTTCACGGCGCTGTCGGGCAGTCCGACAAGAAAAAATTGCACTCCGCGGTCAATGTTGACCTCAATTGTTACAGTAATAGCATCTATGCCATTTAAGGCACTTCCAAAAGTTTTTACCAACATAATTTTGGTTTTTAGTTACTAATAGTTGTTAATTGTTAATAATTATTGTTAATTGTCATTTTCTCGGTTTATATTGTGACCTCTGGAAAACATCCTGATAATCAGTGGTTTTCATCAGGTCTTGCAGCGTTTCATCGTTGTTTGTCATGAATGAGCGGACGATTTGTAACCCTATATAGTCGCCCAGTCGCGGCGCCGAGGCATCGCCAAACGGGGCAGTGAACGGACCGTCGTTGAACAGCATCCGTTTGTTGTCGACGTTATTGGTAAACAACATGTTATTGCCCACCACAGCTGCCCACACAGCGCCTTCGTTATCCTGCGCCCACTCCATCTGCGGCGTCGAATAGCCAAGGATTATCGAGTCGGGCAAGGCGGGGTTCAACGCCTCGATGAAATACAGCATCTTACCCTGCGCGACCATCTCGTCAATCACGGTTTTCTGGTTGATACGGTTGCCAAAGGCGTAATGATAAAGCTCCTCGGCGAAGTCGCGCGTCAGATAGGCGGGCTGAAGGCGCCGCGACTGATATCTCGGGAAGCCGAGCTTGTCGTATACAAAGTCCTTGTTACTCAGGTAGAAATCCAAGCCAATCAAAGCACTTTCGTCGTCGATGCTGTGAGGTCTGTTGGAATAGATGCCCGAGACGTAAGCGAAGGTCGGAGGCACCTCGAAATCGGGATAATAATATCTGTAATGCTGATAAACGCCTTTGATATCTTCCGAAACCTTATCGATATCAGGGAAAGTCTCACACACTAACTTATTGATTTTCAGCATGAAAGTATCGGTAACAAAATCTTTCATGTAGCCCACTTCCTCCTCGCTCGGATTTTCAATCAAAAACGCCTCAAACTGCGGCAAAATCGCCCGATATTCGGCTTCAAAATTGGCGGTATCGAGACCAAAAAGCACCTTGTTAAACTCGACTATCTCCAGCTTCTGCGGCTCCATCTTCTGATACGGCACATTCAACTTCTTCTTGTAACCCGCTGATTTTGTGCAGGACACAAAAGAAATAAGAATTAAAAAAGCAAATAATAGTCTATTCATATTTTCTAACCATTTCAAGTGCTGTAATAGACGCACGTTCTATATTATTACCTCTATCTTTACCAAAATTAAACCTTCTCGAGATGACTCCTTTCGATCCAGCCACTGCAATCCACACTGTGCCGACGGGATTCTCCTCGGTACCGCCGCCAGGACCTGCAACGCCTGTTGTCGCCACTGCGATGTCAGTCTTCAGCAACGCTCTCACGCCCACCGCCATCTGCTCCGCAACCTGCTGACTGACAACGGTATACCTCTCAACATCGTCATGGCTAACACCCAGAACTTCTTCCTTCACCGAGGTAGCATACGACACCACCGTTCCTTTGAAAACGTCGGAACTGCCCGGGATAGCTGTGATCATCTTCGCTATCGTCCCGCCTGTACAACTCTCGGCACTCGCCAAAGTCAATCCTGCCGCCTTGAGCTTCTCCAAAACCGCCTCCGCGATAGGCTTGTCGTCGTATCCGAAGATATGTTCACCAATGAGTTTCGTCAACTTATCTATCTCATTATCAATGGTTTGCTGTAAAAACTCACGATCAGGGTGACGGCCTTCCAAACGCAGACGCACAATGCCATACTGCGGCAGATAAGCCAGCGAGAGGAAGTCGGGCAAAGCGTCTTCCCAGTCTTTGATCTTGTCGGCAAGAAACGACTCGCCCACACCTGTCGTCATCACGACCTTATTAATATAAGGAGTCACCTCGAAATGCTTCAACAGCTTCGGCAGAATCTCCTGCTCGAACACGTTTTTCATCTCAAAAGGCACGCCCGGCATAGAGATAAACACCGATTTGCCCTTCTCAAACCACATGCAAGGCGCTGTGCCATAACGGTTTGGGATGTAGGTGCACGACTTCGGGATAAACGCCTGTCCGCGGTTGCGCTCGGTCATCTGGTAGCCGCGTTTCTTGAAGATGCTCATCACGTTGTCGTAGGCATCCTGACAAAACACCAGTTCGGTACCGAAATACTTGCACAAGGTCGGCTTGGTGATGTCGTCGGCCGTAGGACCCAATCCTCCCGTCATGACGATAATGTCAACATCGGAGCAGGCATCCAAGGCCTCCACAATGTCGCGTTCGCCATCGCCGATAGTCAAAGTGGAAATCACTTCTATTCCATTGGTTGTCAATATATTACCAAGCCATGCGGCGTTGGTGTTCACCACCTGCCCTATCAGCAGCTCGTCGCCGATGGAGATGAGCTTAGCCTTCACAAAATCGTTATCTCTCTTCATTTTTTAATATAACTTACAACAATTTTTATCTTAAAACGTTACAAAATTAAACATTAATATTTTATGTTTTTCATTTTTAACATTTTTTAACACAACTTGCAAAAAAATGATTAATTTTGTAAAAAATTTTTAACATTTGACTGGATATGAATACTAAACCCATCCCTGGCTCACAGCTCGTCTTCAACAATGAGGGCGCGATATATCATCTGAATCTCTTCCCGGAGATGCTTGCCGACAATGTGATTTTGGTTGGCGATCCCGACCGTGTGGCAATGGTTTCGAGTTATTTCGACACCATCGAATACAAGCGTCAGAACCGCGAACTGGTAACGCACACTGGCACTTACAAAGGCAAGCGCATCACGGCCTTGTCGACCGGCATGGGCACCGACAACATCGATATCGTGGTCAACGAGCTCGACGCCGTGGCTAATATCGACTTCAAGACCCGCACTCCGAAGAAGGAACACCGTGCGCTCAACCTCGTGCGTCTGGGCACCTGCGGCGCCTTGCAGCCTGAGATCGGCGTCGACGACAGCTACGTGGCATCGCGCTTCGCCATCGGCTTGGACGGTCTCGCCTACTTCTACAAAGAGCGTAACGAAGTGATTGAAAAAGACATGACTGATGCCTTCATCCGCGACATGAAGTATCCTACCGACCTCCCGAAGCCATACATCGTGGAGAGTTCGAAAGAGCTCTTCGACCGTCTCGCCAAGGGTTATCATCAAGGCATCACAGCCACGTCGCCAGGATTCTACGGACCTCAGGGACGCTCGCTTCGCCTCGAGCTCACCTATCCGCAGATCAACCCGGATATTGAGAAATTTGAATATAAAGGATGGAAAGTTTGTAACTTCGAGATGGAGTCGTCGGCATTGTTCAGCCTTGGTAAGATGTTGGGGCACAATTGTTTAACTATCTGCGTGGCAATAGCCAACCGCGTCACGGAGAAGTTCTCCGCCGACTATCATCCTTACGTCGAGAAGTTGATAAAAACGACTTTGGAGAGGTTATAAGACGTAGTCCTGCTGCTCGTCTTCGTGTTTCATCGAGATGAGACATTCGAGGTTGACGTCAACGACAGCCTCCTCGAAGAATGGAGCCGACGCCACGACATAGCTTTCGTAGCCGAAGATCATAGAGCCGCCGTCAAAGGTGGCTTCTTTTTTTGGTGCCACGCTGTTGACAAACACCAGCGGGCGCTCGGTCTTCAGCACGTTCTGTCTCAATGCGTTACGACGTTTTCTCGAGACATCCGCGCCACCTTTGACGGCGGCGATATTGACGATGATATCAGGGCTGAGTGGCATCAGCTCGTCAACACGGTTTGTCAGCAAGAACTCGTCATCGTTAGTGTTTTCAAGGTCTTTGCCAATAGTCACAGCATATTTATGACAGCCAATTTGCAGCAGCTCATCGCCATCGGAAGGCTCAAAAACGCCACGTTCAAAATCTTCTAAGTATTTCTTTTTGAACACCTTACGCTGACCTTGGAAGAGATATACCGCCGCGTTGTATTTCCCAACAGGGCAGCCAACGAGCAGGCCTATATTCTCGCATTCGGCTGCGATTTTATCCAACGCCTTCTCACATTTCTCAATAAAACCAGGCGATTTAAGCATTTCGGCAGAGCAAATTCCGCTCACCGCGAGCTCAGGGAATATAACTAAAGTAGAGGCTTTAGCCCTGTGAGCCGCCTCTACTATTTTAGTCACGTTGCCTTCGATATCGCCAGCAACACTGGCAATCTGCGCTAATGTGATCTTCATCAGAACAGGAATCCGATTTCAAAACACATGTTGCTCATCGTGTATTTGTCGCTGCTCATCGACATCATCGTAGTGAAGTTGTTGTCGTAAGCCAGCATCAGCTGAAGTGTGCTGTGTGTCATCACTTCCATCTCAACGCCGAGGTGCAGGATAAACGAGCTGCAAAGAGCACGATATGAGTGTTTGTTATCGCCTTTTTCGTTATTGCTTACGTTGATATTCAGACCATAACCGATTTCGCCGATGACGCTGAATTTATCGGAGAAAGTCTCGGTCTTCATCTTCAAGAGGAAAGGCACCTGAACGTATGTGTTGCTGATGCTTCTCTTTGACTCAACGCCCAATGAATCGGCAACTTTATAACCCATATTGCTGCCCATGATGTTGAAACCGGTCGTGAAGCCGTAGTTCTCGCCGAAATATTTGATTCCGGTGAAGCCGAATTTATAGCATACGCCCGGATCTTTACCTATCACGGCATCGGAGTTGGTCGACAAGAATGACGCGCCAATACCACCTTTTAAACCTAATTGATACTCAAAACGTTGTGCGTTAGCAGCAAACGAAACGATCATCGCGAGCAGCAGAATGTAAAATTTCTTTTTCATATTTGTGTTATAGTTTAATAATTTTAAATATCTTTGCAAAAATAATAAAAATTTGATAACGCAGAAAATATAGATGAAAAAATTAATATTTGTCATAATATTTTTTCTTTTCAGCATTCTGTCAAGGGCAGAGGGATTTGGCGTTCATGTAGGAGGACAGATAGGTTATCAAACTACACATTTGTCGGCATCCAGAGCCGATATCGACGCAAGTATAGCTAATCACTTGATATTGGGAGGCTTCGGCCGCCTGGTGATAAACGATTTCGTTCTCCAGCCTGAGATCATGCTTTTCAAGACCGCTCAGATTTTCAGTCTCGAAGGCACCGATTCCACTCATCTGAATGTAAGTCTCGAGACAAAGCAGCAAAGTCTGGCGTTCCCGATGATGGGCGGCTACCAGTTTTTCGACAGCCCGCTGATCAAGGCGAGGGCTACCGCCGGATTGGTGGTTTATTACGTGGTCGACGATGCCAACGAGAACAACTATAACAACCAAAGTCTTGATATCGAGCCCAACAAATGGACCTTTGGAGGAGCGTTCAACGTGGGCGTCGACGTGATGATGTTCACCCTCGACCTCACCTATACCTTCGGCTTGACAAACATCCTCGAAAGAGAGTATGTTGAGATAGGCGGTCATCATTATATGATGGAAAACACACGCCAGAACATGTTCAGCCTCACCGTGGGCATCAAATTGTTTAACTACGAATATAACAGCAGATAGATGTCGATAAATAATATACCGAATGCGTTTTTTGCCAGAAATCGCAGTAACTTCGCGTCGATGATGACGAAGAATGCCATCGCTGTGTTCACCGCCAACGAGGAGATGCCGCGCAATGGCGACCAGTGCTATCCTTTCAGGCAGAACTCCGATTTCTTCTACCTTACGGGAATCGACCGCGAAGGCGCATATTTGATTCTTTATCCCGACCATCCGAAAACCGAGATGCGCGAGATCCTGTTTATCGAGCCTTACAGCGAGACTAAAGCCATCTGGCGGGGCGAGATGCTCGACGCAAAACAGGCGAAAGAGCTCTCAGGCTGCCAAAACGTGATGTACGCCGACAGCTTCAACGACGTACTTAAAGAATTGATACTCAGCAGTTCAAAGGTGTATCTTAACCTTTACGAATACTCGCGTTTCGAGACGAAGGTGGTGACGATTCAAGACCGTTTCGTGAAAGAGATTAAAGAGCAATATCCGCTGCACACCTTCGACCGTTCGGCACCTATCTTGAATAAGCTTCGCAAGATTAAATCGAAAGAAGAAATCGAGATTATAAAACACGCCTGCGACATCACCGGAAAAGCGTTCTTGCATTGCTTAAAGACAGTAAAACCTGGGCGTTACGAATACGAGATGCAAGCCGAGATGGAATACATCTTCAAGATGAACAACGCCTCTGGTCACGCCTTCCACCCTATCGTCGCCGGCGGCAAAAACGCCTGCTGTCTGCATTACTCGAAGAACGATAGCATATTGAACGACAATGAGTTACTGCTTTTCGACATGGGTTGCGAATATATGAACTACGCCTCCGACCTGAGCAGGACCATCCCGATTAACGGCAAGTTCACGCCTCGTCAAAGAGAGTGCTACGAAGCGGTTTTAAGAGTGAAAAAAGAGATTACGAAGCTGTATAAAGTCGGCGGCACGATCGACAAAATCAACCAGACGACCTACCAGCTGATGGAAAAAGAGATGATAAAACTCGGTCTGTTTACTCAGCAAGACGTTGATAATCAAGACCCTGCAAATCCACTCTACCGCAAATACCTGATGCACGGCATGGCGCATCACATCGGCCTCGACTGCCACGACAACCTCGACAAGTATGAGCCATTCGCCCCGGGAATGATTCTCTCGTGCGAGCCAGGCCTCTACATCCGCGAGGAAGGCATCGGAATCCGTCTCGAAGACGACATCTTAATCACTGATAATGAGCCAGTTAACCTCTTTGGCGACCTGGCAATTGAGCCCGACGTCATTTCGAGCGGAACGTAACGTAGTGAAGTGAAGTCGAGAAATCCTCTTTTCGCAAAAGCTTATTCTAAAAAGGATTTCTCCATTTCGCTTCGCTTCAGTCGAAATGACGAACTAGAATGAATATTAACAAATAAATTATAAAAATGAAAAAGATCTTATTATTCGTAGCCCTCGTCGCTACCGCATTTTGCGCCAAAGCGCAGGTCAACATTCAGGAACAGTACGACTTTAACCGAGAGCACCTCACCACAACCCTCGAGATGTTCAAGACAGACAACTGGGGAAGCACATTCTTCTTCACCGATATCTATCATCCCGACAAGCTCAACGGACCGACAGGTTACTACACCGAGATCGCTCGCGGCCTCAACTTCTGGCAGGACACCAAACTCGGAGCTTTGAGCGCCCACGTCGAATGGAACGGCGGACAGTTTGCAAGCAACGCCTGGCTCTTCGGTGCCGAGTATTTCCTGCATTCTCAAGATTTCAGATACACCCTTACACTCGAGGTGTTGTATAAGCGCATCAGCGGTCAGAAAGACCTCGATAAGATGGACCCTGCCGTACGTCCTTGGGATAAGGTCAGCGACGTGCCGCTGCAGTTCACCATCGTGTGGGGCTGCGCCGACATCTTCGGAGCTAAAGGTCTGACATTCAGCGGCTTCGCCGATTTCTGGTGGGAAAACTGCGCTTGGGCTGACCCGGAAGGCAACGTCGAGAAAACACAATGCGTCTTCATCAGCGAACCACAGCTATGGTACAACATCGGCAGTCTCTTTGGATGCCCTAACCTCAACATCGGCGGCGAGGTGGAGTTTGCTTATAACTTTGCCGGCGGCTGGCGCAGCGACCTCGAATTCCACAAGAACAAAGGTCTTACAGTGGCACCTGCTGCAGGTATCAAATGGAACTTCTAAACTATGGAAATTACTGAAAAAGATAAACAGTTCATGCGTGAGGCCATCCGTCTGGCCGACGAGAGCGTCAAACGTGGCGGCGGTCCTTTCGGCGCTGTCATAGTGAAAGACGGCGAGATCATCGCAGGCGGCTCTAACTCCGTGACTATCAACAACGACCCGACGGCACACGCCGAGGTGAGCACCATCCGCGAGGCCTGCCGCAAGCTCGGCACCTTCGACCTCACGGGATGCACCATCTACACCTCCTGCGAGCCATGCCCGATGTGCCTCGGAGCCATCTATTGGGCGCATATCAGCAAGATTTTCTACGGAAACGACCGCAAAGACGCGCGCGACATCGACTTCGCCGACGACTTCATCTATGAGGAACTCGACCGTCCGATGGAGAAACGCACAGTCCCAATTATTCCGCTGCTGCGCGACGAAGCACTGCGCTCATTCCGCCTTTGGTCGGAAAAGACTGATAAAATCGAATATTAATATCAAAAAATATTAAGCTATGTTTACAAAAGATTTTTATGTAAAAAACAGAGCTGCCCTGAAAAAGCTGATGAATAAAGGCATCGCATTCTTCGTGGCCAACGACGAGGCTTCGATGAACTACCCCGACAACACCTATCATTACCGTCAGGACAGCAACTTCGCATATTTCTTCGGATTGAACCATCCTGATCTGGTGGGCGTCATCGACTTCGAAAGCGGCGAGGAGATACTCTTCGGACAGGAAGTCACCATCGACGACGTGATCTGGTGCGGTCCGCTGCCGTCATTGCCTGAACAGGGCGAGATGATTGGCATCAAAGACTGCCGCGACATCAACCGCTTCCCGGAATTCATCCGCGAACAGATGGAGAAAGGCCGTATGATCCACATCACTCCACCTTATCGTGGCGACACCACCATCAAGATCGCCAACTACATGGATATCGACGTCTACGAGGTCGAAAACTACGTCAGCCAGCTGCTCATCGAGGCCATCGTGAGCCTACGCGAGATCAAGAGCGACATCGAGATTAAAGAGATGGAATACGCAGCAGACACTGCATATTACATGCA
>JAFZXR010000039.1 GCA_017616675.1 Bacteroidales bacterium
CAGGTTGATATGCTCGTCGTGAAGCACCGCGATGACCATGTCGGCCTTCTTAACGTTGGCTTTCTGTAAAACCTTGATAGAAGTGGAATCTCCGGCAATCGTCATAAGGTCGGAGTGCGATTCCATCATCTTCAAAAGTTCCTCGTGAGGGTCCACGATGGTAATGTTATGGTCGCTGCGCTCCAAGGCCTCCGCCAAGTGCATGCCAACTTCACCGTCTCCAGCAATTATTATATCCATTTTATTTAGTTTAGAGTTTAGAGTTTAAAGTTTAGAGTAAATCAATCCCAGTCAGCTGATACTCTAAAGTATTCTCTAAACGCTGTTAATTCCTCTTTATTTAATTCAGCTGAGAACACGTTTTCGCCTTCGTTGGCCTGCGCCACAACTCGTCCTTTCATGTTCAAAATCATGCTCTCGCCTTTATATTTTATGTCGCTGTCGTCAATGCCAACACGATTCACGCCTACGATATATGATTGATTTTCAATCGCTCTTGCTCTCAGCAGTGTGTTCCAAACCTCCGATTTTTTTTCTGGCCATTCGGCAGTGTAAATCGCTAAATCATACTCAAACTTTCCGTCTTTGAAGCTATTTCTGTTCCACACCGGGAAACGCATGTCGTAGCACACAAACGGCCTGATTCGCCAGCCTTTATACTCGATTGTGATGCGCTCCTCTCCACGATTCAGCCCGATCTCACCTCCCATGGTGAAGAGATGTCTCTTATTATATATGTAAAACTTCCAGTTAGGCTCCATCCAAATGAAACTGTTGTAGAAGCCTTCTTTGGGTGCGTTTTGGCAGCATTTGTGACTGCCGGCTTTTGTCAAGATAGTTCCGCAGACAGCGCAATTCTTCTCTCGAGCGACTTTCTCCATCCACTCCATCGTCACACCACCAAGCTCTTCAGCAAACAGATTCGGATCGGCAGGAAAGCCCGTCGTAAACGTCTCCGGAAACACTATAACATCAGTGTTATCAACGCTTTTCAGCATCTCGTCGAGATGACGGCGGTTAGCCTCCGGATCTCTTGCGATGACGTCGTTTTGAATGCATGTGACTTTCAAATTCATAAAAATTTCATTAAAAAAACTTACAAATATACTGCTTTTTATTTTTTTTGCTTACTTTTGTAAAAAATTTTTTGAAAAATGAATAGGAAACTTACGTTTTTAATCTGCCTTTTGGCAATATTCGGACTGAAAATTTCGGCTCAGGAAGAGATGCATTATGGACTGTTTCTAGGTGGTAGCGTTAACAAGATGAACCTCGACAATGGTTTTTATTACGATGACAGCAGACGGCCTACTCCTGTTCCCATTATCAATCCATCAAGCCACGATACCACTGGATATGACGCATCATTTCCTGTCGTTGACAATGCTTCTGTCAGGTCTAACGGCGGATTTATCATCGGAGGATTTTTTGAATATAAACCCAGCGATATGGTAGGTCTTCAGTTTGAACTCATTTATAATCAATATGGTTACATTTTGAAAGGCACAGTCGACCAAACGGGTTATAGCGGAGAAATCACCACTTATGATTACAAGGCAAACATGAAGACAAGCAATCTCAGCGCTGCGGTGCTTGTAAAGATTCAGCCAATAAAATATCTTTCGGTGGACCTCGGTGTACAGCCAAGCTATTGCTTCAGGATGATTAAAAACGCAGAACTCGGCATCCTTCATGAATCTACAGTTTATGATAGTGAAAAAGAATATAACCCATTGAATATCAGTGCTCTTGGAGGTCTGACTTGCTATTGGGGCAATGTGTTTTTCTCAGCACGTTACGCACTCGGTTTCATGGATATTTTGAAGATTAAAGAACCTTATTATCTTAAAGAAGACAAAGAGGTTAAGTATCGTTATAAAGATGCGAAATCGACAACAAGCGCTGTACAATTAACTGTTGGCTACCGCATTAAATAGTTGAGAGTTGAAAAGTATAAATAAAGATAGGATCAAGGAGCTTTACGCCGACAAGCGATATCAGTCGCTATTCGACGTGGGACTGTTTTTTGTGCTGATTTTCAGCTTTCATATCCTTTATGTGATCTGGAATGAATACATGGATTATTGGCCGATAAAAGGCACTGTCGACAAGCTTTTCGCTTGGGCCTCAGCTTTGCTTTTCGACCAAAGTACCTGGACTTTAGAACACATTTTCAGGATGGATTTCTTTACGAAAGACCAGACAATCGCTTTCATGAACAACGAAGGCACTTATTCTATGGTCACAGTGGCGCCGGAATGCACCTGCCTCAAACAATGGATGCATTGGCTCTTCCTCATGCTCATTTTTCCCGGACCATGGAAACACAAAGCTTGGTATATCCCACTCGGCCTCGTAATTGTGGAGCTCACAAACGTGGTAAGAGTAGTCGGAATCGCCTTGTTTTTAAGACCTTTCCCGCATGGTTTCGCATTAGCTCACGACGTTATCTTTAAGATAATGTTCTACGTGGTAATCTTCCTAATGTGGATGCTCTGGGTTGAGAAATTTTTACATCCTACTCAGCTGAAATCTCCTTCAAAGTCGCCTGATAAGCAGTGAAGACATTTGCGCGGGAAATGTAACCGAGGTACTTGCCGTTATCGACAATCACGATATTGTATTTGTGCGATTCCTCGAATTTCTGCACGATGCTCTCCATCGGCTCATCGTAATTGATGACATAATCAGGATAAACCATGATTTTCTCGACAGAAGTGCCATAAAGTGAGGTGTCGAACATAAACTGTCGCACATCGTCGAACAAGATATGACCTCTGAACTCGCCATCTTCAGCCACCACAGGGAAGATATTTCTCTGTGAAGACGCTATGATTGGAATCAAATCGCCCAAAGTTTTTTCAGGTCTTATCGTGCTAAAATTAGTCTCAATTAAGTGACTGGATGTCATCATGTTAATAATGGTTTCGTCTTTATTGAACGACACCTTGACACCTTTTTCGGCTATACTTTGCGTGTAAATCGACTCTTTGAAGAACATCCTGTTGATTGCCAACGACAATGCCGACACGACCATCAGCGGCACCATAAGTGAATAGCCGTTGGTGATTTCCGCTATGAGGAAGATACCCGTCAGAGGAGCGTGCAGCATGCCTGCGATAAGACCGCTCATTCCCACGAGGGCAAATTTACCGACATCAAGATTACCTCCCAACTCATTGACAACCAATGCATAAACCAAACCAGTCATTGCGCCGAGGAACAGAGCCGGAGCGAATGTGCCGCCAACGCCACCAGCAGCAAACGTGAGCGAAGTCGCAAAGGCCTTGCATAGAATTATCACCACAAAAATCAATATCACAATCCAGATGTTATCGTTGAACGGCTCAAAAATAGAGTTTAACAAAATCATGTCCGACTTGCCATTTAGCGCAGCGTTGATTGTTTCGTAACCCTCACCGTACAACGACGGGAACAGGAAGATCAAAGCACCGAGACCAAATGCCGCGATAACAAAGCGCTGCCAAGGGTTTTCAATCTTTCCGAATTTCTTTCCGACACTGAAATAAACCTTCATGAAATAGGCGGAGACAAGTCCAACCACGATACCTAAACCCACGTAATACAACGAGTTAGATGGGACAAACGACTCAGCTATTGTGATATCGTATTCAACAGCTTTTCCAAGGAAATAATATGAGGTGAGAATTGCGCAAAATGCCGATATAATAATAGGTACAAGCGCCGTCATCGAGATGTCGATCATGAAGACTTCCATCGCGAAGATAACTCCGGTTATAGGAGCTTGGAAAATCGACGCCAATGCTGCCGCGCCACCCATGCCTATCAACACATTGATTTGCTTTTGGTTAAGCTTCAAAAGCTGACCGATGTTCGAGCCAATAGAGCCGCCTGTCGACACAGAAGGGCCTTCCAATCCGACAGATCCACCGAAGCCAACCGTCAAAGCACTTGTGATAATTGAGGCAAAGGTTGTATAAGGTTTCACAATGCCTTTATTTCGCGACAAAGCATACAAAAGTCCTGGGATTCCGTGTCCGACCTCTCGTCGGATTACATATCGTATCGTAATGATTGTCAATAAGATACCTACTGCTGGCAAAACAAAAAACAGAAGATCGAAATTGCTGTCTAAAGTCCTGATGTAAAAGAACAGATCGCGTAATGTGTGGGTTAGAAATTTTATCAGCACAGCTGCTACGCCTGCCAAAAAACCTGTCGGGACGGCCAAAAGTATCATGAACCGCCTATCGGATAAATGAGCTAACCGCCACTTATTCAATGACTTAAAGAAAAGCTTTGACCGTGTCTTAAATCTTAATCTCACATCGCAAAAATAAAAAATGATTTTCTATTATTACTATTTTTTATTAAAAAATTTACTATTTTTGCATTGTCATTTCGACTGAGGATTCCTCGCTGTGCTCGGAATGACAGAGGAGTGCATATGAGAATCATTAGTTATAATGTTAATGGCATTCGTGCTGCGATCTCGAAAGGATTGCTCGAGTGGCTTGAGGCTGTCTCGCCGGATGTCGTTTGTTTTCAGGAGCTTAAGGCTACGCCAGATCAGATTCCGGTGATGGAGTTTGAGGCGATAGGATATCATTGCTATTGGTTCTCAGCTCAGAAAAAAGGCTACAGCGGAGTTGGACTTCTCACGAAAATGGAGCCCGACAATGTTGTTTTTGGGATGAACAACAAAAAATATGACGATGAAGGCCGTTTTTTGAGAGCCGATTTCGGTGATTTGTCGGTCGTCAGCGTGTATCATCCTTCGGGAACTACAGGTGAGGAACGTCAGGATTTCAAGATGGAATGGCTCGATTTCTTCAGAAAATATGTCAACGAGTTGAGAAAAACGCGTCCGAACCTTGTACTTTCAGGCGATTACAACATCTGCCATGAGGCTATCGATATCCACGACCCTGTCAGAAACGCCACTAATTCAGGCTTTTTGCCAGAGGAGCGTCAGTGGTTCACCGATTTTTTGAGCGATGGATATATTGACAGTTTCCGTCACCTTTGCAAGGAGCCGAATCATTATTCATGGTGGAGCTATCGTGCCAACGCAAGAGAGAACAACAAAGGTTGGCGTATTGATTATCATATAGTTACAGATTCATTAAAAGATAAATTGTTAAATGCGGCGATACTGCCGGAAGCCAAGCATTCCGACCATTGCCCGATTAGTGTTGAAATAAAGATTTAAGATATGCTCGATAAAATAGTTATTTGGTTCATCGACCACAAAGATTTTTTTATTGACAATATTCCGTACTTCATTTTAGGATTTATCGGAATCATTATTCTTATTTGGATTGGCTGGTTCTTTAAATCGAAAAGAAGGAGAAGACATATGAGATTCCATTGGCATCATTTCACTTATGCCATCGGACTCAGAAGAGTCATGTCGAGACATTACGTCAGCAAGGTTCATGTGCACGAATGCTTCGATCCGCTCGTCGACTTCCTTCCACACAAGCACATAATCTTCAACACAGAAACGCTGGAAGAGCCGAATCTCATCAGAAAAGAAGTGCTTTTCAAGCTTTACAGAATTGCCGATAACCTTCCAAAAGGTGTTAACCTTAAGATTTACAACACTTTCCGTTCAAGAATAAAGATGAGCGAAGCTTTTGAGGCCGTCATAGCACAGATTACGGCTGAAGACCCGACAATCGGTCGTCATGAGGCGATGAAGCTTGCGAAATACAAAACCGCTGATCCTAAAGGCAGCATCGGAGGTCACGAGACAGGCGGCGCTGTCGACTTGGCATTATGCGACGACAATGGCAAAGACTTAGACTTCGGTACGAAGTTCCACGAATTCAACGATGCAACGTTCACATACAACAGCCACATCACCAAGGAGCAAAGAAAAAACCGCAAAAAACTCGTCAAAATGATGAAAAAACAAGGCTTCGTGAATTTCCCTGCCGAGTGGTGGCATTTCTCATACGGCGACAGAATGTGGGCAGCTTACAAAGGCAAACGCAACGGCGGCATTTACGGCTCAGCGGAGACCGAGATGGGCGGTCATTATGGCTTTACCATCCCTGTAAAAAGAACCATTCACGAGAAGCGCTAATAAACGATGGAAGTAGCTGCATTGGTTTCAGGCGGCGTCGACAGCTCTGTTATTGTGCCACTCCTCAAAGAGCAAGGCATTGATCCTCATATCTTTTACATAAAAATCGGACTCGAAGGCAAGGAAGACCTCATGGACTGCCCTTCGGAGGAAGACATTGAGATCACCACTTACATCGCAAAGAAATACGGCTGCAAGTTCGATATCGTCGACCTGCAAAAAGAGTATTACGACCGCGTGGCACAATACACAATGGACTCGGTGCGCAAAGGTCTCACACCAAATCCCGATGTGATGTGCAACAGATTCATAAAGTTTGGTGCTTTTGATGAAAAGGCAGGCTATCAGTTCGACCGCATCGCAACCGGACATTACGCTCAGCAATGGATTGACGCTGATGGAGTTGCATGGCTCGGAACGGCGGTCGACACCTTCAAAGACCAGACCGATTTCTTAGCGAGGATCACATACGCTCAACTTAAAAAAGCCATGTTTCCTGTTGGAGGCATTCCCAAGAGCGAAGTTCGCCTGCTAGCGGAGAAATACGGACTTCCAAGTGCACAGCGCCATGATTCTCAAGGCATTTGCTTCCTTGGAAAAATCAACTACAACGACTACATCCGCGAATACGTAGGCGAAAAAGAAGGCGACATCATAGAACTCGAGACCGGCAAGAAGCTCGGCAAGCACAAAGGATTCTGGTTTCACACCATTGGTCAGCGAAAAGGCTTGGGCTTAGGCGGTGGTCCATGGTTCGTGGTGAAGAAAGACACCGACCAGAACATCATCTACGTCTCACAAGGCTACGACCCTGAAGCACAATACGTTAACACCATCGAATTAGTCGACGTTCAGGCAATGAACCCAGTGATAAAATTCGTTGAAGGGCAGAAAATAAGATACAAAATCCGTCACCAGCCGGAGTTCCGCACCGGCACGCTCAGCATCACCGAAAGAGGTTTAAAAATTAATTCTGACGTGATGATATCGGGAGTGGCAAGCGGACAGTTCGGGACGATTTATCATGCCACGGAGCCGGTGGTTTTAGGTAGCGGCGTGATAGAATAAAAAAAGGTAATGTTGCCAAAAATAGTTGGTGACAGGTAAAAAAAAGATAGGTGGCGGGCTCCTCAACATAGCCCTGGCCACCTATCTTTTTTTGGACGCTTCAGTCCTAAAATAAAGATACCATTTGACATAATTCTGATAATGTTTTTTCGTCAGGCCCCGATGCGGAGAGATGTTTTCCTTCAAGTGTCCAAAGAATGATTCTAGAGCGTTGGTAGTCTTGGGTATATGAGTGTTGTCAAGGAAGGCGAACATGTGAGGCATCGCACCTAAGATGTGAACGTAAGCCTTGCGTGTCATTTTGTGGGTGAACCACTCTTGATAAGGTTCTTTCTTTATTGTTTTTGCGTTGACATAAGAGGCATGTCTTAGGTACCAGTCACTGAGCATCTGCCGCCAGAATAGCATGTCGTTATGTGTCTCTATGCGGCAGATAAGGCTAACAATGTTGTGGAGTTCAATGCCGGCTTCGCTCTTCGGATGCTGTGTCAGCCAAGTGAGACATTCCCTCTGGATATGTGCGAGACAACGTTGCACAGATGCGTCCGGACATGCTGCTTTTACTGCCTTTAAGATGTTCCTCCCGCCATCACATGTGACACTCTCTATCCTGATGCCCAAAGACTGTATGTTGCGCAGATCCTCTTCAATCTCCGACTCCCATTCATCATCGGTAAGACGGTATAAAACAGTGTCCTTAATAGTGTCGTCACGATACAAGACCAAACAAAGCTTGTTGGGGAACCACGTGCCGTCGATGAGCAGGTTGACCTTCTCGCTCGCCCTTATTTTCCATGTGGGATATCTTTCCAGATACTCGTCAAACCATCTTGACAACTGACGCGTGCTGTATCCGCTCAGGTCGGATATCTGCTCCAATGTCTGTTTGCCCAATATCCACCACTTGAACCACACGAACCTGTTCGACTTCGCAATGTCCTTCCTTCTGAACGTGAACACGCTTCCGCAGTTCTTGCATTTGTACCTCTGGTGACCTGCCTGACAGCCCCATTTTATCACCTCCCAAAAGCCGCATTCAGGGCATCTCTCTTTCCTGTTTTTTGCCATAAAAAAGTAACTTTGATGAAAACGTTTTCATCAAAGTTACTCCTTTTGCTTGAAAAATATGGTATTTACAAAAATTTTACCAACTACTTTTGTCTATTATACCACAAAAACGGGTTCCACCAAACGATGAAACCCGATTTATACGATACCCGGCAGTTTGATTGCTCAGGGACTGTCTGGACTTAACGCTGCAAAGATACAATAATTATTAATACCAGCTCATATTTTTTTAGTTTTTTTTAAATTTTTTCAAGGACGGTATTAACATGATCCAAACCGTAAAGCAAAGGCTTCGAATCAATATCCATCCAATTGAAAAGTCGTATTATGATGTTATAGCAATATAAAACATTTTGAGTGTCAATGGTTTTAGTACACCCAAAACAAATTGGTTCATTATGGGCTATACGATTTCTGAAATGATTTACAAAGTCCAGTTCATTGAATATATATGCGTTATTATATTTCAAATTAATGTTGGATGTCGGTTTATTAGGGAAGATATTTAGTAGACATCTGCCGGTGAGTCTATATTGCACGTTGTTGAACATATATTTCCATATTCCAAAATCCATTTCTGTCAGAAGTCTTGAATGTGAGTATTTCCGTGCAATTAATAAATTGTTGTATGCTTTTTTTATTATTTTTTTGGTACCATCTACTCTCGAATCAGAACTGAATATTCCATTTGGCATAATTGCATCTCTAAGCCAATTGTTACCATAATGGCTTTTCATTTCCAGATCTATTTTATTTCTGAGAGAAACATCAAAACAACTAATTACAGCATACATTTCTTGCGATAACCTCAAATTGTATCTATACAATGTCATTGCTTTTTTAGTGTCATTATTGCATGCGATCAGATACCTTCGCATTCTTTCCGGCGATATAATATACTCAAAATCAATATATTTCATAATTTTAATTTTTGTTGTATCTTGATGCAAAGATAAGAAATTTTGCCTTTTGTCAAGAATTATTTGAAAAAGATTCCTCGCTTCGCGCCAGTTAAGACAAAAATTGGCAGCTGTAATCTCTTACAACTGCCAACTCTAAACTTTAAACTCTAAACTAAAGTTACGCTGTAACTTTCTCGAGCCATTTCACCATGCCGAACATCACCGACATCGAGACAACGCAGATGGCGAGGAACACTCCCCAGCATACCCAGATGTCCCAAGCGTCGTACATGAGAGGTCCGACGAAGATGAACAGGTTGCCGATAGCTGTTGCACCGAGCCACAAGCCCTGTCATAAGCCAACCATGTGACGTGGAGCCACCTTTGAAACGAACGAAAGTCCGAGAGGTGAGATGAACAACTCAGCGACTGTCAGGAAGAAGTAAGTAACGATAAGTACCCATGGTCCTGATTTGGCGAGACCCTGTGCTTCCATTGTGGCGGCATCCATCGCACGGAACTCATCGCCTGAAGG
>JAFZXR010000040.1 GCA_017616675.1 Bacteroidales bacterium
CCATGTCGGCCAGCTCGGCGATGTTTTTGCCGTTCAGACGGAAATAAAGAGCCTCTTTTTTCAGTCTTTGTCCATGACACTCAGGACATTCCGTCTCGTTCATGAAGCTGTTAGCCCACTTTGCGATTGACGCAGGGGCGTTGTCCTCGTTCTGCTTCTTGATGACGTTGACGACACCCTCGAAAGGCATTGAGTATGTTGAACTTGTGCCGAGATATTCCTTTGTCACAGTGAACGACTCGTTGCTTCCATAGAGGATGATGCTCATGGCGTTCTCCGGAATCTCGCTGATAGGCGTGTCGAGCGTGAAGCCGTATCTCGCTCCGATTACCTCGAGTTGGTTGAAGACCCAGTTATTCTTGTATTCTCCGAGCGGTGCAAGGCCTCCTTTGCGCAGACTCAGCTTCGGGTCGGGGATTATCTTCTTCATATCGACCTGCACTATGTTGCCGAGGCCGTTACATTTCGGACAGGCGCCGTAAGGTGAGTTGAAGCTGAAGGTGTTAGGCTCTGGGTCCTGGTAGGCGATGCCTGTCGTCGGACACATCAGCAGCTTGCTGAAGTAACGTACGTCGGTGCTTCCTTCTTCCAGAATCATCAGCATTCCCTTACCTCGGCGAAAAGCTGTCTCCACCGATTTCACTATGCGTTCCATGGCGTCGGCGTGCACCGCCAGACGGTCGATGACGATCTCGATGTCGTGGGTTTTATACCTGTCGAGCTGCATGCCGAAGCTGAGCTCACGTATCTCGCCGTCGACACGTACCTTAATATATCCCTGCTGACGAATCTGCTCGAACAGATCTCTATAGTGACCTTTGCGGCCTCTCACCACTGGTGCTAACACGTTGATTCTCTTGTTGTTGTATTGTTCAAGAATCATCTGCGTGATCTGCTCTTCGGAGTAGCGCACCATCTTCTCGCCGGTGTTGTAGGAATAAGGCACCGACGCGCGTGCGTAGAGCAGTCGCATGAAGTCGTAGATCTCTGTTATCGTGCCCACCGTTGAGCGCGGGTTGTGGTTCACCGACTTCTGCTCGATGCTGATGACAGGTGAGAGGCCGCGTATCTCGTCGACATCAGGGCGTTCCATGCTGCCGATGTATTGACGCGCATAGGCAGAGAACGACTCCATGTAACGGCGCTGACCTTCGGCGTAGATCGTCTCGAAAGCCAACGACGACTTGCCTGAGCCGCTGAGACCCGTTATCACAACAAACTCATCGCGCGGAATGCGTAAGTCGATGTTTTTCAGGTTGTTCTCACGCGCCCCGTAGATCTCGATGAACTCGTCTTCAGCGATATTTCTGTTCTTCTCCGCCATTAAAAATCAATTCAATTCTTCAACGATGCTGTCGTTTTCAAAGTCGATGATGTCGCCGCCCGTCGCCTCGTTGCAGTAGTCGGCAGTGAGGTTGAACGGCCTGGTGGGTATCTTAATCTCGTAGACTTCTCCCTTCTTGACTTTCAACGACTTATCGCGAAGCCAAGGGTTGAAAATCTTAAGGAGTTTATAGGTGATGTCGTGTTCCAAAGCGAAGTCAGCCCAACTGTCGACACTCTCTGTGACAACGACTGTCTTATATTTAAATGGCTGATATTCAAGGTTTTTACTGACATAGATACCATATTTCTCAGGGTTGCTGAGTATGGTCTTGAAAGCCAGGATTCGGAAGATGTAACGTTCAGTCTCGTCGGAAAGCAAGAGGTCATAATATGAATGTACTTTTTGTTCCTTCAAGAACTTGCTCAGTCGGCGTGTGCCGGCGTTGAATGATGCTGCAACGAGAGTCCAGTTATGGTAAATCTCGTACGATTTCAGGAAATAACGGCATGCTGCCTCGGTCTCCATTTCGACGTTGTATCGCATGTCGACTTCGCTGTTGATCTCCAGTCCGTATTCCTTGCCTGTGGCTTCCATAAACTGCCAGAAACCTACTGCTCCGGCTGGTGATATGGCGTTGGTGAGGGTGCTCTCCGCCACGCAGAGATATTTGAAATCCTCAGGGATACCGTATTTTTTCAATATCGGCTCAATCACCGGAAACCAGCGTTTTGAGCGTTTCACGAGGAGCATGGTGTTGCTGTGGAAATAGCATGTCGACAGCAGCTCGCGTTCGTAGCGTTCGCGTATGTTGAACATCTCCAAAGGCACGCGTTCGCCGGCGAAGGTGATATCTTCGGTGAACTCGATGTCGTTGCTTCGGAGCTGTATCTGTTCGAGCGAGACAGGTCGTTTCTCGGCCAGCTTCAGCGCCCTGATGCCCACAATGATGGCTATGATGGCAGCTAAGCCGACGAGTAAAACGACGATCTGAATTATCAGTATGGCTTTTTTGTTATCCATTACAGATGGACCACCTCTCCATATGCCGCTGCTGCAGCTTCCATGATGGCTTCCGACATCGTTGGATGCGGGAAGATGTTCTCGATGATGTCGCGGCCTTCAGCGCCGAGTTCGCGTGCCAGTACTGCTGTTGCGACCATCTCGGTGACGTTTTCGCCGACCATGTGGCAGCCCAGCCATTTGTTGGTCTTGGCATCGAACACTACCTTGATGAAACCGTCTTTGTTGCCTGCTGCTGCGGCCTTTCCTGACGCGGTGAACGGGAACTTGCCGATTCTCACCTCGTAGCCGGCGGCGATGGCTTTAGCCTCGCTCAGACCCACTGAAGCAATCTCAGGAGTGATATATGTGCAGCCAGGTATGTTGTTGTAGTTCAATGGCTTAGGATTCATGCCGCAGAACTTCTCGACGCAGATGATGGCCTCATGTGATGCCTTATGTGCCAATGCTGGTCCGTGCACGATGTCGCCGATGGCATAAACGCCCGGGACGTTGGTGCGATAGTATTCGTCGACGATGATCTTGCCGCGTTCGCTGGCGATCCCGAGGTTTTCAAGTCCGAGGTCCTCGAGGTTGGTCTGAACTCCGACAGCTGAGAGCACGATGTCGGCTTCAACCACTTTCTCGCCTTTCTTGGTGTCGATGGTGCAGATGCATTTCTCGCCAGTGGTGTCGACTTTCGTCACCGAAGCCTCAGTCATCACTGTCATTTTCAGCTTCTTAAAGCAGCGCTCGACCTGTTTTGACACCTCTTCGTCTTCGTTCGGGACGACGTTTGGCAGGAACTCCACCAATGTGACTTTCACACCCATCGAGGTGAAGAAGAATGCGAACTCCGAGCCGATGGCGCCTGATCCGACGACCACCATGGTCTCCGGGAGCTTGTCTAAAACCAAAGCCTGACGGTAGCTGATGATTTTCTTGCCGTCGATAGGCATGGCTGGCAGCTGACGCACACGTGAGCCGGTCGCGAGGATGATATGGCCGGCCTCGTATTCGGTGCTATTGCCTTCAGCATCAACGACTTTCACTGTCTTGTTGGCAGTAAGAGAGCCAAGACCTGGGATGAGTTCGACATTGTTTTTCTTGAAAAGGTATTGAACGCCTTTGCTCATTCCGTCGGCCACTCCACGGCTGCGGGCCACCACGGCTTCCATGTCGGGATGAACCTCGCCCTCGAGCTTAATGCCATAATTTTCAGCATGTTGCATATATGTGTAGACTGCTGCGCTCTTCAGCAAAGCCTTTGTCGGGATGCAACCCCAGTTGAGACATGTGCCGCCGATTTCAGCCTTTTCAACAACGCCAACCTTTTTTCCAAGCTGTGAAGCTCTGATAGCTGCGACGTAACCGCCGGGACCGCTACCGATAACAATAACATCGTACTTCATGATTATCAATGATTTATGTTAATATTTTATTTATTTTTAATTATTCGGATTTTATCGTGCGAAAATACAAAAAATTTTCATATCTTTGCAACATTGTTAGTGGAGAATTTTCTCCATGTTAATATTTGCCAAAAAGCAATTTTTTTACAGTTTTTTGTTCCTTTTAATTATTTAAATTATGTCAGCAGATTATTTCAATAATCCGCTCATGCCATTTAAGTGGTATGTGGTGGCGTGTACTCACGAAAAAAGTGTCTTCAAGAAAGTCGATGTCTTTATGTATCTCTCAATGAATTATGACAATGCCTTCGATTTGCTCTATGTCGCAATCGACGAGGTGAATCAGCATCTGATGAAGTGTTATCATGGGAAATTTGTAGTAAAATTAGGAAACAACTATTTGATTATCCGCCAAGGTTTATGGAGAAAGAAGTTTTTTATCGTTGCAAATGATGATGAAAACAATATTGTGGCTTTGTCAAATCGAAGAAAATCAAGGATTTGGATACTTTCCAAGAAATTGCCTTACGATATAAATGCTTTTGAAAATATTATAAAATCTGTCGAAAGTCAAGGTTTTGATATGGATAGTATTGAATTATTTTATGATGAAAATTTCAATAATTAAAATTTCTTGCTGAATTTATTTTTATTTTTAATAAAATAATTTCGTATATTTGCAAGTTTTATTGATAACAATCCTTTGAGATGAATATATCAGAATTAACCGCTATTTCGCCCGTCGACGGCCGTTATCGTAAGAAAGTCGAGCATCTTGACGAGTTTTTTTCAGAATTTGGACTGATTCGTGCCCGTGTGATGGTGGAGGTGGAGTATTTTATTGCTCTATGCCAGATTCCGCTGCCGCAACTCGCAGGTTTCGACAAGAAAAATTTCCGTAAGCTCAGAAATATCGTCAAAAACTTCAAAGTCGCTGATGCTCAAGAGATTAAGGAGATAGAGAAGACGACTAACCACGACGTGAAGGCGGTTGAATATTTTCTGAAACACCGTTTCGACAAGATGGGTCTCAGCCAGTACAAGGAGTTCATCCATTTCGGTCTGACCTCGCAGGATATCAACAACAGCGCCGTGCCTTACACCATGATGCAGGCACAGAAAGAGCTGATTCGTCCGGCATTTACTCAGATTGTCGAAAAATTGAGAGCTCTGGCTGAAGAATGGCGCGACATCCCGATGCTCGCCCACACACATGGCCAGCCCGCGAGCCCGACGCACCTCGGAAAAGAGATATTCGTCTTCGTGGAACGTCTTGAAAATCAATTAGTTGAGCTCGATAAGATTCCGTTTACGGCTAAGTTTGGCGGCGCCACTGGCAACATGAACGCACATAAGGTGGCTTATCCGCAAATCAACTGGCCGGAGTTTGCAGCGAAGTTCATCAAGAAACTCGGATTGAAACGTCAGCAAACGACAACGCAGATTGAGCATTACGACGTGATGGCGCAGTATTTCGACGCGCTGAAACGTCTCAACACTATTTTGATTGATTTGTCGCGCGACATCTGGCTCTACATCTCGATGGATTATTTCAAACAGAAGATCAAAGCCGGCGAGGTGGGCTCCTCGGCGATGCCACATAAAGTGAATCCTATCGATTTCGAGAATGCCGAAGGTAACCTCGGAATGGCAAACGCCATCTTCGAGCACCTCAGCCATAAGCTCCCGATAAGCCGCATGCAACGCGACCTTACCGACTCGACAGTGACGCGTAACATCGGGGTGCCACTGGCCCATACTTTGATTGCAACAAGCTCATTATCAAAGGGTTTGGATAAGCTCATCCTCAACGAGGCCAAGCTGCGGGCCGACCTGCAGAACAACTACGCTGTGGTAGCCGAGGCCATTCAGACCATCCTTCGTCGCGAGCAGGTGGAAGGCGCCTACGAGCTGCTGAAAGGACTGACACGTACCAACGAAAAGGTGACACGCGAGTCAATAGATGCATTTATCGACCAACTGCCTGTCAGTCAAGCAGTTAAGGAAGAGATGCACGCCATCACACCGGAGAACTACACTGGTTTTAACTATGAAAACAAGTAAAAAATGACAAAAAGAAAGAATTTTCGCAGGATACTTCACTATGTCAAGCCTTACTGGTTCAGCATTTTGATGAACGTTATCTTCAATATTTTGGCGATAGTGTTCTCGCTGTTCTCGTTCTCGATGATAGTGCCGTTCCTCAACCTGCTTTTCAACCCTGAAAACCTCACCACGGTAAAGCCTGAGTTTGCGCTCGACACCGACACGCTTCTGGCGATGCTCGACTACTATGTGAGCTACATCATCTTGATAAAAGGACAGGCTACTGCCTTGATATTCATTTGTTTACTGCTTGTCGTGGCGTTCTTCCTGCGAAACCTCACGACATATCTTGCCCTGTATTTCATGGTCGGAGCACGCGCCGGCACAATTCAGGATATCCGCAACGATCTGTACAAGAAGATTATGATTCTGCCGCTGTCGTTCTACAGTCATCATAAGAAGGGCGACATCATGGCAAGGATCACGACCGATGTGCAGGAGATTGAAGTCTCAATCATCAGTTACCTCGACGTCTTTATCAAATCGCCACTCACCATCGCCGCCTATTTCGCATATATGCTGGGCGTCAGCTGGCGTTTGACTTTGTTTGTGGTGATTCTGCTGCCAATTGGCGGTCTCATCATCGGTTCAATCGGAAAATCGCTGAAGAAAGACTCCCTCGAAGGACAGAACCGATTTGCTGGAATGCTTGCCACCATTGAGGAAACAATCGGCGGACTGCGTATCATCAAGGCATTTAACGCCATCGGCTATTCGAGCGAGAAATTCAACGAGCAGAACGGACGTTACACCCGAGTGATAAAATTCGTGAACCGTAAGCGTGACTTGAGCTCCCCGATGAGCGAGTTCCTCTCGTCAATAATCATCTCGATAGTGATTTGGTTTGGTGCCACCTTGATTTTGAACGCCACCGCAACTCCTGACGCGGTGCCGAGTATCACAGCGGCTAACTTCATCGCCTACATTGTGGTGTTCTCGCAGATCATCTCACCTGCCAAGTCGTTCTCGCAGGGCTTCTATAGCTTGCAGAAAGGTATGGCTTCGGCCGACCGTATCTTCGAAGTGCTTGACGCTGAAGAGGTTATAGTCGAAAAAGAAAATGCCATCTCACTTCCTGACTTTAAAGACTCTATCGTTTACAACAACGTCAGCTTCCATTATAACGAGGTTAACGTGTTGAAAAACATCGACTTAACTATTCCGAAAGGTAAGATGATAGCTCTCGTGGGCGAGAGTGGAGGCGGTAAATCGACTCTGGTCGACCTGCTTCCGCGATTCTACGATGTGAGCGAGGGCTGCATCACCATCGACGGCACCGACGTGCGCGACTTCAGGATCTGCGACGTGCGTGGACTGATGGGCATCGTCTCGCAGGAGAGCATACTGTTTAACGACACCGTATTTAATAATATAGCGTTCGGACTGGAGCATGCCACACGTGAGGCCGTCATCGAGGCGGCGAAGATCGCCAACGCCCACGACTTCATCATGGAGATGGAAGATGGCTACGACACTTATATCGGCGACCGCGGCATGAACCTGTCGGGCGGACAGCGTCAGCGAATCAGCATCGCCAGGGCCGTGCTTAAGAACCCTCCGATATTGATTCTTGATGAGGCTACATCGTCGCTCGACACCGAGAGCGAACGCCTGGTGCAAGAGGCCCTGGCGAAAGTCATGACCAACAGAACCTCCATCGTGATTGCTCACCGTCTGTCGACGATTCAGAATGCCGACGAGATTCTGGTGCTGGTGAAAGGTCAGATTGTGGAGCGCGGCAAACACGAGGAACTCATCGAAAAAGGCGGAGTCTACAAGCGTTTGACCGACTTGCAGTCGTTTAATTAGAATTGTTTTTTGAAATTTTAGAAATAAAAATTAATTTTAAAATGGATCTTAGTAAAGTTGTTGCCATCTCTGGCAAACCAGGTCTTTTCCTCGTCACGACAAACGGCGGAGGAAAACTTATTGTTGAGTCGTTGCTCGACGGAAAACGTATTCCTGCTTTCGCAAACGACAAAATCAGTTCTCTCGAGGAAATCAGCATCTTCACGACAGGTGAGGACAAGCCTCTGAAGGAAGTTTTTATGAGCATTCACGAGAAGATGGGCGATAATATCGGTTTCGACCCGAAGAAGGCATCGCCGGTTGAGTTGAGAGAGAAGTTCTTGCTCGTGCTGCCTGACTACGACGAAGACGCTGTGTATCAATCAGATATGAAGAAGGTGTTCCAGTGGTATCAGCTGCTCAACGACAAGAAACTCCTTGATTTCACTCCTGAAAAGGAAGAGAAGGCCGAGGAAGCTCCAGCCGAGAAGAAGGTTGAGAAGAAAGCCGCTGCCAAGAAAGCCGCCCCTAAGGCCGCTCCAAAGGAGAAGAGCGTGAAGGCTGCTGCAGCACCAGCGACGAAATCGACAAAGAAACCTAAGAAGGTGTAAGCGTAGAGACGGACTGAGTCCGTCTTTTTATTATGAAAAAAATTATTGATTTTCAGTTAGTTGACAAGCAATCGTTTCAGCGTGCTGCGTTGTTGCGGCTGCGTTGCGACGAGCCGTTGCCGGATATTCGTGGCGGACAGTTTGTCAACGTGCGCGTCGACGGCTGCGACAAGGCCTATCTGCGTCGTCCGATATCGATTCATGATGTTGATTATCAGAACAATACGATAGATCTGCTCATCCAAGAGAAGCACGAAGGCACGAAGAAGCTGTGCGCTTTGCCGGTAGGAGCGAAGGTCAACGTGGTGCTGCCGTTGGGCAACGGTTTTACCATGCCTGAGAAGGACGACAACATCTTACTCGTCGGCGGCGGCATCGGGATAGCACCTTTATTATATTTTGCAAAGAAATGTAATTATCTGCAGAATATAAATTTCCTGCTGGGTGGCCGCACACAAGGCGATTTGATGTTGCTCGAGCGTTTCCGTAACGAGGGCGACGTGTTTATCACCACCAACGACGGCTCGATGGGCGAGGAAGGTTTTGTGACCGACCATAGTCTGTGGAATACGCTGAAAATCAATAAGATATATGCTTGTGGGCCAATGCCGATGATGAAGGCGGTGGCTAAAAAGGCAAGAGAAAAAGGTATCTGGTGCGAGGTCTCACTCGAGAACCAGATGGCCTGCGGAATAGGAGCGTGCCTCTGCTGTGTGGAGAACACAACGGAAGGCAACGTGTGCGTGTGCAAAGAAGGTCCCGTTTTTAATATCGAGAGGTTGCTATGGTAAAGACAGAGATAAAACTCAAGGGCTTGACCCTGAAGAATCCCGTCATGACGGCGTCGGGAACGTTCGGCTACGGCGAGGAATATGCCGATTTTGTCGACCTCTCGGAACTTGGCGGCATCATCGTGAAAGGCACCACCTTGCATCATCGCGAGGGCAATCCTTATCCGCGAATGGCAGAGACGCCGATGGGGATGCTCAACTGTGTTGGCCTCCAGAACAAAGGCGTCGACTATTTCATCGAGACGATCTATCCGAGAATCAGGAACTTTGAGACCAATGTGCTGGTCAACGTAAGTGGCTCAAACATAGACGATTACGTTACAGCTGCTGCCAAGATTGACGCGCTTGACGACATCCCGGCTATCGAGCTCAACGTGTCATGTCCCAACGTGAAACAAGGTGGCATGGCGTTTGGAGTCACCTGTTCGGGCATCGAGCAGGTGGTGAAGGCCGTGCGCGAGGTTTATCACAAACATCTGATGGTGAAACTATCACCGAATGTGACGAACATTGCCGATATCGCACTCGCCGCCGAGGCCGCTGGCGCCGACTCGGTCTCCTTAATTAATACATTGCTCGGAATGGCCATCGATGCCGAGACAAGGAAGCCGGTGCTTTCGATGGTGACAGGCGGCTTGTCGGGCGCTTGCGTGAAACCCGTAGCTCTACGCATGGTGTGGCAGGTGTCTAAGGCAGTGAGAATCCCGGTCATCGGCCTCGGCGGCATATCGTCGGCTACCGATGCGATAGAATTCCTGCTGGCCGGAGCCTCGGCAATACAAATCGGAACCGCCAACTTCATCGACCCCGCAATTTCAGCGAAAGTCGCCAAAGGCATCGTGGAATATTGCGAACGGCACGGGGTAGAGGATGTGACAGAATTGATTGGAGGAATGATTGTTGGTTAAGAATTGAAAATTTTATACGATGTTAACCTCTGGTTTAATATCGATTCCAAATTTTTCTTTTACAGAATCTTGAATCTTCTTCATCAAATTCAGGATTTCCTGGGGTTTGCCGCCGCCGTAGTGGACAAGGACGAGGGCTTGTTTAACCCAAACACCCACATGGTTTTCGCGATAGCCCTTCCAGCCGGCACGGTCGATGAGCCAGCCAGTCGGGATTTTGATGAAATTATTATCCGCAGGATAAGATGGCACGTCGGGATATAATGCCTTGATTTTCAAATATTTATCTTCGCTAACTATCGCATTCTGGAAGAAACTTCCTACGCTGCCGACAACACCGACTTCGGGCAATTTCTCGGCACGAATGGCCTTCACTGTGGCAGCGACATCCTTAATCGTTGGATTAGTTATATTATTGTTAATCAAATAATTACGAATGTTGCCGTAATCCAGTTTCAATTCGTCGTGTTTTTTTAAGATGAAATCGACAGCGAAAATTATTATTGATTTGTATTGTTTGAAAATTGAATTCCGATAAGAAAAATTGCATTCATCATTATTAAAAACGCGAATGTTTCCCGTCGTCAAATCAATTGTATGTACTTGATACACAGCGTCTTTGACCTCTGCGCCGTAAGCTCCGATGTTCTGGACGGGCGCTGCACCGACTTTTCCTGGGATGTCGGCCAGATTTTCCAATCCGTAAAGGCCTTTCGCAACAGTGTAATCGACAAAATCTTTCCAAACCTCACCGCAATAGCAGCGAATCGTGACGTTTTCGTCCGTCTCCTCAAGCGTTTCGATGCCTTTTAGATTCGGGTAAACCACGAAACCATCATAAATTTCATCGGAGAAAAGAATATTGCTGCCGCCGCTCAGAATTAACACCTGCGATTTCTTAATATAATCTTTAAAATATTGATTATCAATAATATGGCGAATATCTTCCAAAGATTTTACCTCTTCGAAATACTTCGCCTTCACGTCAAAACCGAAGGTGTTAAGCTCGCGTAACGGGAAATTTTTCTCCATTCCTGAAAATTTTTTCAAAAATAAACAAAATTTGTCAAACGACAAGAGAAATTCTGTATTTTTATAGTTTGAAATTTTGAGTGCATTGAAACGTGTTATTGTCTCGGTAATCAATGACTTAGTGACCGACCAGCGTGTCAACAAGTCGTGCCTGACCCTGCAAAAGGCGGGGTTTGAGGTGCTACTTGTTGGTCGTAGGCAGCGCAAATCGCCTCCGATGGACGAGCGTCCGTACAAATCGCATCGCATGAAGCTGCTGTTCGAGAAAGGTCCGTTTTTCTATGCCGAATTCAATATCAGACTATTCCTATTCCTGCTTTTCCATCGTTGCAACTGCTTGTTATCCAACGATTTAGATACTCTCTGGCCTAATTACAGGATTTCAAAACTGAAACGCATCCCGTTGATCTACGACAGTCACGAATATTTCACCGAAGTGCCCGAATTGGTTAATCGCCGTCTGGTTCAGCATATTTGGAAGAAAATCGAGGAGCACATTCTGCCGAAGATGAAGGAGATGATAACGGTGAACGAGTCGATTGCCGACCTTTTCCGCAGAAAATACGGCATAAAAGTGCATGTCATCCGTAACATCCCTATGCGAAAGATGCTTCCGGCGCCAGCTTCCCGCGAAGAAGTCGGGCTTGACCCTAACAAGCACATTCTTGTCCTGCAAGGCTCGGGCATCAACATCCATCGTGGCTCAGAAGAACTTGTCGATGCTATGGCGTATCTTGATGATTGTCAGTTGGTTATCATTGGTGGGGGAGACGTGCTACCGATTTTGAAAGAGAAAGTCGCAGCCAATCATTGGGACGACCGAGTGAAGTTCTTCCCGCGTATGCCTTATCAGCAGATGATGTCCATCACGCAGCTTGCCGACCTCGGCTTTACGCTCGACAAGGACACCAACCTGAACTACCGGTTCAGTCTGCCTAACAAGCTGTTCGACTACATCCAGGCCGGCGTGCCGGTTGTGGCGTCGCATCTGCCTGAGATTGAGCGTATTATCAAAGAATACAACATAGGGACGTTTATCGAGAACCATGACCCTAAAACCATTGCCGACACCATCCAAAATGCATTAAAAGACGAAAAGAATTTGGAGCAATGGAAAAATAATCTTATATTTGCAGCCCAAAATCTCTGCTGGGAGAATGAAGAAGAGGTTTTGCTGAAGATATATGAGAAATACGTCTGATAATCAAATACATATCGTTAGTTTCGACATCCCGTGTCCGGTGAACTACGGCGGTGTCATCGACGTGTTTTTCAAGCTCAAGGCGCTCGTGGAGCGTGGTTTCAAGGTTCACATGCACTGTTTTGAATACGGCCGCGAGCGGAGCGGGCGGCTGGAAAAGTTGTGCGTTTCGACGCATTATTATAAGCGCGACATGTCGTTTGTGAATTTCTTCAGCAAAAAGCCTTACATCGTAACTTCAAGAATATCAGAGGATTTGATTCAAGATCTGCTTAAAGACGACTACCCGATAATACTCGAAGGCCTGCATTCATGCGGCGTGTTGCTCGACCCGAGGATGAAAGGCCGTAAGATATTCGTCCGCACACATAACGTGGAGCATGACTATTATCAATATCTGGCGAAGACCGAGAAAAAGCTGGGTAAGAAGTTCTTTTTGAAGACTGAATCGCGTAAGCTTCGCCGGTTTGAGCCGATTTTGTCCAAAGCCACCGGAATTCTTGCTATTTCCAATAAAGATTACGAATATTTCAAACAAAAATACGACAACGTTTATCTTATTCCAGCCTATGCCGGCTTCGATAAGGTCGACGTGCTCGAAGGTCAGGGCGATTTCGTGCTTTATCACGGAAATCTTGACATCTCGGAGAATTACCATGCGGCAGAATTCTTGATTGAAAAAGTCTTCAAGGGTACTGGCATCAAGTTAAAGATTGCCGGTATGAATCCGCCGCGTCATCTGGTGAAACTCATTGATAATGAACTGAATGTAGAGCTTATTGTAAACCCTGAAGATGACGCTTTGCAGGAGCTTATCCGAAATGCGCAGATCAATATTCTGGTCACTGCCCAGTCGACCGGCTTGAAGCTTAAGCTGCTGAATGCACTGTTCAACGGACGTTATTGCGTGGTCAATGATAAAATGGTTGAGGGATTGGATATCAACGACTTATGCGTTGTCGCCAATACCGCTGATGAGATGAAGACAGTGGTGACCGACCTCATGGCGAAGCCTTTCGTCGAGGAACAGGTCGAGATAAGAAAGAGCAGGATGGATGCTTTCTATAATTCTTCGCGTGCCACCGACAAACTCGTAGAATTACTTGGCTGATTCGGTGATTGTGCCGTTGGCGCAGCTTATCACGCGCGAAGGATATTTCAAAATCAGGTTGTAGTTATGTGTCGCCATCAAGATGGTGGTGCCGTTGTCGCGAATCTTCATTATAAGTTTCATGATGTCGTTGGTCGTCTCGGGGTCGAGGTTACCTGTCGGCTCGTCTGCCAAAATGACACTCGGGTTGTTGAGCAAGGCTCTTGCTATGGCTACGCTCTGCTGTTCGCCTCCCGAAAGCTGATGCGGCATCGATTTGCGTTTGCCATGAAGTCCAACGAGTTGCAGCACCTCGTCGATGCGACGGCTGATGCCACTTTCGTCGTCCCAGCCCGTGGCTTTGAGCACAAATGACAGGTTTTGCTCGACGTTACGATCGTAGAGCAGCTGGAAGTCCTGAAACACAATGCCGATTTTGCGTCTGAGCATAGGGATGTCTTTACGTCTGATGCTGTTGAGACTATATCCGGCGATGATGAATTGTCCGTCTTTAGCCGGCAGGTCGGCGTATAAAGTCTTTAATAACGACGACTTTCCCGAGCCGCTGCGGCCTATCAGATATACAAACTCGCCCTCTCCAATTTTAAGATTGATATCGTTAAGAATTAGTCTATCGTGTTGAAAAACAGAACCGTTGATAATACTTATAATTGTATGCATAATAATGTGTTAAAATGTGTTACGACGTAAAATGTGTTGCTTCGCAAAATGTGTTACTCCCTTCGGTCGTAATTTTTAGATGATTTATATATTATATAACTCAATAAATTTAATATGTTTTGTAATTTTTCTTGTAATTTTTTTGTTGATAGATAGTTTTCTGTTTTTTCACATAATGTCAACCAATATTTTGTTTCAATTGCTTCTTTATGGGCAATTTTTAACTTATGTATAAAATCATTTTTACTTTCAGGTGATTGTGCTTCATGAATATTTGCTCCAATTGATGTTCCTGATTTTAATAATTGTTTGGAAATAACATATTTGTTTAACTCATCAAGCTTTTCACAAAATTTTATTATTTCTAATGCAAAATCTATACTTAAATCCAATAATTCATTCTTTTGCTTCATAACTTTTGGTTATTAAAAACATTTATAAAATTTGGCCTTAGGCCACACATTCAGCCGTGAGGCCACACATTGTCGCGAAGCGACCACATTACCACTTTGAGCTTCCGCCGCCGCCGCCGAAGTGACCTCCTCCGAAGCCACCGAAGCCTCCCGAGCTTCCGCCGCCCCAAGAGCCTCCCGAGCTGCCCCAGCTACTGCCTCCGCGACCGCCTCTGCCGATGCCCGACAGCAAGATGCCTGTCAGCAGGCCTCTCCAGAAGCCGCCTTTGCCGCCCTTACCGCCACCGCTGAAAGCACGTAGGACGAGGTAGATTATTAAAACTAAGATTCCAACCATGATAGCGCCGGCATTCTCATCGTCATCTTCTTTGGCATATTTTTCAGCTTTGAAAGCTCCCGATGCCAACCCGATGATGGCGTCAACGGCGTTGTCAATACCTTTATAATAATCGCCTTCTTTGAAGGCCGGAATCATCTCTTTTTGACGGATGCCGTAGTTCACGGCGTCGGTGATATAAGGCTCCATGCCGTAGCCGACCTGAATGGAGACGTCGCCCAGCTCATCTGCCGTCTTGGGCTTGACGAGAATCACGACGCCGTTGTTGTTTTTGGTTCCAACGCCCCACTTCTCGCCAAGTTTCTGAGCAAAGTCGTTGGACTCAGTGCCGCCGAGACTTGTCACGGTGACGACGCAGATCTGGGTGGAAGTGGTGTCGCTGTAGTTGACAAGTTTTTGTTCGAGGGCATACTCCTCGCTGTCGCTCAAGATGTCAGCGAAATCATTGACAAGTCGAGGCGGCACAGGTCTCGCCGGAATAGTCTGCGCGAGACCTATGCAACCTGCAAATATCAATGCCAGTGTGAGGCAAAAATATTTTTTAAGCATTAAAATTCAACCTTCGGAGCTACCTCTGAGCCTGCTTGTGCCTTGAAATAGCCGACTTTCTCGAAGTCGAACATATTGGCGATGATGTTACGAGGGAACTTTCTGATATACTGGTTGTAATCCATTGCCGTCTCGTTGAATTTCTGACGTTCAACAGTGATGCGGTTTTCTGTTCCTTCGAGCTGTGACTGCAACGCCATGAAGTTCTCGTTGGCCTTGAGTCCAGGATATCTCTCAATCGACACGAGGAGTCGTGACAATGCGCCTGACAGCTGATCCTGTGCCTCCTGGAACTGTGCGAGTTGTTCAGGTGTGATGTTGCTCGGGTCGATGGTGACGCCTGTGGCCTTGGCACGTGCCTCGATGACGGCTGTCAATGTTCCCTGCTCGTGCTCGGCATAGCCTTTCACTGTTGCGACGAGGTTAGGGATGAGGTCAGCACGACGCTGGTAGACGTTCTCAACCTGTGCCCATGATGCCTGGACTGACTCCTGCTTCATGACCATTGCGTTGTAACCTGACTTGAACCACAGATAAATTGCCAAAATGATAGCAACGATGATGACAATCTTTACGATCTTTTTCATTGTAGTGATTTTTAAGTTAATAATTTATTTGATTGTGTTGAAATTTCTACTTATAAACTCACTTAACTCTTTGCCTTTCAAGAGGTTTTTCGACAATCTCGCGAGGTCGTACAGCTGGTTCACTACAGCTTTGCGCTCATCTTCCGGCTTGTCAAGCAGCGTGGCGATGGCCGCGTTGTTGGTGTTGAGCATCAGGGTGTAGCTGTCAGGCATGTCGCCCCACATCGGCATTCCACCCATCTGGTTCATCTCCTTGTAACGGCGCATCCACTCGTTTTGGATGATCTCGACCGGCGCCTCGCTCTCGTCCAAAGTGCTGAACTCTATGTTGAAATGCGTCTTGTCGATGACATCCTCAAACGCCTTCTTCACCTCTTCCTTCTGCTTGTCGTCTAGCTTCGATTCCTTCTTAACATCCTCTTTTTCAATGAGTTTGTCGATAGTGTTCGAGTCGACTCTAGCAAACGAGGTGTGCTCAAACTTCTGCTCAAACGTGCTGATGAAATGCGAGTCGAGCATTCCGTCGAGCATCAGGACGTTGTAGCCGCGCTCCTTAGCCTTCTCGATGTTGGTGTACTGCTCATCGAGATTTGTCGCGTACAAATATACAACATTTCCGTCTTTGTTCTTCTGTTTTTCTTCAATTAATTTTTTATACTCTTCAATTGTGTAATATTTTCCGTCGGTATCCTTGAAAAGCATAAATTTTTCGGCTCTTTCGAAGAACTTCGGATCGGCAATCATTCCGTAAACAATGAAAATCTTGATGTCGTCCCATTTCTTTTCGTAGTCAGCGCGGTCTTTTTTGAAGAGTTCTTCGAGCTTTTCGGCCACCTTTTTAGTAATATAAGAAGAAATTTTCTTCACATTTTGGTCGTTCTGCAGGAACGAACGGCTCACATTCAACGGGATGTCTGGCGAGTCGATGACGCCGTGCAAAAGACTCAGGAAGTCAGGCAAGATGCCCTCGACAGAGTCGGTCACAAACACTTCGTTGCAATAGAGTTGAATCTTGTTGCGCTGGAACTCGTAACGGTTCGAAATCTTAGGAAAATAAAGTATTCCCGTGAGGTTGAACGGGTAGTCGACGTTCAGATGGATGTGGAACATCGGCTCGGTGAAGTTCATCGGGTAGAGGGTGTGGTAAAACTCGTTGTATTCCTTGTCCTCGATCGTCGATGGAGCTTTCTTCCACAAAGGCGCTACGTCGTTGATGATCCAAGGTTTTTCGACTTCTTTGGTCTTCTGTTTGCCGTCTTTGTCTTTCTCGCCTTCAATCGGTTCTTGAACTTTTTTCGTTCCGAACTGAATCGGCACCGACATGAATTTGCAGTATTTGTTGAGCAATTCGCGAATCTTGCTTTCTTCGAGGAAATCGGCACAATCGTCTGAAATATAAAGGATTACGTCGGTTCCGCGGTTAGCCTTCGCGATAGGATTCATAGTGTACTCAGGCGATCCGTCGCACTCCCAGATGACTCCTTTTTCGTCGTCTTTCTGGGCGTAAGACTTAGTGATCAGTGACACTTTCGACGACACCATGAAAGCGGAGTAGAAGCCCAAGCCAAAATGTCCGATTATGTTGGCAGCCTCGGCCTCGCTGTTGGTCTTGAATTTCTCGACAAACTCAGTGGCGCCCGAGAAAGCGATTTGGTTGATGTATTTGTCGACCTCTTCCTCTGTCATGCCTATGCCGTTATCGCGCACCGTGATGGTCTTTTTCTTCTTATCGACCTCCACCTTGACTGTCAAATCGCCGAGCTCGCCGTTGTATTCGCCAGCAGATGCTAGGGTTTTCAGCTTTTGCGTGGCATCGACAGCATTACTGATTATCTCACGTAAAAAAATCTCGTTTTCCGAGTACAAAAACTTTTTGATTACCGGAAAAATGTTTTCCGTTTTAACACCTATGTTACCGTTTTTCATATTTATATAATTTGTTAATTTTCAAAACATTACGTCATTTCGAGCTTGTCGAGAAATCCTCTTTTCGCATAAGCTTATTCTAAAAAGGATTTCTCCATTTCGCTACGCTTCAGTCGAAATGACGAACAGAATGTATCAAAAACCATTCCAAAATATTTCATTCTGCCAAAATGTCACCTGTTCGGTTTTTTTGTATCTTTGCAGAAAATAAAAAGGATGGAAAAATTCTTCGCAAAAGTCGAAAATTCACTTAAAGACAACTCAATTGTTAAAATGACATTGTCGAAGCCGGTGTCGAAAAATAATGAGTTGCGTAATGTTTATGTGAAACCTATCTTGTTGAAAGACAATAAGATGTATCAGTTTACATTTCGTTATGAACGTCGCGACGAGACGAAGAATTTTGATGCCCGACAGACTTTGGAGCAGGTGAAAAATCTTGTTCCCGAAGTGTTTCAAAACGTGTCGCTTTTCACCTTGACGGAAGATGTTACGCTGCTTGTCAGCAAAAAAGGTAAACCCACGCTGATGTGCAAGAAAATCAACGAGAAACGTGAGGCGGATTTGAGTCACGACCATGAAAAACAACGTCTGATTGACCCGACGAATCCTTGGTGGCATCTTCTTGGACTGACAACCCGCGACGGCAAGGTCATCGCCGACATGCAGCATAAGTTCAAACAAATCTGCAAATACGTTGAAATCGTTGATGGCGTGATGCGTCAGACCAAGTTCGACGATGAGATTCACATCGCCGATATGGGAGCAGGGAAGGGCTATCTGACATTCGCTTTGTATGAATATCTCACCACACATTACGACAAGAAAATCGTGATGGAAGGGGTTGAGATTCGCAAGGATTTGGTGTTGAAAATCAATGATATAATTGAAAAATGCAATTTAAAAAATTTCAAATTCATTGAAAACTCAATTGAAGATTACAATCCATCAAATCTCGAGGTGCTGATTGCGCTTCATGCATGTGACACTGCCACCGACGACGCTATATTAAAAGGTATAAGAAACAATGCGAAGCTGATAATCTGTGCGCCTTGTTGTCATAAGCAGATTCGTCGCGAGATGGAGAAATCGGGCAAGACCGACGCCATGACTAAATACGGCATTTTCCTTGAGCGTCAAGCGGTTATGATTACTGATGCGGTTCGAGCTTTGGTTTTGGAGTATTGCGGCTATAAGACTCAGGTGATGGAATTCATCGAATATGACAATACCCCGAAAAACGTGCTTCTCGTGGGTAGAAAAACTGACAAAGCCGTTGATAAAGAAAGGGTTGCGGCTGAGATAAAAAATCTGCTCGACCAATACGGCATTGAGGAACATTATTTATGGAAAAATCTGTGGAAAAATTGTCGCACGTATTAAAATAAAGCGTAAATTTGCAATCCAGGAAAACGACAAAAATATTAACATAAAATAAATTTTATCATGCAAAACATCGATTGGGGATCACTCCCATTTGGTTACTACCCAACAAATTACAACATCCGTTGCTATTACAGAAACGGTGAATGGGGCGAGCTGGAATGCTGCTCGGAGACAACTATTAACATTCATATGGCAGCCACATGCCTTCACTACGGTCAGGAAGCTTTCGAGGGTTTGAAGGCTCACCGCGGCGCTGACGGCAAGGTGCGTATCTTCCGCTTGGACGAGAATGCCAAACGTTTGCAGTCGTCATGCGACGGCATCTGCATGCCACGTTTCCCAATGGAGAAATTTGAGGAAGCCATCATCAAATGTGTGAAGCTCAATAAGGAATTCATCCCACCATACGAAAGCGGCGCTTCGTTGTATCTGCGTCCACTTATCATCGGTACAGGTGAGCGTGTTGGTGTGAAGCCAGCTGATGAATATCTCTTCCTCGTGTTCGCAACACCGGTTGGTCCATATTTCAAAGGCGGTTTCATGGCTAACCCATACGTCATCACACGTAAGTACGACCGTTCAGCACCTCTCGGAACAGGTGTCTACAAAGTCGGCGGCAACTACGCAGCATCATTGCGCGCTCACGTCGAGGCTTGCCACGGCGGCCAGTATGCATGTGAGTTCTATCTCGACGCAAAAGAGAAGAAATATATCGACGAGGCAGGTGCAGCTAACTTCTTCGGTGTGAAGAACAACACCTACATCACTCCACAGTCGACATCAATCCTTCCTTCAATCACCAACAAGAGCTTGATGCAGATTGCTGAGACTCTCGGTCTGAAGGTGGAGCGTCGTCCGATAGCTGAAGAGGAACTCGCTACATTTGAAGAGGCAGGCGCATGCGGCACAGCAGCCGTCATCAGCCCTATATCACGTATCGACGATCCTGAGACAGGCAAGTCGTATCAGTTTGGCGACGGCAAACCGGGTCCATGGTGCGAGAAGCTTTACAAGAAGCTCCGCGGCATCCAGACAGGTACTGAGCCTGATGAGTTCGGATGGAACACATTCGTTGAGGTTTAATCGAAGATTAAAATTCAATTTTTTTGAAAAAAACACGTCATTTTTGGTGGCGTGTTTTTATTTTTTTGTATTTTTGTAGTTTAAATATTGAATAACAGTTTAAATAATTAGTCTATGAAAAAATTTACACTCTTCCTAATTGCTTTACTTTCAATGACTTACATGTCGAGAGCACAGCAATATGTCTCAACTGAGCCGTCTAACAGGAACGTCGTCCTCGAGGAGTTCACAGGCCGTCTTTGCGGCTATTGCCCTGATGGACATATCATCGCAAATCAGATTAAGGCTAACAATCCTGATAGATTCTGGTCGGTTAATATTCATTCGGCGGGTTCATCCAACTTCTCGACGGACACATATCCGAATTTGAATACGACTAAAGGTAATCAGATCCGTGCGGCTTTTGGCGCCACATCATTCCCGAGTGGTGTTGTCAACCGTTCAACATCCAGCGCACAGGGCCGTGGTTCGTGGAGCAATCTTGCGAATCAACAGATGAATCAGGCCGCTGAATGCAATGTGGCTGGTGTAGCAAAAATCAATCCTGACACACGTACGGCCAACATTACCGTTGAGGTTTATTACACCGGAAACAGTTCAGTATCAGAGAATTACCTTACCGTCGTCATGCTTCAGGACAGTATCATGGGCAGTCAGTCGAGTGGCTCGACAAATCCGTCACAATGGATTAACGGTCAGTATTGCCACATGCATGTTTTGCGTGACATCATCACTCCAACGATGGGCGAAGCCATCAGTCCTACGACACAGGGCACTTTGATTACAAGAACATACGAATACAACATTCCTGAGAGCATAGGTGATCCTAATGGAGTGGATGTGATACTTGACCATATCAGCTTCCTTGCCTGGGTTTCAGAGAAATATCAAGGTACTCCGACACGTCCGCTCTTGAATGCTTGCGAGCTTACAAAGACCACCTTGACCGACGAGCCTATCTATCCGATGATGAGCATTGTCACACAACAGGTTGCTGCATCATGCAATAATTCCAAGACCTTCGATTTCAACATTACAAATATCGGTACCGATACTTTGACATCGATAGTGTTTAATGCCAATGTCGACGATGTTACATATGATTTTGAATGGAATGGTGAGCTTCCTTCGGGCGAAAATACCAAGATGCATTTCACCATGGATGTTCCTTTCGGCAACCACGTCGGAACATTGAATATCACTGAGGCTAACGGCGAGACATACGAGAGCTCGATGTCGTTCGCTGCCGAGAGTTTGGAATGGACAGAGCTGAGCGTGGATGGCGAGACTACCAACATCAAGTTGTATATCGTTCAAGACCAGTTCGGTGAGCAGATTACGTGGGATATTATCAACTCGGCTGGCGAAGTTGTTGCATCAGGCGGCCCATATCAGCACCTTATCGGTTCAGGCTCGACACAGGTCAACGCTGTCAATATCAATGATATCCCGGCCAACGAGTGCTATCTGTTCAGAATCTACGATTCCAACAGCAATGGTATCTGCTGCAATTACGGCCAAGGCTATTATTACTTTAAAGATGCCGCCGGTAACAGATTTATCGAGGGTGCAGGCGATTATGGCGCTGAAGACAAGCAGTTGTTCTCAATTCATACTCATGGCTTAGGCGTCAACGAGCAAGAGGCGAATGGCTTCAATATTTATCCTAACCCTGCCAACAACAAGATTTATGTCGATGGCGAAGGCGTGGGCGCTGTTGAGGTTTATAACTCACTCGGACAGAAAGTCATCACTGTTGAAGGTTCAGAGAACACAGCTGTCGATGTGACATCATTCGAAAACGGTGTCTACATGGTGAGAGTCATCACCGACGAAGGCGCTGTATCAACAAAGAAAGTGACAATCGCACACTAGTCGACATGTTCTCGTGCCCTATTCAGATTAGGATGAGCGACCTCGATCCGTTTGACCATGTCAACAACGGAGCGCAGTGTAACTTGTTCGACTACGGACGAAGCCAGTATTTCGAACATCTTTTCAATAATAAGATTGATTGGATGAAGTTCAGCTATGTGCTTGTCCATGTGGAACTCGATTTCAAGAAGCCTGTGAAGATTCACGACCAGATCGTTTGTGAGACGGAGGCTTACGAGATAGGGCATACGAGTTTCAAGATGCGTCAGTATCTGAAAAACGCTGTGACAGACGAGGTTTTAACCGTTTGTCACAGCGTTATTGTTTGCATCGACCGAGCCAAAAACGTGCCAATGGAGATACCTGAGGCCGATAAGTTTATGCTCGGATTCAGTTTCTAAATCAGGCTGTTAGCCTTAAGAATCTCTTCCATCTGATTTTGCAGTTTCTTCGCCTCCTCGGCAGCTCTCTCTGCGAAATCTTCTCCGTTTGAAGCGTAGATTATTCCTCTCGATGAGTTGACAAGCAATCCTATCTGTTTGTTGAGTCCGTATTTTGCAACTGCCTGTAAATCACCGCCTTGCGCTCCTACACCTGGAACGAGGAGGAAATGTTCCGGCATCATTTTACGGATCTCGCCGAGCTCTTCAGGATGCGTGGCGCCGACGACATACATCATTTTCTCGCTATTGGCCCATTCATTCGACTTCAAAAGCACATTTTTGTATAGTTCTTTGCCTTCTGTGTTGAGATATTGGAAGTCTTTTGAGCCTTTGTTTGATGTCAAAGCCAGCAAAATCACCCATTTGTCTTCAAAACCGAGGAAAGGCTCTACCGAGTCGACACCCATGTAAGGTGCCACGGTGATGGCGTCGGCTTTTAAAGTCTCGAAGAAAGCACGGGCGTAGTTGGCAGAGGTGTTCCCGATGTCGCCACGTTTTGCGTCGGCGATAACGAAAATCTCAGGATGATGTAACTTGATGTAATTGATAGTCTTTTCAAGACTTGCCCATCCTTTGGCACCGTAAACCTCATAAAATGCTGTGTTTGGCTTGAATGCGACGGCATAATTTGCTGTAGCGTCGATGATGGCTTTGTTAAAAGCGAAGACCGGATCTTCTTCATTCAGTAGATGCTGCGGAATCTTCTTTATATCGGTGTCAAGACCAACGCAAAGAAACGATTTCTTTGCCCTGATTTGGTTTATTATATCTTGTTTATTCATTAGTCCTCCAATCCTTCTTTGAGACGTTCAGCATTTTCTGCCATTTGCAGGTTTTCGATAAACGCTGTCAGGTCGCCGTCCATCACCGATGTCAGGTTATAAACCGTAAATCCGATGCGGTGGTCGGTGACACGGCCCTGCGGGTAGTTGTAGGTGCGTATCTTAGCCGAACGGTCGCCGGTAGACACCATGGTCTTACGTTTCGAGCAGACTTCCTCCATGTATTTGTTGTATTCCGCCTCGTAGATACGCGTTCTCAGGATTTTCATAGCTTTCGCCATGTTCTTGGCTTGCGAGCGCTCGTCGATGCAGCTCACCACCACGCCAGTAGGGATGTGGGTGAGACGCACGGCGCTGTAAGTAGTGTTAACGCACTGTCCGCCAGGTCCTGACGCTGCACAGTAGACCTCTTTCTTGATATCTTTATCGAGCAGTTCCACGTCGAACTCTTCAGCTTCTGGAAGCACCACCACCGATGCCGCCGAGGTATGGATACGGCCTTGTGTCTCGGTCTTCGGCACACGCTGCACGCGATGCACTCCCGATTCGAACTTCAGGATGCCGTAGGCTCCGTCGCCGATGACGTTGAACACGATCTCCTTGAAACCACCTGCTGTTCCTTCGTTAGCGTCGACGGTCTCGACCTTCCAGTTTTTCGCTTCGCAGAATTTGAGATACATCCTGTAGAGGTCGCCGGCGAAGATAGCTGCCTCGTCACCGCCAGTACCTGCACGGATTTCCATCACGGCGTTCTTGCCGTCGGTAGGATCCTTAGGGATGAGCATCAGGCGGATGTCTTCCTCGAGCTTGCCGACTTTCTCGGTAGCCTCGTCGAGTTCTTCCTGTGCCATTTGGCGCATGTCCTCGTCCTTCTCAGTCTTCAGCATTTCCTTGGCTTCGCTGATGTTGGCGAGATATGTCTTATATTGGTTGAACGCCTCGATAACCGGCTCAAGGTCTTTATAGTCCTTGTTCACCTTGACGTAACGCTTCATGTCGTTCATCAGTTCCGGGTCGTTGAGCTGCTCACGCAAGCCTTCCCAGCGTTCTTTAATCGCTTCAAGTTTGTCAATAATTTCCATTAGTATTCAAAAACTCCGTATTTACTCTTAATTGTAAGCTGTTTTCTGTCGGATTTCTCCACATGTCCGATGATTTGGGCCTTGATATTGAATGAGTTAGCAATCTTTATCATATCTTCGGCCGACTTTTCATCGGTATAAATCTCCAAACGCGAGCCCATGTTAAACACCTTATACATCTCTTGCCAGTCGGTGCCCGACGACTCTTGAATCATCTCGAACAATGGCGGCAATTCGATCATGTTATCCTTGATAATGTGTAACTTATCGATGAAGTGCGTCACTTTTGTCTGTGCTCCGCCGCTGCAGTGGATTATTCCGTTGATTTTTCCTCTTAAATTCTCCAAAATCGGCACCATCATAGGCAGATAGGTGCGGGTAGGGGCGAGGATGAGCTTTCCGACGTCGATGCCAGGAACCTTTGTTGGCTCTGTAAGTGTATGATTTCCAGAGTAAACCAAATCCTCAGGTATCGAATGGTCGTAGCTTTCCTGATATTTCTCTGCCAGATAATGCCCCAGAACGTCGTGACGAGCCGATGTTAGGCCGTTTGAACCCATTCCGCCGTTGTAACGGTCTTCGTATGTTGCCTGGCCGTAGGATGCAAAACCAACTATAACATCGCCTGTTTGTATATGATTTTCAATGACTTCCGAGCGTTTCATCCTTGTAGTCACAGTGCTGTCGACGATGATGGTTCTGACCAAGTCGCCAACATCGGCAGTTTCGCCTCCAGTGAGGTAGATGCCAACTCCCAACGAACGCAGCTTTGCCAGGAAGTCCTCGGTCCCATTGATAATTGCGGAGATTACTTCGCCTGGAATGAGGTTCTTGTTGCGTCCGATGGTGGAAGAGAGAAGCATCTTATCGGTAGCGCCCACGCACATCAGGTCGTCGGTGTTCATCACCACGGCATCCTGAGCTATTCCTGCCCAAACCGAAAGGTCGCCTGTCTCTTTCCAATAGAGGTAAGCCAACGACGACTTGGTGCCTGCACCGTCGGCATGCATGATGTTGCAATACTCATCGTCACCGCCTAAGATGTCGGGGATAATCTTGCAGAAAGCATTGGGATACAAGCCTTTGTCAAGGTTTTTTATGGCGTTGTGGATGTCTTCCTTCTCTGCTGAAACGCCGCGCAGCTGATAACGTTTTTCTACTGGCATCTTATTTGAAAATCAATTTATGTTCGTCTGTGTTAAACTCAAAGTTTCCGAATTGTTTCAAGACTTTCTGGCCCATCACCCAGTCGTATTTCAGACTGTTGACAACCGTCACCTCTATGTTTTCGACGGTCTTATCGGCAATGCGCATCTCTCTGATGATGAACTGTGCACGGTCTTTGACTGCGCCGGCCGTGATGATCTTCTCGACATTATCGCCGATGAAGTCGTTCTTTGTAATCACGCCGTCGGTGAGCAATTCCATGACTTTCTGTTGCGAGACGCTCATCTCCGAGTCTCTGTCGTAGGTGATAATCTCCGTAAAGGCGTTGACATAGCTCTTAAACTGGAAATATCCCTGTTTGTTTTGAGTGAATGTCACCTTGTTGTCCTCAGGGTTGAGTCTGATGTTGGCCATCTGGTCGTCGTCGATGTTCTCGCGTGGCTGATAGTCTCTGCTCAGCACCTTGAACTCGGTTCTACGGTTAAGCTGGTGGGCGCGTTCCCTCTCGGCCTCGGTAGGCAGCTTGTTGATGTAATCCTCAGTGAGTTTCACGCCGTTCACTACTCTCGGCACACGTTCGCCGTAGCCCTTTGCGGTGAGTCTGAGCGGGTCGATGCCTCTGATGACGAGGTAGTCGCACACCGCCTGTGCACGTTTCTGCGAGAGGATGTCGTTGCTGGCTTCAGTGCCGCGGTTATCGGTATGTGAGCCGAGCTCGACGGTGATATTCGGGTTGACCTGTAATATCTCGATCAGGCCTTGCAATGAGTCTTCAAATTGTGGTCTGAGATCCCATTTTCCTAGTTCGTATTGAATCTCCGGCAACACCACGGCGCCCGTAGGAATCATCGAAATCTCGTAGTTTGGCGTAAAGTCGCGGCTGAATTCGAGTCCTATGGTGTTGATTGTGTCGGTCAAAGTGAAGTAGTTGTTCTTTTCGATTGTCAAAACGTAGATGTTGCCCACGTTCAGTGTCCCTTCGTTGAACTGGAATGCTCCCTTTGCGCTGGATAGCGTAGAGGCTCTCGTTCCGTCGGTGCCGACTATGCTCACGTTGGCTCCGCTGACGTACTGAAGGCTGTTCTCGTCTTTAACTACGCCGTTGACGGTCAACAAGATAGGAGGTTCGATAAAGTAATAGATATCGTCGTCAAGTCCGTTGCGGCTACCTCTGTTTGAAGCGAAGAATCCGCGTTCCTCGGTAGGATGAAACACTATGCCGAAATCGTTGCCTGTCGAGTTGATCGGTGACTTCAGGTTCACCGGCTCCGACCAGTTGCCCAGCGAGTCGACGGTGGTGACGAAGATATCCAGTCCACCCATGCCGCCGTGTCCATCGGAAGCGAAGTACAATGTGCTGTCGTTGCGCAGGAAAGGAAACATCTCATCTCCAGGGCTATTAACCACGTCCCCGAGGTTAAACGGACGGCCGAAATTGCCTTTGTCGTCTTTGATAGTCATCCAGATGTCTTTGCCGCCGAAGCCTCCATGGCGGTCGGCAGTGAAATACATTATGCTCTCGTCGGAGTTAAGGGTAGGGTGGCCGACGACATCGAGCGAGTCGACGCCTGCAATCTCCACCACTGTGCCTTCGTTGAACGAGGTGCCGGTACGTTTCGACTTCATGATCTGGCATCCCGACTGACGGCGTTTGTCGTTGGGACAGCGGGTGTAATACACGTCGGAGAACGATTTCGTGAAGAACGGCATGCCTTCGCTGCCTTTGCTGTTCAGTCCGCCTTCCTCATCGACGAGCTCAGGTTTGTCCCAAACGCCTTTCTTATCCTGTCGTGAATAGTAGAAATCGGCGAAATGCTGGCCTGTGATGCCGTCTTTCTCCTTTGCGATGCCGCCTTCACGCGTAGAGGTGAAGATGACGTCGTTGAAGTTGTTTGAGATCCACACTACGCCGAAGTCGGATGCCTTCGAGTTGAGTGCTTTCACCTTTGTCACCTCATATTTCGAAGGAAACTCAAGCCATTCCTTGATATTGGCGATGTCGTCGGCCGCCCTTTGTCCACGCGGGTCGTCGGGCACAAGCTCGGTGTATCGGTTATACATCTCGAGTGCCTCGTCGTATTTCTCGATGCGTTTCAGCATGTCGCCATAATGCAGGAAGAAGATAGGGTTGTTCTGCGGGAAGTCGCTCTTCAGCAGACGTTTATACTGCGACGCTGCCTGACGGGTGTTCTCGGTCAGACGGTAGCACTCGCCCAGCTGATAGGTGATGCGGTTGCGTTCGTCCTCGAATTTCTTCTTTTTAACCTTCTTGATGGCCTTTTTATAACGCTCGATGGCGAGGCTGTATTGACCTCTCTCGAAAGCCGTGTCGGCACTCTTGGCAGGGTTACGACGTTGAGCCTCAAGAGGTTGCGCTGCTCCAAGTAATATCGCGAATAATATCAATAACAGTTTTTTCGACATGATTTTTCTTTTCTATATTAAACAACAAAGATACAAAATCATTGCGTATCAAAGGCTTTTTTTGCAAAAAAAATGTAGAGACGCACCAAGGCACGTCTCTACATTATCATATTTCGTATACCTATTTATTCTTCTTATCGGCTGCTTCGAGAATCTTAGCATCGACCTTCTTGCCTCTGAACAGCATGTAAGCTATTGGAGAAGCAATGAAGAGTGATGAGAATGTACCAGCGAAGATACCGACGAGCAATGCGAACACGAATCCGCGGATGGTCTCGCCGCCGAAGATGAAGATGGCGAGCAACACCACCAATGTCGAACCTGATGTGTTGATAGAACGGAGCAAGGTGCTGTTGACACCGTCGTTCATTCTCTCATACCAGCTTCTCTTAGGATAGAGTGTCACATTTTCACGGATACGGTCGAAGATAACCACTGTGTTGTTGATTGAGTAACCGATGATGGTCAAGACAGCGGCGATAAACGACTGGTCAACCTCCATTGAGAACGGAAGGATGTTGTAGAACAACGAGTACATACCGATCACTATGATGGTATCGTGTGCCAATGCAACGATTGAAGAGGCACCATACTGCCATCTCTTGAATCGGATGGCGATGTACACGAAGATGACAACCAATGAGATGACGACAGCCCAGACAGCCTTACGTGTCACGTCGTCGGCGATGGTAGCACCGACTTTCTGTGACGACATGATACCGAGCATCATATCGCTCTTCTCGCTGTCGGATGTGAACTGGTCGTATGTCATATCTTTGCTGAAGAAGCCCTTCAAGCCTTCGTAGAGCATGCCCTGGATCTGAGCGTCGATGTCAGGATCAGTGCTGTTGATCTCGTACTTGGTGGTGATCTTCACCTGACGGCTTGGACCGTAGGTCTTCACCTCTGGAGCATCGTCTTTGAACTCTGGAACGTTCGACAAAGCCTCACGGATCTGTGCGACCGACACTTCCTTGTCGAAGCGGACGACGTAGTTACGACCGCCCTGGAAGTCGATACCGAGGTTGAGGCCGCGTGTTGCCAAGGAACCGAAGCTGATGACGATCATGATACCGCCGATGATGAATGCTGTCTTACCGAACTTGATGAAGTCGAACTTGGTGTGCTTCAGGAAGTCGCGTGTCATATCGGTTGAGAACTTGATCTCTCTGTCTTTGTCGAGCCAGTGCTCGAGGATGAGACGTGTGATGAAGATTGAAGTGAACAACGATGTGCAGATACCGATCATCAAGGTTGTTGCAAAGCCCTGGACAGGACCTGTACCGAACTCGAACAGGATGAAACCTGTCAAGAATGTTGTGATCTGACCGTCGAGGATAGCTGAATAAGCTGCCTTGAAACCGTCGGCGACAGCGAGACGGATGCCTTTGCCTGCCGCAATCTCTTCCTTGATACGCTCAAAGATGATGACGTTCGAGTCAACAGCCATACCCAAGGTCAACACTATACCTGCGATACCAGGCAGTGTGAGGACTGTTCCGAACGATGCGATGACACCGAAGAAGAACAGGATGTTGACGAGCAATGCGATGTCGGCTGCGACACCTGCCTTGCTGTAGAAGAATATCATATAGATGAGCACGAGGCAGAAAGCGATGATGAACGACCAGAAACCTGATGTGATAGCTTCCTGACCCAGTGAAGGACCGACGACGTTTTCTTCGAGGATTCTCGCTGGAGCCGGCAACTTACCTGCCTTGAGGATGTTGGCCAAGTCCTGAGCCTCTTCAACTGTCATGTCACCACCCGAAATCTTTGATGTTCCGTTCGGGATCTCATCGTTGACGACAGGATATGAATAAACGTAGTTATCGAGCACGATAGCAACCTGACGGCCGATGTTGTCGCCTGTCAAGCGTTTCCATGCCTTGGCACCTTCAGTGTTCATGCTTAACGACACCTCGACGCGACCGTTCTGGTCGTAGTCCTGACGGGCCTCTGTGATGACTTCACCACCGAGAGCGCATTTGTTGTCGCGGTTAGCCTTCAATGCCACGAGGTCGATGAATTCGACGTTGCCAGTGACATACTTGCTAGGTTTCACGCACCATGCGAACTTGAGGTTACGTGGGAAGATCGACGATGTGAGCTTCAACATTCTGTTGATGTTGGCGGTATCTTTCACCATTGCCATACCAACGCGTGCTGTCTCGCCTGGAGCCAGCTGACCCATGTTGTTCTGGTAGTAAGAAGGGGTGAGGTATGTGTACAACGGGTTGTTGGCCATGTATTCCTCACGTGCCTTGTCCTGTGCCTTCTTCAATGAGTCTTCGGCTGTCATCTGATTGAGAAGAGCCACGTCTTCTTCAACGTCTTCAACCTTTTCGATCTCACCGTCGTCAGCTTTTCTTGCCTTCTCGATCTCGGCCAGACGTGCGTTGGCCTCGTCGAAATACTGGTAAATCTCTGAGAAGTTGTAGGTCTCCCAGAACTCGAGCTGAGCGGTGCCCTGTAACAGTTTGCGGACACGCTTAGGATCTTTGATACCCGGGAGCTCGACGAGGATACGGCCTGAGCCTTCCAGCTTCTGGATGTTAGGCTGTGCCACACCGAAACGGTCGATACGGGTTCTCAAAATCTGATATGAACGGTCGATAGCGCTGTCGGTCTCGTCTTTGATGACCTTCAACACCTCGTCGTTTGTCGAGTTGACGGTGATGCCTTTGTCTTTGAATTCATACAGGAAAATCGATGCAAGACGTGCATTCGGGTCAAGTTTTGCGTAAGCCTCGCCGAAAAGGTCGACGAAGTCCTTCTGGCTGTTGAGGTGCTGCTCGCTAGCCTGACGCATGGCCTCTCTAAATGTCTCGTCATTGCTATTTCCGGCAAGAGCGTAGATGATGTCAGGAACCGACACTTCCATCATAACGTTCATACCACCCTTAAGGTCAAGGCCGAGGTTCAACTCCTGCTCCTTGCACTTGCGGTAGTCTTGCCACATGTAAACTGTAATTGTACCGACTGAGTCGAGATAATAAGTCTCTTTTGCTGTCTTGATCGAGTCAAGATAGTACTCAAGGGCATTCTGGTCGCCATTAGCCATCTCTTCGGCCAAGGCAACAGTCTTCGGACTTTCAGCATAGGCTTTTGCTTTACTTTCCACGTGCCTTGTCACGAACGTAAATGACAACTGATACACGGTGAAAAGAGCCAATAATAATGCCAAAAGCTTAATAACTCCTTTGTTCTGCATTGTAAATTGAATTTTTATTAAATATTAAACTTTTTAATTAATTTCCAATTTTTACGCCAAAAAATTTTTAGCGTGCAAAAATACGACATTTTTCAATGCCAACAAAATATTTTTTAATTAATATTTAATCCAGCGGATTATTTCCTTCCACGACACTTTTTTGCCGTACATCAGGATGCCGGTGCGGTACACTTTGCCTGCCAGCCAGGTGAAGATGATAAACGTGACGAACAGCAATGCCACCGATGTCACCACCTGCCAAATTGGCACACCGAACGGGATGCGCAACATCATGGCGACAGGCGAGGTGAACGGAATCATTGATAACCAAAGACTTAACGAGCTGTCAGGAGCATTGGCGATGATCGTCGAACACACCATAGGGATGATCAGAAGCATAGAGATTGGCGTCACAAACTGCTGGGTGTCGGTCTCGTTGTCGACAGCCGAGCCCACAGCGGCAAACATGGCCGAATAAAGGAAATATCCTCCGATGAAATAGAAGAGGAAACACCACAAAATGGCCTTGAAATTGATGGAATGTATGACGTCGAATACCTTTGTCAAAACCTGCTCAGTGTCAGTGTTTGCTGCTGCTTCGGCGATTTGCTCTGTCATGACGGTGCCGGTCGAGAACACCTCCTGCGTGGGCAGGAACTGTGCCACAGCGACGTAGATGCCCGTGGTCAAAATGCCCCAAAGCAGGAACTGCGTCAACCCGACAAGAGCGATGCCGATGATTTTGCCCATCATCAGCTCGAAAGGCTTGACGCTGCTGATGATTACCTCGATGATGCGGTTGGTTTTCTCCTCGATGACGCCGCGCATCACCTGACTTCCGAAGATGAAAATCACGAAATAGATCACCATGGCGAGCGCTATGCCCAGCAAAAACTCGAACTCACCGAAACTTTTCTTCTCCACGTTCTCGTCTTCGCTCATCCTAATTGCCTGCACGTGGATGGTGGTGTTGGCCGCCTTCACGATGTCGGGGTCGATGCCCGAAGCCAGCAGCTTCTGGTGCTCAATCACCGTTTTCATCGTGGTGTTGATGTAGTCGGTGAGCGTCATCGGAATCTGATTCATGCTGTAAATTTCAGCATTTACTGGTAAAGTGAGCGATGTGCCTGGGATGTAAAGCACGCCGTCATAAACGCCTTCTCGCACGAGGTTTTTCACATCGGTGATGTCTTTTTCTTCGTAAATGAAAGTGTTGACATCGGTGTCTTTGAACTTCCCTGTAAACAGTGTCGATTCGTCGCATACCGCGATGGTCTTCTTACTGTCGAATTTCTCGGAATTCAGCATTAGAAGGCCTGGAAGAAACATCAAAGCGGCGAAAAATATGGGCGCGAGGAAGGTGATAAGTAAAAACGAGCGCTTCTTGACGCGTGTGAGATATTCTCTTTCTATGATGATGCCTATTTTCATAAGTCGTTGATTATCATTTATTTGAAGATGAAACTAAATTGATGAAAATGTCGTTGATCGACGGCAGAATCTCGTTGAACGAAACGATTTCGCCTTTTTCGATAATTTCGCGAATCAATTCGTTAGGATTGGTCGAGTTGACGGTCTGATGCGTCTCTTCGCCGCCGTCGAAAGGCTTGTAAACGACGTCGTAAGAATGATTCTTATATTGCTGTTTTATATCGTAAACACTGCCTTCGAGAATCTTTTCACCTTTATTAATAAGCATGATATTGTCGCAAAGCTCCTCGACCGATGCCATGTTATGCGTCGAGAAAAGGATGGTGGCGCCTTTATCGCGTAGCTCGAGTATTTCTTTCTTCAAAAGATTGACGTTTATCGGGTCGAAACCTGAGAAAGGCTCATCAAAGATAAGCAGCTTGGGCTCGTGTATCACCGTGACGATGAACTGCACCTTCTGCTGCATGCCTTTGCTGAGCTCTTCGACTTTCTTGTCCCACCAGCTTGCGATGTCGAACTTCACAAACCACTGACGCAGCTTTTTCTCGGCTTCCTTGCGGTTCATGCCTTTCAGCTGAGCGAGGTAGATGGCCTGCTCGCCGACTTTCATCTTCTTATAAAGTCCGCGTTCCTCTGGGAGATATCCGATGTTGGCTATATCGCTGGGTTTCAATGGATTACCATTCAACAACACCTGTCCCGAGTCGGGCATGGTGATCTGGTTTAAAATCCTGATGAGCGTGGTCTTGCCAGCTCCGTTGGGTCCCAACAGACCGTAGATGCTCTGCTGTGGCACCTTTATCGAGATGTCGTTGAGCACCTTTTTTGTGCCGTAGGTCTTCGAGACGTTGTTTATTTCGAGATAATTCATTTATTTTTAGCTAAAATAGTCTCTTATTTTGTCGAAAACGCCTTTGTCGCCGGCTCCTGGCTTCGGCTTGAAGTTCTCGCTGTTGAGCAAGTCCTGCATCATCTTTTCCTCGTCTTTCGACAGCTTCTTCGGTGTCCAAACGTTGAGGTTGATGATGAGGTCGCCGACTCTGCGGCTGTTAACCTCAGGCAGTCCTTTGCCTTTCACCCTGAGGATGTCGCCGCTCTGTGCTCCGGCCGGAATCTTGATGTTGACGCGTCCGTTGAGACATGGCACGTCGACGTTGCAGCCCAGCACAGCTTGCGGGAAGCTGATGAAGAGGTTATGGATGAGGTTGTTGCCGTCGCGTTCGAAGTCTTTGTGTTTTGCTTCTTCGATGAGTATGAGAAGGTCGCCAGCTACGCCGTTACGTGCGCCGGCGTTGCCTTTGCCGCGCACCGACAGCTGCATCCCATCGGCAACGCCGGCGGGGATGTCGAGCTCGATGACCTCTTCGCCTTTGACGATGCCGTCGCCATTACATGCCGAGCATTTCTTCTTTATCACCTTGCCTTCGCCACCGCATGTGGGGCAGGTGGTGACCTGTGTGAAGAAGCTCGAGCGCATCACACGCTGTCCCTTGCCGCCACAGCTCTTACACGTCTCCATGACGCCGTCTTCGGAGCCGCTGCCGTGACATTTCTGACATGTCACATATTTGTTGACTTTTATCTTTTTCTTCACGCCGGTGCTGATCTCCTCGAGTGTGAGCTTCACGCGCACACGCAGGTTGGAGCCACGGTAGACAGGCTTCTGCTGACCGCCGCCAAAGCCGCCGCCGAAGCCGCTGCCGAAGTTAAAGCCAAAACCTCCTCCACCACCGAAGCCGCCTCCAAAGAGGTCGCCGAGGATGTCGCCAAACTGACTGAAAATATCGTTGACCGACGCGCCGCTGAAGTCCTGTCCGTTGACACCGGCATGACCATAACGGTCGTAACGCGCGCGCTTGTCAGGATCGCTGAGCACGTCGTAAGCCTCTGCCGCCTCCTTGAACTTCTCCTCAGCCTCTTTGTCACCCGGATTTCTGTCAGGGTGATACTGCAAGGCCTTCTTGCGGTAGGCTTTCTTTATCTCATCGGCTGTAGCGTTTTTCGCTACCTCCAGCACTTCGTAGTAATCTCGTTTTTCTGCCATAATTTAATGATTTTTTTGCTAATTAAACCATCGACAATGTACGGACGCGGCGTGCCACGTCCCTACAATCTAACAACCAACAACAACTCTAGCGTAGCGAATCACTTTTCCGTTCAATTTATAACCTTTCTGAACGACATCAATCACCTTGTCTTTCATGTCTTCCGAAGGAGCAGGAATCTGTGTCAGCGCCTCGTGCTCGTCGGTGTTGAACGGCTCGCCGGTGGCTTTGATTTCTTCAAGACCTTTTTGTTCTAAAGTACGTTTTAACTTATTGTAAATCAACATCATACCTTCGTAATGGGTCTTGTCTTCATTCTGTTCCATAGTCGGAAGGGCTCGCTCGAAGTCGTCGAGGATCGGCAACAAAGCCAAAATGGTGCTTTCAGCCGCCGTTTTTATCAGTTCGATTTTCTCGTTGGCAGTACGCTTGCGATAATTGTCATATTCTGAATACAAACGGAGGTATTTGTCATTCAACTCGTTGAATTTTTCTTCGAAATTCTCGGTTTTTTCCTCTTTGACTTCAGCTTTCTCGTTGTTCTCTTTTACTTTTTCATCTTCGCTAACAGGTTGATTATCAGCTTTTTGATGAAATTTTTTATTCTTTTTGTTTTCTCCCATGATATATTTTGTTTTACTTTTATTCAGTAATATTAATAAGGTACAATCAAAAAGCATGCCAAAACGATTTTTGTGTCATTTTGGCATGAAAAAATTTAATATTTGTGTTTTTTACAGTCGTTCTATCTTTGCGCCGAGCTGGTTGAGACGCTTGTCGATGTCCTGATAGCCTCGGTCGATCTGGTCGATGTTGTCGATTATCGAGGTGCCTTCTGCCGACAGCGCTGCTATGAGCAATGCCACGCCTGCGCGGATATCGGGCGATGCCATCTTCGTTGCCTTGAGCTGATGACTTCTGTCGAGTCCGATGATGTTGGCACGGTGCGGGTCGCAGAGTATTATCTGCGCGCCCATGTCGATGAGCTTATCGACGAAGAACAGACGGCTCTCGAACATCTTCTGATGGATGAGCACGGTGCCTTTGGCCTGCGTCGCCACCACGAGAACGATACTGATAAGGTCGGGCGTGAAGCCTGGCCATGGCGCGTCGGCTATGGTGAGGATACTGCCGTCGAGGAAGGTCTCCACCTGGTAGTGTTCCTGTGCCGGGATGTGGATGTCGTCGCCTATAAACTCCATCTTGATGCCGAGTTTCTTGAAGGTGCTCGGGATGATGCCGAGATCTTTGATTCCTGCGTCTTTTATGGTGATGTCGGAGCCTGTCATGGCAGCCAGTCCGATGAATGAGCCCACCTCGATCATGTCGGCGAGCAGTCGGTGTGTGGTGCCGTGGAGTTTCTCTACTCCGGTGATTTTCAGTAAGTTAGAGCCAATGCCCTCGATCTTTGCGCCCATGGCGGTGAGCATGCGGCAGAGCTGCACCAGATATGGCTCGCATGCTGCGTTGAAGATGGTGGTGGTGCCTTTGGCCATCACCGCTGCCATCACGATGTTGGCGGTACCTGTCACCGAAGCCTCGTCGAGAAGCATGTAAGTGCCTTTGAGTCCGTCTTTCGGCGCCACCAAGCGGTATACGTGTTCCATACCCACGGTCTCCATCGTGGCACCGAGGTTCATCAGTCCGATGAGGTGGGTGTCGAGACGACGGCGGCCGATCTTATCGCCGCCCGGACGCGGCATATAACCCATGCCGAAACGTGCCAATAGCGGACCGAGTATCATCACCGAGCCACGCAGCTTGGTGGCGCGCTCGTGGAAGTCCTTGGTGTCGAAATAATCATGGTTGATGCTGTCGGCCTGTAACACCACCTCGCTCTTGCTCTTGCGGTCGACTTTCACGCCCATGCCCTTCATGAGGTCGATGAGGTTGTTGATGTCGAGGATGTCGGGGAGGTTGGTGATGGTCACCGGTTCGTCGGTGAGGAGAGCGGCGCAAAGTACCTGCATCGCCTCGTTTTTCGCACCCTGCGGGATGATGGTGCCGTGGAGCTTATTGCCTCCTGTAACTCTAAATGATGCCATGACTTAGTTTTTTCTGTTTGGACGATTCGGGTTATTTTGTTTTGCCTGCGGCTGATTGTTCTTTTTCTTAGCGTTGTTTTGCTTCTTCTTCGCCTGATTCTGCTGGTTCTGCGGCTTGTTCAGGATCTCGTTGGTAGGGGTGAGCTTGGTGTCCATCGGGAGCACTATCTCCTCGCCGGAGATCTTATACAGGTCGTCGAGGATAAGCAGGTCGTTGACGGTGTCGCGGTTCCAGTTGAGATAGTCGCGTTTCATCTGGTTGGCGATGTTGATGA
>JAFZXR010000041.1 GCA_017616675.1 Bacteroidales bacterium
GATGCGGACGCTCTGTTTGAACTTCTCTCCACCGTGAGCCACGCGGTGACCGACAGCTTTGATTTCTTTCAGGTCGCTGATGACACCGTATTCTTTATTCGTAAGTGCTTGAAGCACAATCTTTATACCCTCGGTGTGGTTCGGGATAGGAAGCTGCTCGTAGTGCTTCTGTCCGTTCCATTTGTGGGTGAACTCGCCCATCTCGAGGCCGATACGCTCGAGGAGGCCCTTCGCCAATACTGAGTGATTCTTCTCGTCCATCTCAATCAACTGATATTTGATTGATGACGAACCGCAGTTTAAAACTAATATCTTCATAATGTTAAAAATTAATTCATTTATCAAAGCCGTCATTTCGAGCGAAGTCGAGAAATCCTCCATCCGAAAAAGCTTATTACTAAAGAGGATTTATTCGCCATGGCGAATGCTTTCGCAAGCTCAGGTCTCCATTTCGCTTCGCTCCAGTCGAAATGACGAGTGGATGTTATTTCTTCTGTGCAATCGCTTGGTTACATGTGATAGCCACGAGTTTATAAACATCGTCGATTGAGCAGCCGCGGCTGAGGTCGTTACATGGTTTTGCGAGACCTTGCAGCACTGGGCCGACCGCTTCGGCGCCGGCCAGACGCTGGACGAGTTTATAAGCGATGTTACCTACCTCGAGGCACGGGAATACCAATGTGTTGGCTTTTCCTGCCACTGGGCTGCCCGGGGCTTTGCTCGAGCCCACCGACGGCACGATGGCTGCGTCAGCCTGAAGCTCGCCGTCGAGCACCAGGTCTGGCCGGCGCTCCTGCGCGATGCGGGTAGCCTCGATGACTTTGTCGACCACCTCATGCTTTGCTGAGCCCTTGGTCGAGAAGCTCAAGATGGCGGTGACAGGGTCGATCTTGGCGATGGCCTTGGCGGTGTCGGCAGTGCAGATGGCTATCTCCGCGAGCTGCTCGGCTGTCGGCATCGGCGTCACGGCGCAGTCGGCAAACACCATACGTCCGTTGGTGCCGTAAGGGCATCCTTCAGGTAAGAACATCGTGAAAGCACCCGAGACACATGTCACACCTGGCACGGTCTTGATGATCTGCAAGGCCGGACGGAGCATGTCGCCTGTGGTTGAGCGTGCGCCGCTGACGAGACCGTCGGCTTCGCCTGCCTTCACCATCAGGATGCCGAGGTACATGAAGTTACCGGCGAGGTCGTAAGCCTGCTCAGGTGTCATGCCTTTTGCCTTACGAAGCTCGAAAAGCAGGTCGGCGTATTTCTGACGGTCGGGATTGGTCTGCGGGTCGATGACACGGGCCTTGGCGATGTTCTTCAAACCGAATTCCTTCACCATGTCGGCGATTTTCTGAGCCGGTCCGATCAAAATGACGTCGGCGATGCCGTCAGCCACGATGCGGTCGGCCGCCTTCAATGTTCTTGGTTCGTCTCCCTCAGGGAGCACGATGCGCTGTTTGTTAGCCTGCGCATTGGCAATGATTTCTTCAATAAGTCCCATAGTTCAATTATTTATGATTTGAAATTTTCTGCAAAAATTATTTCGCAAAAATACAATATTTATCATAAAAATCCAAATTTTTTCTATATTTTTGCAGAAGAAAATTTTGATGAGATTTGATAAGCGAAATTATTGATATTCAAATAGTTACGGAAAACCTCACTTCGACGCTCGAGCCGAGCCTCCGTGTGGTGAAGGCGATTTCGCCCTCGTGGAATTTCATCATCGTTTTCGCAGCCATGCTCCTGATGGTCATCAACAAGCAGCTCTACAGCCTGCGTTTCCGCATGATGCTGTCGGCACTCTCGCAGTCGACCGACGGTGACCGGATGTCGCGCGAATGGAATCCCATCCTGAGTATCAACGGCTTGACGGTGTTCGTGTCGTACATCGCCCTGCTGGCTCTCGTGGTGCAGAAGATAATCCTCGTTTTCTCAGGAAATACCGACTTTTACGGCAGTTTCAGCTTCTACCTCGACGTCTGCACCTTCATCGCGGCGCTGTGCATCATCCAATACCTCTTTATCACCCTCTACGGCTGGCTTTTCGGCATCGAATCGGCTACCACGCACCATGTGGTGACGCATCTCTCGACCATGGCCATCCTCAACATCGGACTCATCGTTTTGGGCCTCATCATGATTTTTTATCCGACAAAATTTATTTTAATAATTATAAGTTCTATCGTATTGATAATCAGTGGAATAAGAATTTTTAAGACATTTTTTGAGTTCCAAATTTTATCAAAGATGAATTTATTCAATATTTTTTTGTATTTTTGCACCCTCGAAATTATACCACTGTCAGTTGCCATCACAATGCTCTGTCGTTTGGTCGTAACTAATTGTGTATTATAGGATTATAAAATAGTGTTTTTGAAAAAATGAAGATTAAAAACATACTAGTTTCACAGCCAAAACCAGCTGATATTTCTAAAACTCATTGGGATAGTATCATTAAAAAGTACAATGTGAAGATAGATTTTGAGAAATTTATCCGCATTGAGGGCGTCGAGGCCTCGGAGCTTCGCCAGGAGCATGTGAAACTCACCGATTATACCGCTATCATTCTGACAAGCCGCAACGCAGTGGATCATTTCTTCCGTATCGCAAAAGAGATGCGCTACACTGTGCCGGACGACCTGAAATATTTCTGCGTCAACGAGTCGACAGCCTTATATCTCCAGCATTACATCCAGTTCCGCAAACGTAAGATTTTCTACGGAAACCAGACATTTGCCGACCTCATCGAGATCATGAAAAAACACCGCGAGGAGATGTATTTCCTGCCTACTTCGAACATCGTCACCAACGAGGATCATCCCGAGATGATGGACGCCGCGAAGCTTAACTACAAGAAAGCCATGCTGTTCCGCACTGTGCCGTCAGATTTGAAACATGTCGACATCACAAAATACGACATGCTCGTTTTCTTCAGCCCTGCAGGTATCGACTCGCTGAAGATCAACTTCCCTGACTTCGTGCAAGGCGAAGTGGCAATAGGCACTTTGGGCGCTTCGACAGCCAAAGCCGTCACCGACGCCGGCTTCAACCTCAGCCTCAGTGCTCCTACCAAGACCGCCCCGTCAATCACGATGGCGATAGAGGAGTATCTCGACGCTGAAATAAAAAAAGCAAAGAAGAGATAATTGGAACCTAAACAAGGACTACCGAAATCGCAGCGCATCTACCTGAAAAAAGCTGTACAGACTTTATTTGAAGAAGGAAAAGGATTTTCGTTGTATCCTTTTCGTGTTGTCGTGCATCTCTACGACGCTGAGAATCAAGAAGTTGCGATTCCAAGAATACTGGTGTCAGTCTCCAAAAAACGATTTCATCATGCCGTGAAACGCAACCGCGTGAAGCGTCTCATCCGCGAATGCTGGCGAAAAAACAAGGCCGAGCTGATGAAATTATGCCAAGCAAACAACAAAACGCTCGATGTTGCGTTAGTATATAATGCTACAGTCATCGTAAAATACGATGAGATGGAAGAGAAAATGAAAAAAGTGGTCGAACGTCTGGTCGATAAATTATGAAAAAGGTATTGAACTTCATAGTGAAACTGCCGGCAAACTTCCTGATTCTGCTGATAAAGATATATCAGTACACACTCTCTCCTTTCATCGGCCGCAACTGCCGCTACACCCCGACATGCTCCAACTACGGCATCGAGGCGATACGCAAATACGGCGCCATCAAAGGCGGATGGCTGACAATAAAACGAGTGGCATCGTGCAACCCCTGGGGCGGCTCAGGATATGATCCCGTTCCATAGTAAAAAATGAAAGAAACCCCGAAGGGGTGACAGATATTAGCCCCGGAGGGGCGAAAGATATTAACCCCAGGTGCAACCTGGGGAGAAAAAACGAAACGACATGAAACACGTCAAGCTACTGCTGATAGCGCTGGCTTTCATCACAGTGAATGCCTTCGGTCAGACCCAGAAGAACAACTTCGAGATATCGAAGAGTCTCGACATATATAATAATGTGCTCCGTCAGCTCAACCTGTATTACGTCGACGAGATCAACCCGGCCGAGCTCAACGAGAGCGCCATCAACGCCATGCTCGAGGGCCTCGACCCTTACACCGTGCTCATCCCTGAGGAGCAGATCGAAGACGTGAAGCTGATGACGACAGGCGAATACGGCGGCATAGGCTCGCTGATACAGTATTCCGACGGCAAGACGATGATTTCGGAGCCTTACGAAGGCTTCCCAGCTGCCAAAGCTGGTCTCATCCCAGGCGATATCTTCTTGGAAGTCAACGATATAGATGTCACGGGCAAGAACTCGAGCGAGATCAGCGACCTTCTGAAGGGCACCCCAGGCACCACCGTCAAGCTGAAGATGCAGCGCATGGGCGAGAAGGAGCCTATCGTGAAGGAACTCAAGCGCGAGAAGATAAAAATCGACAATATCCCTTATTACACTGTGTTTGACAACGGCATCGGATACGCCATCCTGTCGCAGTTCACCAAAGACTGTGCCCGCGAACTGAAAGACGTCGTCGTCGAGATGAAGAAAAAGCACGAGCTCAAAGGCTTCATCCTCGACCTGCGAGGCAACGGTGGAGGCTTGCTTAACGAAGCTGTCGACATCGTGAATATGTTTGTCCCTAAGAACAAACTCGTTGTGTATCAGAAGGCTAAAGTTGCCGAGCAGAACTACAACCACTACACCCAGCACGAGCCTCTCGACCTCGACATCCCGTTGGTAATCTTGGTGAACGAAGGCAGCGCTTCGGCATCGGAAATCGTGGCGGGCTCGATTCAAGACCTCGACAGAGGCATCATCGTGGGACAGCGTACCTTCGGTAAAGGATTGGTGCAGAACATCTTACCGATGAGCTACAACACCCAAATCAAGGTGACGGTGGCACATTACTACCTGCCAAGCAACCGCTGCATCCAAGAGATCGACTATTCGAAGAAAAATAAGAAGACCGCCGACACATTGGCAAAAGCCGACACTCTCGGCAAGGCGTTCCATACCGCCAACGGCCGCGTGGTGTACGAAGGTCACGGCATCCAGCCCGACGTGAAGATCGAGCCGACGGTGGCATCGACAATCACCACTTATCTCTACGCGAAAAATCTCTTCTTCAAATACGCAAATAAGTTCTACAGAGAACATAAATCGATAAAGTCGGCCAAAGACTTCAAAATCACCGACGCCATCTACAACGATTTCATGCAATTCGTTAAGGATGAAGGATTTACATTTACTTCGCAAAGCGAAAATGAAATAAAAAATCTTGAAAATATTGCTAAACTGGAAGGTTATCTCGATGATATTCAGCCTATTTTGGATCAAGCCAAAGCGAAGATAGAGGAGGAGAAGGCCAACGACCTCGTCAACAACCGCAAAGAGATCGAAGACCTGCTGAAAATCGAGATCGCAGGCCGTTATTACTACCAGAAAGGCAAGATTATCGCCACTTTAGCCGACGACCCTGAGCTTGAGAAGGCCATTGAGGTCATCTTGAATCAGGAAGAATACAACAACATCTTAAAAGGAACAAATTAATTCAACATGAAAAAACATAAACTCACACTTTCTTTTCTTGAATTCAACTCTATCGAGGAGTTGAACGACGACGACCGCGCCCTCTTGCTGAGAGCCAAGGAAGCGGCCAAGAGCGCCTACGCACCTTATTCAAAGTTCCGTGTCGGAGCGGCGGTGCGACTTGCTGATGGCACCATTATCATCGGCAACAACCAGGAAAACGCCGTCTATCCGGTGGGACTCTGTGCCGAGCGTGTGGCGTTGTTCAGCGCCCAGGCCAACTATCCCGACCAGCCTATCGTTGCCCTTGCGGTTACAGCAATAGGCAGCGACGGCAAGATCTCGCAGCCTGTTCCGCCATGTGGCAGCTGCCGTCAGGCCATGATCGAGGCGGAGAGCCGTCACAACCAGCCGTTGCGCGTCATCATGCAAGGAGAGGAAGGCCCGATTATCGTCAGCGAAAAAATGGATAACCTGATGCCATTGATCTTCGCCGAAGATTTCCTGAAGAAATACACGGAATTGGTGTAAATTATTTAAACGTAAACAATAAATTTGCGAAGAAATTCCACAGCGTCGCCATGCCGATGGCGAAAATCTTGCTGAGGTAGAAATTCCATTTGAGTTTATCGGTGAGGATGTAAAGCGTTAACGAATTGATTCCCAATCCGATAGCCGAGACAAGCATAAACTTTCCGTATTCCGTCGCCACGTCGGCGTTCTCGCTTTGGAACGTCCAGATGCGGTTCAGAATGTAGTTCGAGGTGGCGGCGCAGATGAAGCCGATGGCGTTGCTCACGTATTTGTTGATTTTTATTATCTCCTTGAAGAGATAAGTGATGCCGAAATCAACGAAAACGCCAGAGAATCCGACGACCCCGAATTTCAGGAATTTTAATATGAAAAGCTTATCAATTGTCATTCTTTATTCATTGTTCGTCATTTCGAGCGGAACGAAGTGTAGTCGAGAAATCCTCTTTTCGCAAAAGCTTATTCTAAAAAGGATTTCTCCATTTCACTTCATTTCATTCCGTTTCAGTCGAAATGACGTTTGCTTTCTTATTCAAACGCCAGCAAGTTATAAATATTGCAACAGTTATTACTAAACTGAGAATTATCACCAGCCAGTTATCGGTCAGTCCGAAAGTCTCGATATCGACGTTGATGACCTCTTTTTTGTTGAGGTAATAAAGCATCACGATGGTGCCGTTGTTGACAAAATGCATCAGCATCGACGGGAAAATCGAGCCGCTGAGGTAGAACATATAGCCGAGCATCAGTCCGAGGATGAATCTTGGGACGAATCCGAAGAAATCGCCGTGGAAAGCCGAGAAGACAATGGCTGTCAGTATGATTCCGATGTGCGCGTTTTTGCAGATTTTTACAAATGCTTTCTGTATCACCGAACGGAAAAGCAATTCCTCGCTGATAGCCGCCAATGCAGCTACGATAAGCAATCCCGAGAAGAGCGAGCCTTCGGTCATGAACTTCTCAGTAGTCTCGTTGGCGAGCTGTTGAATGTTGCGCAGCATCTGCTCGAGAGTGGCCATCGACTCAGGCAAACTGACGTTGTCGTTCCATTCCGTCACCATGGCAAGGAACGGAATAACGGTGAAAATTGCCACTATTCCGAGTAGCGACCATGGTTGTAACTTCTTGAATCCCAAATAGTTAAAAGGTTTTTCTTTAACCAGCATCACGTAAAGTATCGGCGGCAGCATAAAGCCGAAAACCTGACTTATAACCTGTCCGATCTGGAGGTTTGTGATGTCGTTCATGCCATCGCCCGACAGCAGGAAGAATGCTGAGAGTATGCTGCTGAAAAGCAATCCGAAGATCAGCAACAGTATGAAAGTCAACAATTTAGCACCTTGAGAGGCGTTTTTTATCAATGGGAATTGCATGATTATCGGTTATATTTTATGACTAATTCTTTTAATTTTTTGTTCAAAAATTCATTATTCAGAAGCGATTCCAAGCTTTGATGCATGCGGTATTTCCAGCGCCACTGCGGGTTGGCGGGCTCGTTGATCTGCTCGCCGTGGGTGTTCTCCCATCGGAAGTCGCCGTCCATTGCTATATAATCCTGAATCGGCAGTATAACCCACTGCGAACTCGAGTCTAGATGCTGCGCCACTATCTCCTCGCACACCCACGGCTCGCAGAAATACGGCGGGTTGTCGGTGTGATGCAGCATCTCGTGGTAGAATCGCGCCGAACGTTCCCTGTCTTGCTCCCACCATCCGCGAATCGTAGGCATGTCGTGCGTTCCAGTGGTGTCGACGCTGAGATAAGGGTTCTCACGCGGGTCGCTGAATAAACTTGTGCTGTTTTTCGGCATACGTTGCACCTCGAGGCTCAAGATGCCCAGCTCGCGCATCACGCCTGGCACACAGGGCGCCACCATGCCGAGGTCTTCACCGCAGATCAGCAGTCCGTCATTAGGAGATTTCTCCATTCCGCTACGCTCCAGTCTAAATGACGTATTGTTTGGTAAATCAAATATCGTTTGCAACCGTTTGCGTCCCTCAATCTCCCATAGTTTCGGGTTTTCGGGCGAATAGTGTCCGTAGCTTGCATCCGGACTGCCTTTCGGGATCTCCCAAATCCTGAAAAATCCGAGGATATGGTCGATGCGCAGGGCGTCGAAATATTTTTTGAACCACTCGACGCGGTCTTTCCACCATTGGAAGCCGTCAGCCTCCATCGCGGCCCAGTTGTAAGTGGGGAAGCCCCAGTTTTGGCCTTGAGGCGCGAAGCCGTCAGGCGGAGCGCCGGTTTCCATGTCCAAATTGAAAAGATGCGGATTGTGTTTCACGTCGTCGCTCTCGCGGTTCACCCCAATCGGCAAGTCGCCCTTGAGCATGATGCCCTTCGAATGAAGGTACTCGACAGCCTCCGCAAGCTGTTTTTCACAATGCTGCTGCAGAAACTCGTAAAATCCGTCACTTTCAGCCGCAGGCTGCATATTCCGCGAAGCGGCACATTTTTCACATTCGACCTCAGGTCGCACATTCATCGAGTCGAAGACTCGATGCAAATACCACATCTTGGTCTTGAAAACCTCAGGATAATCGACGTATTCCTTCGCGTTGAGCTCTTTTTTCAGCTCCTCGAAACGTTTCTGATCTTTCTTGTCTTTCAGCTCCCCGACGCGTTCCAGATTCAGATAAATCGGATGTAATGCCTTGGTACTGATCGACTTATAAGGATATGAATCGCCCCAGCCGCCGTTGGTCGTGGTGTCGTTGATCGGGAGAATCTGAATCATCTTCAGTCCCGTCGCAACACACCAATCAGCGAGCTTCTTCAGGTCGAGAAACTCGCCGATGCCGCAACTGCTCTCACTGCGCAGCGAGAAAACAGGAACGGCGACGCCAGCGTTATATTTATAGTTTGTCAATCTCCTTGCAGAGGTTATTGAAAATCTCTGAAATCTCACCTACGCCGTTGATTCCAATGAGGTTACCTTGTTTCTTGTAGTAATCGAGCACCGGCGCGGTCTTCTCTTTGTATTCCACAAAACGGTGTTTGATCGAGTCGATGTTGTCGTCGGCTCTGCCGCTGGTCTTACCGCGTTCGAGCATACGTTCGATGAGGATGTTTTCTGGCACCTCGAGACTCAAAACACCATTGATTTTCAATGAGAAACCTTTCATGATTTCGTCGAGCATCTCGGCCTGTTTCACAGTGCGCGGGAAGCCGTCGAACAAAAATCCTGCCGACTTCAGGTTGGCGCCCACTCTGCCTTTGATGATCGAAACCACTATCTCGTCCGACACCAAGCCGCCTTTGCTGATGATGTCTTTCACCTTCTTGCCAATCTCGGTCTCGGCAGCCATCTCCTCACGAAGGATGTCGCCCGTTGAGAGGTAGGTGAGGTGATATTTTTCCTTAAGTTGTTGTGACTGAGTGCCTTTGCCAGCACCTGGAGGTCCAAAAAGTATGATATTCATTATTCAACAATTTTATAGATTTCTTTCAAATTACGTCCGTATTCGTTGTAGTCGAGACCGTATCCGACGATAAAGTCGTTGCCGATGTTCATTCCTATGTAGTCGATCTTGTAGTCGTACTGGAAAGCGTTGGGCTTGAACATCATCGAGGCGATTTTTATGCTTTTCGCACCTTTTTTATTAAGGTCTTTAAGCAGCTCGTTCATGGTGCGGCCCGAGTCGACGATATCTTCCACGATGACGATGTTGCGACCGTTAACTGTCTCAGGATCAATACCTAACATCTCGTTCATCTGTCCCGAACTATGCGTCCCGACGTATGATTTATACTTCACAAATGCCATCTCGCAAGGCATGTCAAGGGTTTTGAACAGCTCGGCGGCGAACATGAACGCGCCGTTGAGCATGACGAGGAACAGAGGCTCCTTATCAATCATGTCACGCTTGATTTCACTGGCGATTCGATGAATTTCGTTTTCAATTTTTTCCTGAGGGATAAAAGGAGCAAACTCTTTGTCGGAAACTTTTATGATGCTCATAATCAATTAGTTATAAATTTTTGACAAAAATCGTTAACTTTTGCAAATATAAAAATTAATTTAGTAACTTTGCAAAAAATATTTTTAAATATGAATCCATTAGTAAGTGTTATAATGGGAAGCACCTCCGACCTGCCGGTTTTGGAGAAGGCTCTGGCGTTTTTCGATGAGATGGAGATCCCGTTCGAGATGAACGCCCTCAGCGCGCATCGCACCCCCGAGTTGGTTGAGGAATTTGCCAAAAACGCCCAGAAACGCGGCATAAAAGTCATCATCGCGGCAGCCGGAATGGCGGCACATCTGCCTGGTGTGATAGCGGCAATGACGCCAATACCTGTCATCGGAATCCCAGTAAAATCGGGCAACGACGGCATGGACGCTCTATTCTCGATAGTGCAGATGCCTCCAGGAATCCCTGTGGCGACGGTGGGAATCAACAACTCACTCAACGCTGCTATTTTGGCGGCTCAGATTCTCGCGGTCGGTGACCCTTCGATTGCCAAACAGGTGGTCAACTACAAGGAAAACCTGAAGAAAAAGATCGCCAAGGCCAACGAAGAGCTGAAGGAGATTCATTATAAATTCAAGACTAACTGATGAACAGCGATGTCAGGGACGAAAGGCAACGTCTGCTGCGCAGTTTCATCATCCCGCTGGCTTTTGTGGCCGTCATCTGGGCGGTGAAATGCGTGGAAGCGCTGTTCCAGCTCGACTTCTCGTTCCTTGGCATCAAGCCGTTGCAGGCCGACGGCATCCCGGGTATCTTTCTTTTTCATTTCCTCCACGGAAGTTGGAGTCATCTTTATGCTAACACATTGCCTATCATTGTGTTAGGAGCTTGTTTGTATTATTTTTACAAGCCGATTGCTACAAAAATATGGCTTCTGCTGATGTTTTCCACCGGATTGCTGACATGGTGCGGCGCCCGAGGCGGCGTCCATATCGGAGCCAGCGCCCTCATCTACGGATTGGCGTTTTTCCTGATGCTCAGCGGCTTCCTGAGGCGTAATAGAAGCCTCGTTATCGTCTCATTTCTGGTGATTTTTCTTTACGGAAGTCTCATCTGGGGCATCTATCCGAAATATGCCATCGAAAACCACATCTCTTGGGAAGGTCACCTCGCGGGATTCATAATGGGAATAGCCCTCGCCATAGTCTATCGCCACGAAGGTCCACAGCGCGAAAAACCTGATGATGACGAAGATGATGACGACGATTTCGATGATGACAACCCATATTGGGACGTCCCCGAACCGCCCAAGGAAGATTTAACCCAACCGAGATATTTTCGTGGTTATCGACATAATTATTGAAAATCAATATAATACCTTAATCTCGGATTGATTTCCTCTCCGACAATCTTCTCCAATTGCTCCCACGATGTAATCAGTCCTTTTTGCTCGCGGTAGTTCACGATTTTCTTCACGTCATCGTATTCGAGATAAGGATGTTTTAGCAAAACCTTAAAAGCATCGCTGTTGATTCTCAATCGTTTAGGAATAAATGTAGAATCGATTTTTATAAAACGTTCAATATCATTGAACCTATTGGTATCCATACGATAAACCTCCAGCAATTGCTCAGTCTCGCAGTAACCGCCGAGCTTTTCGCGATAATCGACAATCCACTTTGCATACGCCGATCCAACACCCGGCAGTTGCTGCAACATCGTGGTGTCAGCGGCGTTGAGGTCGATTATCGTCATTTCGACCGAAGCGGAATGCAATGGAGCGGAGTGGAGAAATCCTTTTTGAGTGGTATCATTGTGTTTTGGGCGATGATTATTGTTTATCCTCATGGAGGATTTTTTCACCTGCGGTGAAAGCTCTCGCTTCGCTTGGGTCTCGACTTCACTTCGTTTCGCTCGAAATGACGAATTAGCTTTTTCAATCGAATCCGCTCTCCTCACCGAATCCATCACCATCTCCCTTCTCGCGATTATCGAATCCAAATCATGCTTGAAATAATCTCTTTTTGGAGGATTTAAAATTAGTAAATATTTGATAATCAATGTGATAGCTATCAACGAGACGATGGTGATTATAGCGATACGCTCACCACGGGAAAAAGACAAAAAACGTTTGAAATTGTCGGCCATAATTTTAGTTTTGGTTGTCGTCATTTCGACCGACCGGAGGGAGCGGAGAAATCCTCTTTGAGTAATATCATCTAGTTTATTACGAAAACTTATTGTTTCCGTTCGTGGAGGATTTCTCGATTCCGCTTCGCTTCACTCGAAATGACGAGAGGAGTTGTTATTTAATAAATTGTGTAATCAAAATCACTGTAATTGCTAATGGTGCAAGGAATTTAATGATAAAATACATAACTTTTCTCAATCCCATGTTGGCGGTGCCGCTGTTGGTGAACTCGTCCATGAAATCGGCTTTTTTCATCTTCCAGCCGAGGAACACCACTGTCAGCAAGCCGCCGATGGTCATCAGGAAGGTCGAGGTAAACTCGTCGAGGGCGTCGAACACACGGTATCCGAAGATCGTCAGCGAGGTGTCGGAATGCAAGCTCTGGCTCGCGATGACGCAAAGCACAAAAGCTCCGAGAGCCGAGTAAACAGTGGCTTTCCGGCGACTGATATGCAACTCCTCGGTGATATACAAAACTGCCACTTCAAGCAGCGAAATCGACGATGTCAAGGCTGCTATCGTCAGCAGGAGGAAGAATATCAGACAGAAGAAATAGCCGCCTGCCATCTGGTTGAACAGCATCGGCAAGGTGACGAATGCCAGCGAGTCGCCGGCTTCAGGACGGATGCCGAACGAGAAAGCCGCCGGGAATATCACGATTCCCGCCAAAACAGCGATGAGCGTGTCGCTGATGCACACCATGAAAGCGGTGGAGGTAAGGTTGTCTTTCTTCGCGATGTACGAGCCGTAAGTAATCAAAGCGCCCATGCCCAAACTCAGCGAGAAGAAGGCCTGACCGAGTGCGTTGATGAGCACCGTGCCCGTGATCTTCGAGAAATCGGGCTTCAGGAAAAACTCCACACCCTTAGCAGCACCTGGCAAAGTCAGCGATTTGACGCCAAGCACGATGAGGATGAGCAGCAGTATCGGCATGAGGATCTTTGAGTATTTCTCGATGCCTTTAGTCACGCCTTTGATGATGATAAATGCCGTGAGGAAGAGGAAGATTCCTTCGCTGAGGATAGGCTGCCACGTCTCGTTCATCAGGTTGTCGAAGTCTTTCTGTATCGTGGCGTTGTCCAAGCCATGGTAATAGTTGATGATTGACTTGCCCACCGCGTCGATGGTCCAGCCGGCCACGGTGCAGTAGAAGGCGAGGATGAGGAATGCGCATATCACGCCCATGTAACCTATTGAGCTCCAGCCTTTTGCCTTTGGCGTGAGTGTCTTAAACGCGCCCACGGGGTTCTTGCCCGAGCGACGACCGATGACGAACTCCGACACCATCAGCGGCAATCCCATGAGGAGCACGATGGCGAGGTAGACGATGAAAAACGCACCGCCGCCGTTGGCTCCGGCCTCACACGGAAAACGGTAGATGTTGCCGAGACCAATCGCCGAGCCCGCCGCAGCGGCGATAATCCCAAATTTTGAACCGAAATTTTCTTTATTGTCAGCCATAATTATTCCTTTTCACCGTAAGCCAAATCTCCTGCGTCGCCGAGTCCCGGCACGATATATGCCTTCGCCGTCAGCTCATCGTCGATGTTGCCGATCCACAGTGTGGCGTCGTATTTTCTGAGTTTTTTCTTCACGTAATCGACACCTTCGGCACTCGCAATGACTGCCATCAGATGCAGCTTCTTAGGCGTCATCTCCTCGTGGAGAAGGCCTTCGAGACATTGTACCAATGACGAGCCAGTGGCGAGCATCGGGTCGACGAGCATCAGCACGCGACCGTCAATATTGGCGGCCGAATAATACTCGATGCGTATCTCGAAATCCTCGTTTTTGTCATATTTTCTGTACGCCGCGATGAAGGCGTTGTCGGCCTTGTCGAAAACGTTCAAAAAGCCTTGGTGCAAAGGCAGTCCCGCACGCATGATGGTGGCCAGCACAGGCTGGTCGACGAGGAGGTTCATGTCTTTCTCGCCAAGCGGCGTCCTCACGCAAACCTTCTTATATTCAAGGGTTTTGCTGATCTCGTAAGCCGCCAGCTCACCGATGCGCTCGAGGTTTCTGCGGAAACGCATCCTGTCTTTCTGCACTTTCACGTCCCTCAACTCCGCGATGTAGTTGTTGATGATGGTGTTCGAAGCACCGAGTTCTATGACTTTAACCATGGTTTGTTAGTTTTTATGTCGTTTTAAAATTTTCAATGCAAAGTTAGAAATTTTATTGAGTTTGTTGAACTTCAATTCGCTATAAAAAATTTCTTTTCCTCCAAAACCCTTGTAAAATCTGGCTAATCCTTCATTGTCCGATCCCTCAAAATCGAAGATGAAATCCGTCCCGCTGTATTTTTCAATGACAAAATCAAGCAAAAACGACAGTCCGTGAAGCTCTTTGTTCGACTCATCGGCGCCAGAGAATAGAAACACTATCTTTTTATGACTTATCATGAAAAACGCTCCCGCAACCAACTGATTATCAGCGTTTTGTACGCCTAAAACGAGGCAAGAATCATGCTTTTTAGCCGCCTCAATCAAATCCAGAAGCCGATTATACTCCTTGTTACCCCATTTTTCGATTTTTTTGCCTCTATTTTTTCTGAAAAGCTCAATAATCGCTAATGGTTCCGCATTTTCAATGATTTGAAGTTTTTCTTTTTTCGCTTTCGCGAGATCGCGTTTGGTGTTGGAGTGGTAGTTTTCGGATAAAACATCATAATTTTCAGCTAAATCCAGCTCTATATTACGATGATTCTCAACCCTAAAAACCCTAAGATCCCTAAAAACCCTAAAGTCCCTGTTAATTCTAAACTCCGCAAACTTGAACTTCTCCGGAATCGCCTCCAAAAACTCCTTAATTTTTGCTTCAGAAACTTCTTTTTTGCCAAAAACTCCGAATTTTTGAGTAAAAAACGGCTGAAAAAGGTAGTTTATTCCGAATTTTCTGCCTGGGGCAAGTGGCATCACAGTCTCATAATCGTCTTCGATCAAGGCTTCCCAACCTGGATGTACCACGTCGAGATACCACGACCAGGCATAGACCAAGCCGTCGGGACTCTGAGCGATACATTCGTCCCAATGTTGTGTATCTATCTGATTATGAGCGATATAGCGTATCATTTTGCTAATGCGTAGTCGACAATTTTTCTGTAAAGCGCCTTCCAGCCGGTCCAGCGTTTCTCGTCGCTGAGCGTCTCGTTATGCCACAAAAGTATGAAGGTTCCGTTTACGGCCTTCACCTCATCGATGAGTCGGGTGGCTTTCTCATACGACTCGTCGGTGTTAAGCTCGAGATAATCGCGCAAAGTGCCGTCCATCAAGGCGAAAGGATGGATGTTGAGGTTCGTCACGTTGTCGTGCTCGAGGTCGTAGAAACGATAGGTGTCGGCGATGCCCGCGCGGAATCCCGGCAGGGTGGCGTAACCCATGGTGTAGTCGTCGGTGATGTCCAGGTCGATGAGAATCTGATAGCTCAGAGGCATGCGGAGTCTCAGGAAATGCTGGCGACTCATGACGATCTCGCGGTTCAAGACCTTTGACAGTTTTTTTATCTCGTTTTTGACTTTTTCCTTATTCAAATATGATGAAAACGAAGGGTGGATGCCCACTTTTGCGTAGTCGCCGAGTCGTTTGATGAGGTTCTGGAAGTTGGTGTTGCGCAACGAGATGTTCTTGTCGTTGAGGTCGTATTCGCCGCAAAGTATGAAATACAGCGGATGCAGGTTGAGCTCTTTCTGCAGCTGCAGCTGGTAATCGAAGGTGTCGAACGGGTCGGCTTCCTTGCCGATGATTACTCTCCAGCGTCTCTTGGCTTCCTTGAAATCAAGGTTGACGATGTCGCGGGCGAGGGCTGCCGTAGTCCTGAAGATTCCTTTACGCCGATAAGCCCAGGCTGCGTCGACGTCGTAGGTCGGGATGAAGGTGAACGACCGCTTTTTCAGCTGAAGGTCGGGGTAGATGGCTGTCAAAATGTTACCCAGTTCCATCGCCCAGATGTTGATCAATGGCTTCTCTAACATATTCATTTTGAATAAGATAGAGTCTTTGGCCTGGAAGCGGTTGTATTTGTCGTTGATATGCGGAAGGTACTCTTCGTAGCGCGTCACGAGGTAGAACGAGGCAGCGAAGATGTCGAATGGGAATACCGACTTCTCATTGTAGACGGGAAAGAAGGCCTTAACATCTTTATAATCAACGATTTTCAGCTCTTTTTCGGTGATGTCGTGCTCAAAAAGCAGGTTTGTCGCCTTCTGGAATGGCTCGTTCCAAAACTGGTTGTTGCCGTAGTGGAATTTCGGACCGTTGAACGACGTAAACGTCTCGTTATCAGTGGTCAATTTAAACGAAATACCAAGTAAGTCTTTGAGAATCAAGTCAAAGATATAATGCAGACGATTGGTCGTTTTCGGTACTAAAATGAGCATATCCATAATGCAAAGATACAAATTTTCTTAAAAAACAACTTAAATTATGATTTTTTCTTGCAGACGGATGTCGTCCGACGAGGCTCCTATCATTATTGTGAACTCTCCAGGTTCGAGATTTTCTGTTGAGATTGTGAATGTAACTCGTTGAGTATCAGTTTTTTCAATAAAGATACGTTTAAATCCTTTGAGAAGTTTCTCGGCAGGGGTTATGGTGGCGTATTCGTCGCGTGTATATAATTGAACGACCTCATCGCCGTCGTAATCGCCAGTGTTTTTGACCTCGACGGAGACTTCTATTTCTTTATCTAATATATTGATATTCAAATTTTTATATTCAAATTTTGTATAACTCAAGCCATAGCCGAAGCAGAACAGAGGTGTGCTCTCGCATTCGACGTAGTCGTGCGGTTTCGGTTGTGAATAATAAATTGGAATCTGGCCTGTGTTGCGAGGTTGTGAAATCGGCAAACGCCCGGCCGGGTTGTAGTTTCCGAAGATCACGTCGGCGATGGCGTTGCCGCTTTGTTCGCCAGGGTAGAAGGCGGTAAGAAGGGCGTTTGCCGATTCGTTTGCGGTGTTTTTAAGCAGCGGACGACCTTCGATGTAAACGATAATCAATGGTTTGTGAAGTTTTGCGATTTCTTTTATCAAGTCCTCTTGTAAACCTGATAATTCCAGAGACACTCGGTCGTATCCTTCGCCACAGTCCATGTCGGAGATGTGGTCGTTGATGACAGCGGCGCCTGTCGATTCGTATGATGTCTTGAAGTTGCGTGCGCTGGAGCCGCCGACCACCAAAATGGTGACATCGGCTGATTTTGCTGCCTTTATCGCTGATTCAAAGTCGGCATCGTTGGTGTCGCGGATGGAGCAGCCCTTGGCATAGATGATTTTCGTTTCAGCGTCAGCGCGATCGCGAATGCCTTCCAACACTGTGACAATCGTGTCAGGGTCTTGTGGCGCGGTGTAGTCGCCTAATTGGTTATACATATTGTCGGCGTTAGGTCCGATGACGGCGATTTTTTTGAATTCTTTCGAAAGAGGAAGAATGCCATCGTTTTTCAGCAAAACGATTGATTTTGCTGATGATTCCAGAATCAATGATTTGATATTTTTGTCCTCGGGGATTTCAATATACGGATTATCAAAAAGACCAATTTCATATTTGAATCGTAAGACGCGTCGTACAGCTTCATTGACGTTTTCAATTGGCACTAAACCGTTTTCGACGGCCTCTTTCAGATATGTGCCGTAATTTGAACCACCTAAATCTATGTCAACGCCAGCATTTATTGCCTGTGCCGTCGCCTCCAGTTGGCTCGCGGCCGTTCTGTGAGTGCTATGCAACGCCCAGATGCTGCCGAGGTCGGAGAAAACGATGCCTTTGAAGCCCCACTGTTCGCGAAGGACATCTTTCAGTAGGTAACTATTTGATGTACAAGGCACTCCGTCGATGGCATTGTATGATGTCATGATGCTTTTGGCACCATTTTTCACCGCTATTTCGAAGTTCGAGATATAATCCGATGCCAGCATATTCGGTCCCGTCTGTGCGGCGGCGCCGTTGTGCCCGCCTTCAGGGATGCCGTATGCCGCGAAGTGTTTCACCGTCGCCGCCAGATGCTGCTGCATGCCTCTGATGACGGCGCCGCCGCACATCCCCGAGAGATAAGGGTCTTCGCCCATCGTCTCTTCCACGCGTGACCATCTCGGGTCACGAGCTATGTCTATCACCGGTCCGAAGGCGAATTGTGCGCCTCGGCCTGCGGCCTCGGCGCCGATGGCGGCGCCAACCCTCGCCAGCAGCTCCTCATCCCAGGTCGCCGCCAGCCCCAAGCCCGTCGGGTAAACCGCCGCCCCCACCGCCATCAGGCCGTGCGGACATTCTTCAGCAAGATAAATCGGTATGCCAAGCCTCGTATTCTCCACCGCATAACGCTGCATCGCATTATAAACCTCCACCGCCTCGCGAGCATCCAAGCCCGTCTCGAGCGTCTTCTGCGACCACGGATCAGCGCGCTGCACGGCCCACAATCCGCCGACAGGCAAGGTGTCCATCAACCGATGATACGTCTCGTCGTCAAGGTTGAAGCCTATCGGACAACACAACTGCCCGATTTTCTCATCTAAAGTCATCTGAATCAATAAGTTATCGACCTTCACGTCGATGTCGTCCTTCTTCGGCGACGAGCACGCCACCAAGGAAAAAAGCGCTATTATGGCGAAGAATTTCATTTTCATACTACAAAATTACAAAGAAAATCATTCGAAATGACAAAAAAAAGCCGCGCGGTTTCAAAAAAAGTGTATCTTTGCGGACTTTATAAGATTAATCATTAAATATTATACGATGAAAAAATTTACATTTTTCGTAATGCTGTCAGTTATGAGCATCTTCACTTTCGCTCAGACAGTCGAGATGACCTATCACTTTGATAATCCGAAAGTTACAACGCTTCGCGGATACCAGCAAGTCAGCTTCGAAGGCTGCATGCAGACCGCCCTCGCCGGCAACCCGTCGCTGCCATACCAGATGTTGAGCCTCGTTCTGCCACAAGGCACCGAAGCCGAGTCGATAGAAGTGGAACTCTCTGATTTTCAAGAAGTTGAAGGCAATATCAGTCTCTTCCCATATCAGCCGTCACGTACGATGAACGACACTGAGAAGAGAGACTTGGTCATAAACGAAGCCATCTACGCCTCAAAAGGTGTCTATCCTGCTGAGAATCATGGCGTTGTGACTACCCAATACAAAAACGGATACGGCTTCGCCAACGCCACATTCACTCCAGTGCAATACATCCCTTCGGAAGGTAAGGTGATGTACGCCCGCACTGCCAATGTGCGAGTAAACACTAAGGCTTCGAAAGCCGACCACAGCAATATGCTCTGGGGCAATCAGGAGGTGAAAAACGCCGTTCGCCGCCTCGCACAGAACCCCGAGATGGTTGACACCTACAACACCAAAGGCCGTGAGGTGACTGGCTACGACGTGCTGATCATCACAGGCGCTGACTTTGTCAACGGCTACACCGAATATTGCAGTTATTACAACAGCATCGGCATGCGTAACCAGGTCGTCACCACCGACGACATCTACGCCTCTATGACCGGTGTCGACAACCAGGATAAGATCCGTAACTACATCATCCAGGAATACCAAAACAACGGTATCCTCATGGTGGTGCTCGGCGGCGACGTCAACATCGTGCCTTACCGCGGTTTCTACTGCGCGGTTCAGTCGAGCAGTCTATACGAGAGCAGCAACATCCCGGCCGACCTTTATTACAGCGGCCTCGACGGCACATGGAACGACAATGGCAACGACCGCTGGGGTGAGCCAGGCGAGGACGACCTCTATCCTGAGATCGGCATCAGCCGTATGTCATTCAAGACAGCCGCAGAGCTGCAGAACATGATTCATAAAACCTTGTCGTATCAGCAGACTCCGGTTCTCGGCGAGTTCCATAAGGTGATTTTAGCCGGCGAACATCTCTACGATAATCCTACATCCAACGGCTCCGATTATCTCGAGCTCCTCATCGGAACACACGATGATAACGGCTACACAACCGTCGGATATCCAACAACTTACGATTTTACCAAGCTCTATGAGGAAGAAGGTAACTGGAGCGGTACCTTGCTGAAACAGGCCATCAACGCTGGTACAAGCTACGTGCACCACGACGGTCACGCCAACTCTGGCTATGTGGCGGGATGGTCTAGTATCTCGAACAGCGATTTCTCAGGTGCCAACGGCACTACTCACAACTACACCTTCTTCCATTCGCAGGGTTGCGACTGCGGTGCTTTCGACGAGAACTGCATACTCGAGAAGATGGTGACGATGCAGAACTTCGCCGTCGCCGTCATCGGAAACTCGCGCTACGGCTGGTTTAACGAAGGTCAGACCGAAGGCCCTGGCGCTCACCTCGAGCGTGAGATGACCGACGCGCAGTGGGCCGACCGTCTGGGATGGCTCAGCATGGCACATGCCGATGGTAAATGCATGACGGCACCTTGGGTCACGGCACCTGGACAGTGGGAGGAAGGCGCTCTACGCTGGAACTTCTACGATATGAACATCCTCGGCGACGGCGTGGTGAACGTATGGCTCGACGAGCCTATGACAGCCATCGTCGACGCTCCTTCACAGGTGGTCGTAGACACACAGAACATCACCGTCACAGTGACCGACAACATCGGCAACGGACTGAAAGGCTATCGCTGCCTGGTATTTATGGATGGCGACGTTATCGCGATGGGTTCGACAGATGAGAACGGCGAAGCCGAAATCGAATTCCTGGGCGGATTGCAGAACGTGGGCGATATGATAATGAAGGTGCAAGGCGTCAACTCATACCCGTTGAGCGTGGAGATGCAGGCAGTGCCGAGCAACACACCATACGTTGTATATGAAAGCTATACCTTGAACGGCGGCACACAGATACAGTTCGACCACGACTACAGCTTCAACATGGTGCTGAAAAACGTGGGCAGCGTCAATGCAAGCAATGTGACGGCGACGATATCGTGCGACAGCGAATATATCACCATCAACCAGCCGACAGCTACAGTAGGTAATGTGGCTGGTAATCAGAGTGTTACACTCGATAACGTCTTTGCCTTTACGACAGGAATGTCAGTGCCTAACAATACGATGGTGCGTTTCAACATCGCTTGCACCGACGGCACCGACACTTGGGAGAGCCACTTCAACGCAAGAATCTATGCTCCTGATGTTGAATTAGTTGCAACATTACTTGAGACATCGACAGGACAGCCTTTAAATCCGGGCGACAGCGGCACAGTGCATTTCACCTTTAAGAATGTCGGCGGCACCGTGTTGTCGTATGGTGTTGTGAGTGTCCATAACATACCTTCAGAGATTACTGTCGATCAAACTGTTTGGACGTTCACAGGTGTAGAACCTGAACAGGAATTTGTTGTGGATATGGGATTTACCGTTGGAGAAGGCGCTCAGCTGGGCGCTATGTACCAAATCGATTATATTGCCGGAGGTGATACCTACGACGTCTTTGTGGCAGGCAGTTATTTCATCCCTGTCGGACAGTTGATGGAAGGCTTCGAATCAGGCAACCTAAGCGCGTTCCCATGGCATTATCCGAGCATCATCTACGCTTGGGAAGTCACCAACCAGAACCCTTACGAAGGAAACTATTGCGCCGTGTCGACAAGCATAGGTAACAGCGAGACATCATCATTGTATATCAATGTTGAAAACGGCGCCGAATACGAGATGAGCTTCTACTACAAGGTGTCGTCGGAAAGCGGCTGGGACAAACTGTTCTTCAAGATCGACGGTGTTGAGAAAGGCAACTGGTCGGGTGATGTGGCATGGACACAGGCGACATATACCTTAACTCCTGGCAATCACGAACTTAGATGGGAATATACCAAAGACTCTTCTTTGTCGAGCGGCGACGACTGCGCTTGGATTGACAATGTGGTGTTCCCGCCAACAACAGTCATCACCGGCGTGCAGACAGCCGTCGAGCGTAACGTGGCGGTGTATCCTAACCCGATGAACGACGTGCTTAACATCCAACTCGGTGATAATCAGTCGGATGTGGTGATTTTCAACAGCCTCGGACAGATTGTGAGAAAATACGACGCAGTGAGCGGCGACATGCAAATCAACGTCGCAGAATTGAACGCTGGGTTGTATTTTGTAAAAATAGGTAAGGAAATTACTAAAGTTATAAAGAGATAACTACTACTCGTCATTTCGAGTGTAGCGTAGCGGAATCGAGAAATCCTCTTTGAGAATAATCATTAAGTTTACACTATAATTTAATGATTTCGTTCATGGAGGATTTCTCCATTTCGTTTCATTTCATTTCACTTCAGTCGAAATGACGCTATCCTCGATAGCAAATTACCGATAAAATCATGTAAAACAGGAAAATGAACGGCAGCGCCACCCATTTCAAAATAATCACTGCCACTATTGCGAAGATCACTACGAAGTAGCGGAGGATGTTCTCTTTAAACTTCAAATTTTTAATTTTGAATGAGAAGAATGGCACCTCGCTGACCATCAGCCAGCTGAACAATGCCACCATCGCCAGCAGGAAATAAGGGCTTGTGACGATGCCGAAAAGCACGCCATCTCTGCTGATATTCGTCAGCATGAACGGCAGCGAAGCGATGAACAGTCCTACCGCCGGCACAGGAAGTCCGATGAACGACTCGGTCTGACGGGTGTCGAGGTTGAACTTCGCCAGACGAACCGCCGCGAAAGCCGCCAAGATAAAGGCTAACACCGAAAACACGTTGAAGTTGTAAACCCACCAGCAGACGCCAGTCTTGCTCAGCAACCATGCCACGATAAATGAAGGCGCCACGCCGAACGACACAACATCCGACAACGAGTCGAGCTCACCGCCGATAGATGATTTCGCGTTAAGCAAGCGTGCGGCAAAGCCGTCGAGGAAGTCGAAGACAGCGGCGACAAAAATCATGGCCGCAGCCCAGAGGAGACGATTGTGGTTAATAAAAAGTATTGATACACAGCCGCTTATAAGGTTGCAGCAGGTAATGGCGTTAGGGATGTGTTTGGTGATTTTCATGACTCAAATTTTTGCAAAGTTAATAATTTTTTATTTCTGACGATAAGAATTTGGCGTGCAGCCGGTGTGCGACTTGAAATATTTATAGAAAAACGACTGGTTGGGGAAGTTGAGCTGGTCGGCTATCTCCTTGACACTCAAGTCGGTATGTCGCAAAAGATGCTGCGCCTCGAGGATCACGTACTTGTCGATGATGTCGGGCGCCGAGAATCCGCTCACGTTTTTGATTATCTGCGAGAGATATTTCGATGAGATGCACAGCTTGTCGGCGTAAAAACCCACCGAACGCTCTTTGTTATGATATTTTTCGACCAGTTCGATAAACATCTCAAACACCTTTTTATGCCTTGTCGACGTCGGCTTTTCTTCGTTTTCCTCCTCAGCGTCGAGACGTTTTTTTAGCATTCCGCCGATGAGATAAAAGATGGAGGTGAGCAGGTAGCTGATGCTGTCGTTGCGGTATTCCGAATCGGTATTTATCACATTATCAATGAGATGGAAATACTGCATCGAGAGTTCCACCTCCTCGGGCGCCATCTCCATGATAGGACTCTGCAACATGCTGATGGCATCGACAAAAATCTTATCCAAATCAGAGCTGAGCGTGTTCATATACTGCGGCGACACTGCGAGAATCGTCATCTCCACCACCTCATCGGGATCGACAGGCTCGAGCTGTATAATATTATTAGGTATGTTGACCACCAGCATGCCGTCGCGGACCTCGTGCTCGGTGAGGTTGATGGTGCATTTGAAATGCCCTTTTCGGCAATATGCCGCCACGTAACCGTCGATACGACTCGGGAAACGCAGCAAACCCAGGTCGAGATTGTTCGTCTGCCGCGCAAGGATGAAATCGTCGCCTATACCGATGATGTCGTCCTTCAAAAACAACTCTTTCACTTTCGAAAGAGTGAACTTGTTGTATATCCTATTATCCATTTTGGAACTATTTTTCGACAAAAGTATACTATTTTTTTGAATTATCATCAAAAAATTTTCAAAAATTCGACTTTTAGATACTTTTTAGTCATTTTTAGACCTTTACAGCAAACAAAAAGTGTTGTTATTTTGCAACTCGAAAAGACAGACTGTTTCCCGTCATTTCGAGCGGAATGAAATGGAGTCGAGACCCGAGCGAAGCGAGAGCATTCGCCAGAGGCGAATAAATCCTCTTTTCGCAAAAGCTTATTCTAAAAAGGATTTCTCCATTACCATCTCACTGCGTTCGATGTTCAGTCGAAATGACGATTAAAAATGAAAAAACTATATCAAAAATGAGAATAAAACAATTAATTCTTTTAATCTTGATTTTGACAACCGCCATAACGGTTTCAGCTCAGCGTGTTGTCACTTTGCAAGATTGTAGAAGTATGGCTCTTGAGAACAACAAAAACCTCAAGATTTCGCAGGAAAAGGTCAACATGGCGAACTACGACCGCAAGATTGCACTCGCCAACTACTTCCCGACGATATCGGCGCAGGGCACCTACATGCATAACGAGAAGCAGATTCAGCTGCTCAGCGACGATAAAATCGAAGCCATGAGCACCGTGGGAAGCACCCTCCAAGGCGATGTCAACGGCTTCATCGACCCGATAATCCAAGAGCTGATGCAGAACCCGCTGATGTATCAGATCATCATGAATAATCCTGAGCTTCAGGCACTTATCCAAGATTTGCATAACATCGGGGCATTCGAGACGCTCGACGCGATAGGCGAGGATGTGGCAAAGAATTTCACCCTCGACACACGTAACGTCTACGCAGGAATGATCACGGTGATGGAGCCTGTGTACGCCGGCGGTAAGATACGCGCCTACAACAAGATGGCACGCTATGCCCAGGACCTCGCCGAGATGCAGCTGACGACGGAACAACAGGAGATCATCGTCGCGACCGACAAGGCTTACTGGCAGATTGTGTCGCTGGCCAACAAACAGAAACTCACCGAAAACTACGTCGAGCTGCTCCAAACCATGAGCGACAACGTCGACAAGCTGGTGGCCGAGGGCATGGCGACCAACGCCGACAAGCTCTCGGTGAAGGTGAAACTCAACGACGCCGAGCTCACGCTGATAAGAGTACAAAACGGCGTGGCACTGTCGAAGATGCTGCTCTGCCAGAGCTGCGGACTGCCGCTCGACACCGAGATCATACTCGCCGACGAGAACCTCGAAGACGTGGCAGTGCCAGCATATACTACCGAATACACCGAAGATGACATCATGAACAACCGTCCGGAACTCCAGAGCCTCCAGCTGGCAACGAAGATATATGATAAAAAGGTCAACATCGCACGTTCAGAATACCTTCCTACCGTGGCGGTGTTCGGCAACTACATCGTGACCAACCCTTCGGCGTTCAACGGATTCGAGAACGAGTTCCACGGATTCTATAACGTCGGCGTGGTCGCCAAGGTGCCGCTGTTCCACTTCGGCGAAGGCTACAACAAGATCCGCAAGGCAAAAGCCGAAGCCATGATAACACAGCTGAAGCTCGAAGACACCAAAGAACTCGTGATGCTGCAAGTGAGTCAGTATGAGAAACAGATTAAAGAAGCTGAGTCGAGACTGCAGATGACCACCGAGAAGATGTCGGATGCCGAGGAAAACCTGAGGATGGCGACGGTGGGCTTCAACGAGGGCATGATACCGTCGTCGACACTCGAGGCGGCGCAGACAGCATGGATGCAGGCACATTCGGAATATATCGATGCTAAAATCGATGTGATAATGGCAAATACATATTTAAAGAAATCAATAGGTATTCTATAGGTTATTGGTTATAGGTTATTGGTTATTGAATTAAAATTTTAAAAAATATGGCAACAGAAAGAACTCAGAGAATTAACACTTTCATCGCGTTGGCGGTGTTAGGATTGGTTATAGCAACCGTATGTATCATTGGCTCAATTACTTACGGTAAGACAAACGAGATAATGCAGGGCCAGATGGAGACCACGGAATACCGTGTCTCGAGTAAGATCCCGGGTCGTATCATGGAGTTTAGGGTGAAGGAAGGGCAGAAGGTGAAGGCCGGCGACACTCTGGCAATCATCGAGGCGCCTGAGGTTATGGCAAAGAAGGCGCAGGCCGAGGCCGTGAAGACCGCGGCGGTGGCCTTGAACGACAAGGCCGAGGCCGGCGCACGCGAAGAACAGATACAGGGCGCCTACGAGCTGTGGCAGAAAGCCAAGGTGAACCGCGACATCTGGGAGAAGTCGTTCAAACGCGTGTCGAACCTCTTCAAAGAAGGTGTCGTGAGTGAACAGAAATACGACGAGACCAAGGCGCAGTACGACGCCGCCATCGCCACCGAGAAAGCGGCGAAGTCACAGTATGACATGGCGGTGAAGGGCGCACAGAAAGAAGACAAGGCGATGGCGGCGGCGAAGGTCGAACAGGCTAAAGGCGTCGTCGAGGAAGTCGACTCTTACATCAACGAGACGATACTTCTGGCATACGCCGACGGCGAGGTGACCGACATCTTCCCACATATCGGCGAGCTCGTCGGCACCGGCGCACCTATCATGAACATCGCGATGATGGACGACATGTGGGCGACGTTCAACGTGCGCGAGGATCATCTGCGCAAGCTGCCTCTCGGAAGCCGCTTCACCGCTGAGATTCCTGCACTCGGAGCATCAGTCGTGATGGAAGTCAACTACATGAAAGACCGTGGCGACTACGCCGCATGGAAGGCTACCAAGCAGACCGGACAATACGACCTCAAGACCTTCGAGGTGCGCGCGGTGCCGACGATGGAGGTCGAAGGCTTGAGACCAGGCATGACTGTCATCTACAGAGTTGGCGAGGAACAGAAATGAACGCGCTGAATCAGATATGGGCTATAGCGAAACGTGAGCAGAAACGCATGCTCCAGCGCGGCATCTATACGTTCTGTATGGTGCTGGCGCCTATCATCGCGTTCCTGTTTTTCACCACGCTGATGGGCGAGGGACTCCCGTCGGAGCTGCCTGCGGGCGTCGTCGACGAGGATAACACCGTCACCACCCGCGAGGTGATACGTAACCTCGACGCGTTCCAGCAGACCAACATCATAGAGCATTACGCCGACGTCGCCGACGCCCGCAAGGCCATGCAACAAGGCAAGATATACGCTTTCTACTATATCCCGAAAGGCACCACGGAGCTCGCCATCGCCGGCAAACAGCCGACGGTGTCGTTCTACACCGCCGCGTCATACCTCATCCCGGGCTCGCTGGAGTACCGCGACATGAAGATGATGTCGGAATATGCCTCGGGAGCCGTCGGAAGAGCCTCGCTCTACGCCAGAGGATACACCGAAGACCAGGCGATGGCGGTGCTGCAGCCTATCAAGATGGAGATGCACGCCGTCAACAACCCGAGCCTTAACTACTCGGTATATCTCTGCAACACTCTTCTTCCGGGAATAATAATGCTGCTCATCATGCAGGTGTCGATTTATTCGATTTATGTGGAACTGAAGGAAGAGACGTCGAAGGAATGGCTCGCCATGGCCGACAACGATATCGTGAAAGCCTTGGCCGGCAAGCTCCTGCCGCAGATCGTGACATGGTCGCTGATGGGCCTGTTCTGTCTGTTCCTGCTCTACGGAGTGTGGCAGTTCCCGCTGAACAGCGGCATCTGGCCGATGATCCTCAACATGTTCCTGCTCATCAACGCCTCGCTGGCGCTCGGCGTGTTCTTCTGTGGACTGGTGCCGTCGCTGCGTTGGGCTCTGAGTCTGGCGACATTGTGGGGCGTGCTGTCGTTCCCTATCTCGGGCTTCTCGTTCCCGCAGATGGCGTTCCCCGACACGCTGAAAGGCCTCTCGTGGCTGTTCCCGCTGCGTCATTACTTTCTCATCTACGTCGACCAGGCGCTCAACGGACTGCCGCTCTACTATTCGTGGCTTAACATTGCCATCCAGATAGCATTTTTGGCTCTGCCGATAATAGTGATAAGTCGTTTGAAAACGTTCTTGTTGGAATATCATTATACTCATTAAGTTGTTGATTATGAAATGGTTAAGAAATACAATCGAAGTCTGGGCGTATGAGATGAAGTGCGCGTTGCTCGACGAGGGCGTGGTGGTCTTCTTCCTCGTGGTGCCTCTCTTATACCCGCTTCTTTACGCATATCTTTACAACCACGAGAGCGTTCGCGAGGTGCCTACGGTGGTCGTCGACAACAGCCATTCCACGCTGAGCCGCGAGTTCACCCGTCGTGTCGATGCCTCAGCCGACGTGCAGATTATCTCGCATTGCCAGGATATGGAGGAAGCCAAGGAGATGATTCATCATCGCGATGCCTACTGCCTCATCTACATCCCAAAAGATTTCGCCAAAGACATAGCCGAGCATCGTCAGACCACGGTGGAGCTCTATTCCGACATGAGCGGACTGCTTTATTACAAAGCCGTTTTGAGTAGTTGCACTGAAGTCTCTCTCGATATGAATAAAGAGATAAAAGCGCAGCTCATCCCTGGTGCTACCGAAGAACAGATATCGGTATTCCAGTATCCTATTGAGTATCAATATGTTCCGATGTTCAACACCCAAAGCGGATTCGCCACATTCCTGATTCCTGCGGTGCTGATGATGATAATCCAGCAGACTATGGTCTTAGGCGTTGGAATGATGGCAGGTGAGGAGCGTGAAAAAGTTAGGAAACATATCGCCGAGCCGCATATCATCGGCAAAAATCCTATCGAGATTCTGATGGGAAAATCGACGGTGATCTTTACCATCTACGTCTTCGTGGCAGTGTATCTCGCATGCATAGTGCCGCTGCTTTTCAACCTCGTGCACATCTGGCGATGGCAGACTTTGCTGGCGTTTATGGTGCCTTACATCGCGGCCTGCGTGTTCTTCAGCATCAGCATCTCGTCGATAGCTCACGACAGGGAGTCGTTCATCATCATGTTTGTGTTCATCTCGATTCCTCTGCTATTTGCCAGCGGCATCTCATGGCCTGCCAGCAATATCCCGATCTTCTGGAAAGGCTTCTCGTGGCTGTTCCCTTCGACTTTCGGCATCAACGGATTCGTGCGGATCACCGAAATGGGCGCAACGCTTGAGGATGTGCAACATGAGCTCAATGCGTTGTGGATACAGACGTTCGCTTATTTGGGCATTTCATATTTAGTTTATAAAAGAACTTATGGAAAACAATTGTGGGCGTAATAAAAAATTTCGTATTTTTGCAGTTTGTATTGACTGCAAATTATGTGGAATAAAATCGCGATATATATCTTAAGGCATAGGGTTTTAAACCTTATTATCGCTTCTATATTATTGATATTCTTGGGGTTAGAGGCCTTTAAGGTGAAGATGGGGCATAGCATCGCCGCCACCTTGCCGAGCAACGACACCACCATGGTTGTTTATCGCCAATTCCTTGAAAAATATGGCAAAGACGGCAACAGCATCTTCATCGGGATGTGCGACGACAGTCTTTTCACCTTAAATCATTTTCAAGATTATTACGACCTTAACGAAAAAATAAGAAATATCCCTGGTGTAACTGAATGCCTCTCAGTATCAAGGGTTTACAATATCGTTAAAAACGACAGCATCAAGATATTCGAGCTTACGCAGGTGGTGCAGCGCCGTCCGGAGACGCAGGCCGAGGTCGACTCGATAAAAGATGTGATATTGAGTCTCGTGATCTACGACAAGCTGCTGTTCAACACCGAGACGAACTCCACCATGATGCTCGTCACTCTCGACGAGGCACACGCCAACACCACAATTCGTAAGGAGCTGACCGACGAACTGTCAGCAATTCTTGACGATTACGGCAAGGCGCACGGCATCGAGACACACATCTCGGGAATGCCTTATATCCGCGAGATCACCACGCAGACCATGGTGAAAGAGATCGTCGGCTTCACGGCCTTGTCGATTTTCGTCGCAGGATTGATACTCTACCTCTTCTTCCGCTCATGGCGTCCGCTGGTGTCGGTAGTCGCAATCGTCTTATTATCAGTGATTTACATGTTCGGCATCATGGCATTGCTGGGCTACGAGATCACCATCCTCACTGGCGTGCTGCCACCATTATTGATTATCATCGGCGTGGAGAACTCCATCTTCATGCTCAACAAATACCACCGCGAGTACGACGTCTGTCACGACAGGATCCACGCCTTGAGCAACGTTATAGTGCGCATCGGACCGGCCAACTTCCTGACAAATACAACTACTGCGGTGAGCTTCGCCTCGTTTATCATCACCCGTAACGCGCTGCTGGTGCCGTTCGGCATCCTTGCAAGTATCTGTATCATGCTTACTTACGTGATGACGATGGTGCTTCTGCCGACTTTCTTCAGCTACCAGAAACGTCCCGAAGGCAAGTTGGTCAACTACATGAACAACCCGAGCATCAACTATATCATGGACAAGGTTTCGGCCTTCGTCTTAAGCCGTAAACGTTACATCTACGTCGTGGTGGTGGTGCTTCTGGTGGTATGCGGCCTCGGCGCTATGCGTATGTCGACGTCGGGACGCGTGGTCGACGACATTTCGAAAGGCGACAAGCTCTATAAAGACATAATGTATTTCGAGGAAAACGTTGGCGGAGTGATGCCTTTCGAGATTTCCATCGACACCCGTAAGCCTAAGGGCATCATGAATGCGGCCTTCATCCGTAAGGTGCAGCAGATGGAAGACACCCTCGCAATGTATCCCGAGTTCAGCGAGCCACTCAGCATAGCCGAGGTGGTGAAATTTGCCCGACAGGGCTTCTATAACGGCAGTCGCGACCAGTTTAAGGTGCCTACAAACAACGAGTTCGCCTTCATCATGAAATACATGCCTGAGACGAAAGACGGCAAACTGCCGGGCATCGTGACGCAATACGTCGACAGCACCATGCAGAGCACGCGTATCTCGGTGCAGATGGCCAACATCACAACACCTAAGATTGACAGCATAAGCCGCTCGCTGAGACCTAAGATTGACCAGATTTTCCCGAAAGACAAATACGATGTGGTGATGACCGGCAGCGCCATGGTCACGCTGCAAGGCACCAACTACCTCATCGTCAACCTGGCACATTCGTTGCTGCTGGCATTCATCGTCATCGCGATACTGATGCTGATAACATTCCATAAGTTTAAAATGGTGGTTATCTCGTTGATACCCAATCTGATACCGCTTCTGTTTACCGCCGGCTTGATGGGCTACAGCGGCGTGCCGTTGAAGATGTCGACCATCCTCGTGTTCAGCATCGCCCTCGGCATTAGCGTCGACAACACCATACATTACCTGGCGCGCTACAGACTTCAGATGAAGATCAACAACAACGACATCAGGAAGTCGGTGATGGCAGCCATCACTGAGACCGGCCCGAGCATGATCTATTCGGCCACCATCCTCATCTGCGGATTCCTTATCTTCGCCTTCTCGTCGTTCGGCGGAACGAAGATAGTTGGTCTTTTGGTGCCATTTACACTGCTTATCGCATTGATAACCAATATCTTAGTACTTCCGGCGCTGGTTTTGACCTTTAACAGAAAAAAGATATGACATCGGTTGAGAAAATTCAGGAAAAGATAACTCAATACATTGAGTCTCAAGATTTTATGGGTTCTCCGAGCGAGTTGTACGCTCCTATCGACTATACCATGAGTCAGAAAGGCAAACGTATGCGTCCGACGCTGGCACTCCTTTCGTGCGAGATGTTTGGCGGCGACATCGACGAATGTCTGACTCCTGCAGTGGCTGCTGAGATTTTCCATAACTTCACCTTGATTCACGATGACATCATGGATGAGGCGCCTCTGCGCCGTGGTCTGGAGACCGTTTACCATAAATGGAACCCTAATATAGCATTGCTTTCGGGCGACACCATGCTTGTTAAGGCCTTTCAATACGCATTGAGTATCAATAAGTTATATGCGTACAAGGTGCTTTCGGAGCTTTGCAAGGTAGCACTTGAGGTGTGCGAGGGACAGCAGTTCGACCTGAATTTTGAGACTCGCGACGATGTCACTCTCGACGAATATATCGAGATGATTCGCCTGAAAACGGCAGTTTTGCTTGGTTCAGTGCTGAAAATTGGCGCTATCGTGGCAGGTGCTGACGAGAAGAACATGCAGGCTGTCTACGACTTCGGTATCGACCTCGGAATTGCGTTCCAGCTGCAGGACGACCTCTTCGACTGCTACGGCGATGTTAAGGTTTTCGGTAAGATGCCTGGCGGTGATATCGCTGATAACAAGAAGACGTATTTGTATCTGAAGGCTTTGGAGTTGGCTTCTGCCGAAGATAAAAAACGTTTGGAAAGCTATTTTGCGATGCCTAAGGGACGCGATGAGAAGAAACAGCAGGCCGTGCTCGACCTCTTTACCAAATACAATGTTCGCGAAAGCGTCACCGACGTGATGACGCGGTATTATGAAAATTCCTTAAAACATCTCGATAAAATCACCGTCCCCGAGGAAAACAAGACGGTTTTGCGAAATTACGCCTCCTATCTTTACAATAGGGTGAAGTAATCAGAAGGCGCCATGGCCTTGACGGCAATCCCATATCGAAGCGATGTAAACGTTATCATTTTCAATGAAATAGTATATTTTATATGATAAGACAACCAAATAACGATATTCTCTGATATGGGTAAAATCTTTGTCTTTTTTCCCTAAACAAGGCATTTTTTCCAATAAGCCAACACTATGGATTATTTTGCCAACTCTGCGTTTAGCAACTAGTTCGCTTGCAAAATGTCCGTAAAATCGGTAGATGGTTTCAAGTTCAATGGAGGCTCTTCTTAACCAATGAATCTTATACTCCGTATCGTTTGCAAATTGTTTCATGGCTTTCGGTGTTCATTTTTTGGTAATCGGCTTCGGCTTCACTGAGTGATAACTCCATTTGTTCTTGATTGTACGTGCAAGGCAGCGACACACCGCTCAGTATGGCAACTGCTTCCGATAACAATTCTTCACTATCGGTCTGTGATACCAGCAAAGACGCACGTTTACGTAATTTAGTTATAGTTTCCATATTCTATTGTTTTAATGATCGCAAAGATACGAAAAATTTCTGAAAAACATACAATGAAATTCATTTTTTCCCCAAAAAAGTAGAGACGCGCCGTGGCACGTCTCTACTTTCATTTAAACAGTAAACGGTAAACCGTAAACTATTCCTCGCGCTTTTTCAACATAGCGTATCCTGCGCCGAGGGCTGTCAAAACGAGCAGACCGCTGCCGAGAGGAGCCGGGGTGTCGCCACCGCCGTGACCGCCTGGAAAACCTGGATCTCTCAAAGGTTCATACGTGTTGATCTTGTCGAGACCGTTGCCCACATCGTCCCAGTCGTTGAAGAAACCGTCGCGTTGAGCGTTAGCTGTAAGACCCATTGTCAAAACAATTGCTAATGCTAATAATAACTTTTTCATTTTATGTTTCTTTTTAATTGTTATCTTTTTCTTTTTTCTCCTTAGAGTTTTTTAGAGTTCTTAGGGTTCTTAAGGTTCGTAGAACCCCACTAAAAACCCTAAGAGACTCTAATGCCCCTAAAGTCCTTACTATCTTACAACAATCTTCTGAACCTTTTCATTCAATTTGAAGATATACACAGCGTTTGCTGGAACGTTGATACGCTCAACACCGTTGATTCTGGTGCTCAAGACCATGCGTCCCATAACGTCGAACACCTGAAGTTCGCCTTCGCCGTTGACCATGATCTCGCGGCCATACTGGTAAGCGAAGATCTCGTTGGTGAAGTTCTCTTCAATACCTGTGTAGGTGTTGCAGTCGAAGATGATCTTGAAGCGGTTATCTTCGTCGTTTGTAGTAGCCTTGAAACTGTAATTCGGTGTTTCCAAGAGGTTGACCTCTTCACCTGTGAAGGCATCGACGAGAATCATTGTGTTTGGCTCGATGTTCTTGGCGTTGACAGTTATGGTGTAATTGCCATCTTCAACAGCCTTGAAGTTGACAGGCATTGAACCTGCGAGCTCATAAATAGTTGCAGCTGCGAAGTCTTCGCCGTTGTCGATTACACTGACGCTTGTCTTATTTGCGATATTCATCTTACTGAGAGTGTTACCGTTTTCAAGTTGGATATAAGCATTGTCGCTACCGTTTTCATTGCCTGCAACAATCTTGATGTATCTGAACTCGAATTCATCTTTTGCAGCAGGATTTAACGTCAGGCTCTGGCTTGTCGCTGTAGCCTGTACGAAGAAGCCTTCACAAGGTTTGATTTCGTATTCGTCGGTGGTGACAGCAGTAAGTTTAGTGCGATCATCGGCTGTTATGACATAAATTGTTGAAACGGGAGTTTCTCCGATTTTCATGTCGCCGATAACCAAATTACGTGTGAATGGGTTACCAATGAGGTTGAAGCCTTTAATATCATCGCTTCCGTCATAGGCGTATGACAATGATATCGTTTCTGAGCTTTCAGTGCTTATCATTGAACCTGTATAGCTGACTGTTTGTGATGTCTGGCTTGCATGGAGGTATCCTGTGCCTCTTGACATACTTGTGAATGTGTGGCTGCCATTATTGTACGACCACCAGTATGCTGTCGGCTCATTGTATTTGAACAAGTCGATAGTGCCAGTGAATGTTGATGAAATTGTACTTGAATAAACTGGTGTTGCAATCAGATACCAACCATCGGCGTCGCTGGTGCCTTTCCATACTGCTGGAGCAGTGATGTTATTCTTAACAGTGGCGCTAAGTGAATTGTTATGGATGAGCTGTCCGCCGTCTTCGATGATAATCTTGTCGCTGCCGCCACCTGTCACAGTACCATTGATGGTGAGGGTGGCACCATTTTCAATAGTGATAACAGCGCCGTTCTCCAATGTGACGTTGTTTGCGTAAGCATTATTACCGTCTGTAATGGTTACATTTGCACGTATTATTACATTATCGGCAACTGTAGGATCAACTGCTGGCTCGAAATTGGCTGAATTCCATACACCTGTTTCAGGGAACACAATGTTGTTATCTGCCAAAGTGGTGAAAGTGGTGGATGTATTATCTGTTTCAGGATCGATGGCGCAATTGGCATACACGCGGACATCGTACTTGGTGCCTGCGGTGAGGCCTCCGATAGTATATTCACCAGTGTTCGGAGCTGTTGTTGTAGCAGCAGCCCATGTGCCTTGAGGAATAGTGTATTCACCAATAGTGATGTCATCCAAATAGGCATAGAAGGCGTAGTCGCCGAAATAATGGAAGGCAATGTACTTCACGCCGCTGGTAACTTCTTTTTGGAATTCTTCCCAAGACGAAGTGGTAGTGAAGGTAAGTTCTTCCCAAGTGAAGGCATCAACATCGTCGGTGGTAGTGGAAGTGCCATAATACAATTTATCGCTGGTGCCATACCGCCAAGCATAGAACTTGAGGTCACCTGTTACAGTCAGTTCGTGTGAAATTAGATATTGATCGTAGGTTACGCCATCACCAGATTCTTTTTTGGTATAGGACGAGAATCTAAAGCCGCCATTCGAGCTATTGTGTGCAGCAGCACTTACGATTCCGGCAGGGTAGGTTCCGGTGCCACCAATACCATTGACTGTATTCATGCTGATGAAGGTCCAATTAGCAATACCATCTTCAAAGTCTTCTTTAAACAAGGCGGCATCTGTGGTAGCTGTTCTGTACTCAACCGTGTAGGCAAGAACCTCAGTAGAAGCATTCCATGTGAGGTCGGCAGTGTTCTGTGTGAGGTTGGCTGCTGCCAGACCGTCAGGAATTGCACATGAGGCAGTGGTTGTGAACTGTGTTTCGGCATACTGGCTGTAGGCTGGACCTGGATAGACGGCTCTCACGCGGAAATCGTAAGTTGTTTCAGGTGTTAAGCCGGTGATGTTGGCGGTAAGTCCGGACCCATCCGTCAAAGCTGTCGGCCATTCGGTGGCTGTTGCAACTTTGTACTGATACTGATAGCCTGTAACCTCGGTGCTGTTCGGAGCTGTCCAAGCCATTGTGGCTTCTGTTGAAAGCTCTTCGGTGGCATGCGGGTTGATAGGACGTGGTGTTGGGTTCGGCATGTAGTTGAAGGTTGTCTTAGGCTTATAATTCACTCTGCTAACACTGGATGTGCCATATTGATACGCACCTAAATTGCAATTTGATTCAAAATTAGCCACCCAATATGCGTATGCGCTTGTTCCAGACTTCGTCAAGTCGAAACCGATCACGAGGTTGCCACCAGTGTAGGAGAACGGGGTGTCGAGATCGACGACCATCTGGTTGCCGCTGACGCTCAATTTGCCGCTGTAAACGGTGGTCATTCCAGTCCAATCGAAGAAGGCGGCTGTTTCAAACGAAGTTGCATCAACCTCTGTTACGAGTACGTCGAACTCAGCATCACCCCAAGTAACATTGGCATAGCTGCTGGTGGTGTAGAAGGTGAGGCGTCTCACGGTAGCATCAACCATCTCAGCAGGGAATGCGGAGGCAGGAATCAAAATCTGACCTTTGTTGGTCGCATTGTTGTTGTAACCACCATAGAAAGGCACATTTCCTGTATTTGAAGTTGCTCCATCTTGATAGGTGAAGTCTTTATATGCACTTGGCATGAACTCGACGCCACCGACCCATTCGCTATAGCCTTCGCTGCTGGCGGTGCAGTTGCCGCGCACCCAAGCGTAGTAGGTCTTCTCGGCTGTGAGGCCAGGAACAGTGTATGGCTTGGTGGTGACATTTATCACTTCACTAGCTGCAATGTCATTTGCTGGAGCCACATTGGTCTCCGAGATGTAAAGTTGCCATGCTGTTTGGTTATCGCCATTGCTTGTCCAGTCGAATGTGGCTGTTGTGGCTGTGTAACCAGTGCAGGTGAGATCGGTTGGGACCTTGCAGGTTGGAATCAGCTCGACTTTAACATCGTCAACATTACAGCCATACCATGAACTGTAATACCAACGGAAGACAAGTCTAGTTGCGGTGGCAGGCAATGAACTCAGATCAATCGGTCCAACCTCATACATTTTTTGATAGCAGTTGGTGTTTGGAGTATAACTTGCGCCTGCAATAGCTGTGAAAGTGTTGTATTTGCCATTGTCTTCAGCAGTGATATAACCTAAAGTAAGAGTACCCTGCGTGCTACCTTCAGTAGCATATTTGAATGAGATTTGCAACTCGTTAAGAGCATTTGTGAATTCTGGCAATGCTGCATAACCGTTACCCGCACCGTATAAATACAGCACCTGGCTGGCAGGATTGCTATAATTGTAACCGCTTGTACCAGCGTCACTCTTGATGATATGCGGAATGGCATACGCAGTGGAGGTGTTGTCGGTGTAATTATCCCAGCAGTTAGGCACTATAAGACCCGTTGTGCTGTTGTAGGTAGAGGTTACCACCGGGCTTTCAAAGCCTTGTGTATATTTGTTTGTGGCTGTGATGGTGAAAGGCTCACATTCAGTGGTGAAGTAATATACAGCCGATGGATCGCTTGTCTCGGTTGATGAGCAGTTGGCAACTACATAGTAATCATAGTTGGTGTTGGCTTCCAAAGGACTCAATGTGTAAGGGTTGGTGGTCGCTGCTTTGTCTGTGTAAGCAGATTCACTGGTTTTCTTGTAGTAGATGGTCCAAGCCGTCTCGCCGCTGTTGGCTGTCCAGCTCAACTGTGCTGAAGTTGTGGATGGCACTGCGCCGAGAGCGTTAGGAGCAGAGCAAGAAGGAGCTTCGTTAACAGTAACGTCATCCAAGTAGATGTAAGCATCGTTATAACCACAATTTGAAGTCGCCTTGAAGACGATCACCACATCTTGTCCAGCGTATGCGCCGAGGCTGATAGGATCTTGTTCAGTCCAAAAGGATGCTCCGGTGAGACCGGTGGCAAGTTCCGTTGTGTAGGTTGCACCACCATCGGTGGAAAGATATACTGATAAGTCACCGCCAGCGGGGTTCTTGTACCAGAAGCTTAACTGCATGGCAGGTGATGCTGGCAGGCTGAGCGGAACGGTTTTGAGGCAATTGTACAGTCCAGATCCTGGAGAATAAGAATTGAATCTCACACATTTTGAATCATTGTGGCCTGTGCCATTGGTGGCGCCGTTGCCGGAGGTGGAGGTGTTGAAGCACCATATAATAGAAGAGCCGGTTGCTGTACCATCTTCGTTGTCCCAACAATACGGAATAGAATTGTTTTCGGTGAGTTCCTCAAAATCTTCAGTCCATGGGAATGTGGCGATAGACTCACAGTCTGTCTGGAAACTGATTCCGCCGACCCATGAGCTTTGGTCGCTGTCGCTGCAATGGGCTCGCACCCATGCATGATAAGGGGTATTAGCGGTGAGGCCAGGAACGGTGGCTGGATTGTCAGATGTCTTGCTAATTGTCGGAATTGTATAACTGGCAGGTTCTGCCAATAGATCGGAAGTTACGAATATGTCCCATGTTGCCTCTGTGCCGCCGGCAGTCCATTGGAGGGTGGCTGTTGTGGCTGTTGTGGCAGTGCATTCGAGGACAGAAGGCTCAACACAGCTTGGTAGAGGCTCTACTGTGATGTCGTCGATATAGACACCGTTGTTTGTTCGGCTCTCTGTAGCGGCATCGATCATTATGGCGATGTAGTCACCTGTGCCAGTAAGATTAACGATGAATTTTTGATATGTTTGGTAATTCTCTGAAGTAAATCCCAACGCATTACCAATTTGAACGAAAGTGCTGGCATCATCCGGATCGGTCATCCTACCAATCTTGAAGGTGCTGGTGGCGTTGTAGCCGCGGGCCCACAGTTTGATGCGCGTGCCATCGAGGTTGTTCATCTCGGGCAGGATGGCGTATTGGGGCTGAGGATCATAGTTGGTATATTGACTATAAAAGGAGTAAAGTCTTAAATAATTATCAGTTGAATGAGCGTTGTTGCTTGGGCTATAAGCGGACATTGTGGGATAAATCTTATACGAATCATGAGTGCAATCGTTGATGTAGCTCCAGCAGATAGGAAGGTCGTTGGCTGCAGGGGAATAACTTGCAGACACTGTATAGCCATCGAAGTTTTCTGTCCAGCCTTCGTTCGAAACGGTGGTGGCAAAACACTTGGTGTCGAATTCAACCACACTGCTCCATGAGCCGTAGTCGCTGCCGCCGCAGTAGGCGCGCACTCTTACATAATAATGTGTGCCGTCTGTCAAGCTGGTCATAGGATAGGTGGCTGCGCTGACAATCTCTTCTGTTGCACCTTCGAAGTTGTTTGTGGTAGCGTAGGCCACTTGCCATTGTGTGGCTTCGCCGGCAGTCCAGATGAGGGTGGCACCAGAAGTGGTGATACCGCTCACGGCCAAACCGGTCACATCATACGAGCAAGCCACGCGAGTGATGCTCACATTGTCGACTGCCGCAGGAGGTTGGCTACCACCACTGCCATCATTGCGCCATACCAGTGCTAAATAATAGTTACCTGCTGCTACAGTGATTGCCTGGTCTTTGCTTTGCCAAGCGGTAACACCCTGAAGTTGGCTGCCTCCATCTAAAGCGATCCAACCTGTAGGTAGCGTTGTGGAGCTGAAGCCAGAAGGCACAGATGTACTAGCATTGGCAGTGAGGGTCACAGAAGCAGGTACCAAAGCCACTCTCAGGTAGTCGTAACCAGAGTCGTTACCATATGCCTTCCAGTTATATGAAAACTCATATTTGTTTTCGGTAAATTGAAGGAGTTTGGTAGCATATACGATACCAGCCGCATTATTTGTGTATTCGTTAGAAGTACCATTGTTGTTGGAGACATAGAGGGAGTGCGTGCCACCATTGTTGGTGCCTGTGCCCCAAGCCCATGCATTAGTGCAAGTGCCATTGATAAGTTCCCAACCGCATTCGGTGCCTTCAAAGTCGTCGCTCCAGCTATCGCCAACGGCTGTGGCTTGGGCGGTGGTGGTGAAGCTCTTCGAAGAACTCCAATCGCTATTAGGTGTGCCAACAGAACGCACCTTCACGGTGTAAGCGGTTTGTGGGGTAAGTCCAGTAAGAATATGTGGATTATCCGTTGTTGTAATGAGGTTGGCCTCGTCATCGTTGACGCAAATCTGCCACGAGGTGGCGCTGCCATTCTCAGTCCAGCTCAATTCGGCTTGGTTGTGCAAGATATTGCTCACAGCAAAGTTGGTCGGTTTAGGAGTTGCCGGGGCTGTACCGGGCGTGTAGTTGAAAGTAGTTTTAGGGATGAATTTTTGTAAAGAGCCCGTGTAGCTACCATAGATATAGTATCCTTGGTTGGTAGTTGTTTTTGTGCCATACCAAGTAGAGCTCTTCCATGTGCCACCGCTTGCAGCCGAGATTTGCACGATAAGGCTTCCACCTGTGTATTCAAATGATGAACTAAACTCAAAGGTGTGCGATTCGGCGGAGTTGGCACTATAGGACGCATTTGTATAGACCGTTGTGCCAGAACTACCTAAAAGACCGGCCGATGAATACGATTCCGTTTCTGTGTTGGTGAGATTGATGGTAAGGTCAACAGCGACCCATGGATTTGTCTGTTTTTGGTACAAAGTAATGGAATGAAGCAGGCTGCCTGGATAGATGTTATAATCTTCAAAGGCAGAAGCAGGAATGATGAACTCACTTGTGAAGCCATTGTCGCAGTAGGATGTGTACATTGGTACATTACCATTACTGTCCGTACCGTCGTACAAGGTCGCGTCTTGCGTCTGTGCATTCACTGCCCACGGCGTTATCAACGCCATAAGCAGGATTAAAAGTAAAGATTTTTTCTTCATGATAACTTTGAATTTTTAATAATTATTTGTTAATTTATTTATAATCAAAAATATACGATTAAAATGGGCATAATTCGCCCCTAAAACAAGCTGCAAATTTAGGAATTTTTTGGCGCAATGA
>JAFZXR010000042.1 GCA_017616675.1 Bacteroidales bacterium
AAAGAAATTAAATAAGATTTAGGATATGGCAAAGAAGGTAGTTGCATCATTGCACACAGCTGGTAAGGAATTTACGAAGGTCATCAAGATGAAGAAATCAGAGAAGACTGGTGCTTACTATTTTGAAGAGACCATCGTCCCGATCGACCAGGCACAAGAATTCATCGCAAAGAACTAATAATAAGTTTTTTGAATTGATTTAAAATGGCTTTCCCGTTTCGACGAGAAAGCTTTTTGTGCTTTACTCCTACACGTCATTTCGACCGACCGAAGGGAGTGGAGAAATCCTCATGAGTATAAAGCTTTCGTTGATGGAGGATTTCTCGACTACCATCTCACTCCGTTCGATGTTCGCTCGAAATGACGAATAGAATTGATTCTGTTATCAAAATTATTCTTATATTTGCAAATTAAATAATAAACGATAGATGGGACTTTTTTCATTTTTCAAAAAAGATAAAGAAGCAAAAGAAGACCTGAATAAAGGTCTTGAAAAGACTCGTACCAGCGTTTTCGACCGCATTTCGAAGGCCATAGTGGGTAAATCGACGGTCGACGACGAAGTGCTCGATAACCTTGAGGAGATTTTGGTGACATCCGACGTGGGTGTCGACACCACCTTGAAGATTATCGACCGCATCCAGAAACGCGTGGCAAGAGATAAGTATCTGGGTACCAGCGAGTTAAATAAGATTCTCAAGGAAGAGATTGCTTCGTTGCTGCAGGAGAATAACTCAGGCGACGGCAGCAGCTTCGACCTTCCTGAGGATAAGAAGCCTTACGTAATCATGGTCGTGGGCGTCAACGGTGTGGGTAAGACCACCACCATCGGCAAGCTGGCCTACAACTTCAAGATGGCAGGCAAAAAGGTCGTGCTCGGAGCTTCCGACACCTTCCGCGCTGCTGCCGTCGACCAGCTCAAGATTTGGGCTGATAAAGTGGGCGTTCCGATTGTCTCGCAAGGCATGGGCGCTGACCCTGCATCTGTCGCTTTCGACACAATGAAATCGGCCGTGGCACAAGGCGCCGACGTGGTTTTGATCGACACAGCAGGCCGTCTGCACAACAAAGTCGGCTTGATGAACGAGCTCTCGAAGATTAAGAAAGTATGCCAGAAGGTCATCCCGGATGCACCGCACGAGGTGTTGCTCGTTTTGGATGCTTCAACAGGACAAAACGCCATCGAACAGGCCCGTCAGTTTATCGCTGCCACCGAGGTTAACGCATTGGCACTCACCAAGTTAGATGGCACAGCCAAAGGCGGCGTGGTCATCGGCATCTCCGACCAGTTCAAGATTCCGGTAAAATACATCGGAGTGGGAGAGAAGATGGAGAACCTGCAGATTTTCGACCGTAACGAGTTCGTCGATTCATTGTTCCAATAATGAAAAAGCTAGTCTTAAATATCGTCACCCTCGGTTGCTCGAAGAATAAAGTCGATTCGGAACATCTGGCGGCGTTGCTGAACAACACTTACAAGATTGTCCACGATTCGGATGAGAAATCCGATGTGGTGATTATCAATACCTGCGGCTTTATCGGCGATGCCAAAGAGGAGTCGATCGACACCATCTTGGAATATGCTGAGCTGCGTAAAGCCAATAAAATCAAGAAGTTATATGTGATGGGCTGTCTCTCGGAGCGCTACAAGAAAGAGCTGCGCAAAGAGATTCACGAGGTTGACGCTTTCTTTGGCGTGGAGCCTGTGCAACATGTTGCTGCCGACATCATGGAATCGGATTTTCATGCTGATTATTGCTGCGAGCGAGTTCTTTCAACTCCTTCGCATTATGCTTATCTGAAGATTTCGGAAGGCTGCAACCGTCACTGTGCTTTCTGCGCCATCCCGTTGATTCGTGGCGACCATAAGTCGGTTCCGATGGAAAACCTCGTCAAAGAGGCCGAAAATCTTGCCAAGAAAGGCGTTAAAGAGCTGATACTCATAGCTCAAGACCTTACATATTACGGCTACGACCTTGACGGAAAATCGCATATCGTCGAGTTGGTTCGGAAACTGACCGAAATCGACGGCATCGAGTGGATCCGTCTGCATTACGGCTATCCGCTGGGATTCCCGGTAGAGCTGCTTGAGCTGATGCGCGACAACAAGAAGATTTGTCATTACATCGACCTGCCTTTACAGCATATCAGCACACCTATTTTGAAGGCCATGCGCCGTGGTGTCACCCGCGAGCAAACCATCGAATTTGTCAAGAAAGTTCGTTCATACGTTCCTGATATCGCGTTCAGAAGCACGTTTATCGTCGGTTTTCCTGGCGAGACAGAGGAGCAGTTCAACGAGCTTATCGATTTTATAAAAGAAGCGAGATTCGAGCGCGCCGGCGTGTTCGCTTACTCGGCTGAGGAGGGGACGCCGGCTTATGAACTTGAGGACGACGTTCCGGAAGAGGTCAAGAAGGCGCGCGTTGATAAATTTATGGATGTCCAACAGGATATCTCATTGGAAATCAACCAAAAACGTCTTGGAAGAACCGAGAGAGTGCTCATCGACCGCACCGAAGGTGGTTATTACGTGGGTCGTACCCAATACGACTCACCCGAAGTCGACGACGAGGTGCTTATCTCAATGAAAGACAACGAATTACAAATCGGAACTTTCGTAAACGTTAAAATAATCCAGGCTGATTATTTTGATTGCTACGGAGAGATAATCTGATAAAAAACGTAGGGGCAAATAATCATTTGCCCCTACATTGTATTTCCGTATATTTTTTGAAATCCGTTATTGCGCTGTAAAGCTGAACGCTTGCGTCGATGCTGACGATGTTCCGCCGAGGTAGAGCCCGTGGAATTCCGTCGTGGCGCCCGTCGGTGCCTGACTTCCGTATTTCACGTAATATGTCTGGCCGCTGACCATGCCCGTCGCTGTGATGAGGGCGAGGCTGCTGCTGCAGTTGGCTTCAAAGCTGAATGTCACCATATTGCTGCCGCCAGAGCCGCTGGTGTTCGACAGGGTGTAGTATCTTCCTGCCTGGAAGCTATAGCTGCTGGTGTAGAACTTATAGCCTTGGACTGCGCCGGAGATAGTGTTGCTGCTACCGCCTCCTGGCCAGCCTCCGCCACCACCTTGGTTGCCGCCGGCGCTGATGCCGATGCCGGTGCCTGTGATGCGGATGTAGCTGTTGTTGTCACAGTCGAAGCCTTCCTCAGGGCTGCCCTTGGTGGTGTAGGCGAAAGCCACGCCGTTGCCGATGGTGATAGCACCTGCCGTTCCTGCATTCGAGTCGACAGCGTCGTTGCCGTTGCTGAAGCACACCGTCACACCGCCGTTGAAGAAGATCTTACCCGCCGAGTTGATGCAGTCGTCGTAGCATTTGAAGTAATGCTGCCCGCCCTCGATGTTGATTTGAGTCTTCGATTCCAGACCTTCGGCACCGCTTGTAGAGGTATGAACGTTTGTCGAACCTCCGTAAATGGTTGCCGCACCTCCGACTTTGATGGCTTTTGCTGAGGCTCTGGTAGCAGAACTGCCGCCGCCTCCTGGAGGCCAACCGCCGCCACTTGAGCCGATTTGAGCTCCCGATGTGGTGATGGTGAGGGTAGGACCAGTGCCGTCTTGGTTGCCCTGGGTGTAAGTGCCGGTATATGTGTTACCGACTTTCTTGCCGACCTTGATGCCTTTACCAGCTTTTCCTGTGCTTGTGAGCGTGATGGTTCCACTCAGAATCTGCATGTTGCCTTCGGCGCGCAGACACGAACTGGAATAGGTGTCGGTAGGTGAAGACGTCGGATAAGCCGCACCATCACCGTGAGTCTCGATATTGATGATGTTGTCACCGCTGATGGTCATGTTGCCGTCGCACGAGATGCCCTTGCCGCCTTTATTTGAGGTCGGGAGGTTGATGTTGATGTCGCCACCGGTGATGATGATGTTGGCGTCGCTCTTGATGGCTGAACAGTACGACGGGTCGTTGTTGGTCAGCACAGTGTTTCCCGACGATGTGATGGTGAAGTTACCATCGTTGATGGTGATGTCGCTGTCGCATTTGATGCCTTTCGACACATTGCCCGAATTGTTCAAAACGAACGTTCCGCCGTTGATAGTCAATTCTTTATCAGCTTTTATGCAGTTGGCCGAGACTCCTGACATGGTGATGTTGATCTCGCCTCCGTTGATGACCAAGGTGCTGTCGGCAGAGATGGCATTGATGCTGTCGGTTGGACTGGTGATGGTGATGATTCCGCCATTGATGTAGCCGTCGAGCTCGCTGGTCAAGCCGTCGTCGCCGCATGACTGTATGTCGATGTTACCGCCTTGAACCAGAAGACCTTCCGTGTGGATGCCGTCCTTGACAGAACCCGTGATCACGATGTTTCCCGAGTTCATGTTAAACTGTCCTTTTACCTTCATGGCATGCTCTTTCAGTCCAGTCACCGTGAGCGTGCCGTTGCCTTGCACAAGCAAGTCGTCGTTGCTCATGAAAGCAGCTTTTTTGTCGCTGTTTTCACCGTCGCTGATAAAATTCTGAGTGCCGTCGACCAGCTCTACGATTATTCCTGCATTGCAGCTTAAATCCATAGCTTTTCCTGTAGGATTGGTGAGGTTTACGCCATTAAGTTTCACTATAGGTGAGACGTCGCTCGCAACCTCGAAACGTCCAGGATTTGCTGTGCCTGACAAGATATATGTGATGTCGTCCGAAATCAGCGAAGTGATGCTGACTTTTGCCTCGCTGACCGTCACTATGACCTGCGTGGCAGGGTATGGGCTGATGACTTCGGCCGATGTGCCGTTGTAGTTGACATAAATTGTGTTGCCCGTACTTATCGGGACAAACGGGAAGGTCAGACTGTCGATTTCGGCGAAACCGAACGAATATAAGCCATTAGTAGTTCTGACTTTAAACGGGTTTACCGCATCCGGATTTATATACATGCTGTCGATTGATGTGACAGGGGTGTCGAGTATGACGCCTTTGTTTTCCTGACCGTGGATGCGCACGTGATATTCTCCATCTTGTGCCTTGACAGATAATCCTATGAATATCAATGATATAACAAACAAAATTCTCTTCATGGCATTACATTTTTATAAATTTGGAAAACATATTGCCCGCGCTCAATATATACATCCCAGGGCGTAACTCACTGATATTTATTTCAGAATCACCCGAAACGACAACTCTCTTCAAAGCTGCTCCGTTTATCGAATAAATTGTAACCTCTTGATTGTTAGCAATATTCTCGATTCTTAAAACGTCTTTTGCAGGATTCGGATATATCGCAAGTTGCTGATTGTCAATATCATTCGTATTGTCAAACGTGGTGAAAAATGCTTTTCTCAACTCTGATAAATTATAGGAAACAGTTGTCCCGTCATTATCCAAGAAAAGCTGGGTGTCGGAATAATAAATCTTAGCGTCGCTGCTCATGACGTATTGTGCCGTCGTGCCGTCGTTTTTCACGATGTTGAACGTCACGCTTTGCGCGAAAACTGAGCCTGCAAAGGCCATCACCAACAACGCCGTTAAAAATAATTTTTTCATTTTTTGTTAATTTTAATCGTGTCGAAACTACAAAGATACAAATAATTTTTGAAATAACGGCTATTTTTTTCGAAAAAAAAGAAAAAGGGACACCCAAAATGATGTCCCTGATCAATGGTTTTCGTCATTTCGACGTTGTTATTTCTTCGGTGCCTCCAAGAGGATATCGCACAGCAGATCCCAGAACATCTGGACTGTCTTGATCTCGATTCTCTCGTCAGGTGAGTGCACGCCGCGGAGTGTAGGACCGAATGAAATCATGTCCATGCCAGCAATCTTGTCGCCGATGAGACCGCATTCCAAACCAGCGTGGATAGCTTTCACCTTAGGATCTTTGCCGAAGCGTTTCTTGTAGACTTTCTCGGCGATGGCGCAGATTTTTGAGTTCGGGTTCGGTGTCCAGCCCGGGTAGCCGTCGGTGTGCTGCACCTCTGCATTGGCGAGGTTGAAGCAAGCCTCGACCATGGCGGCTGCGTATTCTTTAGCCGACTCGATTGAGCTGCGCTGTGAAGTCTGGATGAAGAAATAACCTTCTTTTTTCTTCACAGAAGCGAGGTTTGTCGATGTCTCTACAAAGTTCGGGATAGTCTGCGACCATTCGATGACGCCGTGAGGGCAGGTGAGGAGACCGTTCAGGAGGTCGAACTGTGTCATCTCGTCGATGACGACATCCGGCGTGAGCTCCGATTTCTTGGCTTTCACAGTGATGCCTGGGTCGGCGACCTGATATTCGTGTTTGAAGTTCTTTTCAAACTTCTTCACCATAGCCTCGAATTTCTTTGTAAGGTCGAATGGGATGAACACCACGGCTGTTGCCTCGCGTGCGATGGCGTTTCTCAGATTTCCGCCTTGGATGTCATAGATACGGAGGTCGAAATCGTTGGTTGCCTGCCATAAGATTCTGGCTAACAGCTTGTTAGCGTTGGCGAGGTTCTTGTTGATGTCGTCGCCCGAGTGACCGCCTTTCAATCCGCTGACCTTGATGTCGTAAGGGATGTAACCCTCAGGAGCGTTCTCGAGTTGATAGAAAATCTTGACGATGGTGTCCATGCCGCCTGCGCATCCGATGAAGATCTCGCCTTCGTCCTCAGAGTCGAGGTTGAGGAGGATACGGCCTGTGAAGTCTTTCGGGTCGAGCTTTTCGGCGCCAGTGAGACCGGTCTCTTCGTCGACTGTGAAGATGCACTCGAGTGGACCGTGTTTCACGTTTTTATCAGTGATTACTGCCAATGCCGCAGCCACTCCGATGCCGTCGTCAGCGCCGAGGGTGGTGCCGTTAGCATGCAGCCATTCGCCTTTCAACACTGCCTCGATAGGGTCTTTGTCGAAATCGTGTTTCTTGTCGCCATTCTTCTCGCACACCATGTCCATGTGAGCCTGCAGGATGACGGTCTGGCGGTTCTCCATGCCCTTGGTTGCCGGCACTGTCATGATGATGTTGCCGCATTTCTCTTTTTTATACTCGATTTTATGGTCTTTTGCCCATTTTTCAAGGTAAGCGACCATTTTTTCTTCTCTCTTCGACGGACGTGGAACGCCCATGATGCCTTGGAATTCCTTCCAAACATTTTCCGGTTTAAGTTTTAATACTACTTCGTTCATGATATTAATGTTTAATTGTTATTTCTTTTTTGAGTTTCCTCGCACTTCGTGCTCGGAATGACAATAATTTTGTTATGTTATGGCGCGGCATGTTTGCGCCTGCTGGTTAGTAGAATCCGTCAAGCCGCGCCAGAATGAAAACAGATACTCTGTCATTCCGAGCGCAGCGAGGAATCTCATTGTTTCATCATTTCAATCGTTTTCATCGGATCTTCCGATTTGAAAACCGCATTTCCAGCGACCAACACATCAGCTCCGGCTGCGAAAAGCTTTGGCGCATTCTCGACATTCACTCCGCCATCGACTTCAATCATAGTCTTAAGTCCTTGATTGTCAATCATCTTGCGTAGTTTTTCAATCTTCGCATATGTTCTCTCGATGAATTTCTGACCTCCGAATCCTGGGTTGACCGACATTAATAATATAAGGTCTACGTCGCCGAGGATATCTTCGAGCAGCTCGACTGAGGTATGCGGGTTGAGTACCACGCCGGCTTTCACGCCCAGCGATTTCAGCATCTGTATGCTGCGATGGATATGAGTGCTTGCCTCGTAGTGGAAGGTGATGATGTCGGCTCCAGCATCGCGGAATTTCTCAAAATAACGGTCGGGCTCGACTATCATGAGATGCACGTCGAGAGGCTTAAGTGCTTCTTTCTTAATGGCTTGCACCAGCGGGATGCCGTAAGAGATGTTCGGTACGAACACCCCATCCATGATATCGCAATGGAACCAGTCGGCCTGACTTTTATTCACCATGTCGATATCTCTCGAAAGGTGAAGGAAATCAGCTGAAAGCAACGATGGAGCGATAAGTTTTTGCATGATTAAAAATGTTTAATACAATCTGCAAAGATACAAAATATTTTAGAAAAAGCAAAATTTACAAAAAAATAACAGGACCACTTGCGTAGCCCTGTTAAGTCCTAATAATTCAAATAATGTAAGATCATCCAAGATAACTCTTGAGAATCTTGCTTCTGCTTGTGTGTTTCAAGCGGCGTATTGCCTTCTCCTTGATCTGACGTACGCGCTCGCGCGTGAGGTCAAACTTCTCACCAATCTCTTCCAAAGTCATCGGGTGACCGCCGTTGAGCCCGAAATAAAGACGGACGACGTCGGCCTCGCGTTGTGTCAAAGTCGAGATGGCGCGGTCGATTTCCTTGCGGAGTGACTCGTTGAGCAACTCTGTCTCCGGTGTCACCACCTCGTCGCTCTTCAAGACGTCGTACATGTTGTTGTCTTCGTCCTGCACGAGAGGGGCGTCCATTGAAACGTGACGGCCTGCGTTTTTCATCGATTCCTTGACTTCGGCTTCGGTCAAGTCGAGGACTTCAGCAATCTCTTCGGCGTTAGGCTCGCGTTCGAATTCCTGCTCCAGCTTTGCATATGTCTTGTTGATTTTGTTAATCGAGCCGATCTTGTTTAATGGAAGTCGGACGATACGTGATTGTTCTGCAAGAGCCTGGAGGATAGACTGACGGATCCACCACACAGCGTAAGAGATGAACTTAAAACCTCTCGTCTCGTCGAAACGGCGTGCCGCCTTGATAAGACCGAGGTTGCCCTCATTGATGAGGTCGGGGAGGCTTAATCCCTGATTTTGGTACTGTTTTGACACGGAGACTACGAATCTCAGGTTAGCTTTCGTGAGCTTCTCCAAAGCGGCCATGTCGCCCTGACGGATGCGCTGCGCAAGCTCGACTTCCTCGTCAGCCGTTATCAATTCAACTTTACCAATCTCCTGGAGATACTTATCCAAAGAAGCTGTTTCCCTGTTGGTAACTTGTTTGGTAATCTTTAACTGCCTCATATTTTATTGTTTAGGATTTCTATTAACTTATAGTCGGAATTTGTCGTTTTTCAACCTTCCTACTATTTTTTGTCGTGTCTTGGACCTTTATGGTCGCCTCTGCCACCTTTGTGCTCGCCGCCCTTGTGTTCGCCACGCGGTCTCTCAGGCTTCTCGACGTAACCTTCAGGTTTCGGCAATAAAGCCTTTCTCGAGAGACGGAGCTTGCCGGTCTTAGGGTCGATGTCGATGAGCTTCACCTGGATCTTGTCGCCTTCCTTCAGGACGCCGTCCATGCTCTCGAGACGTTTGTAGTCGATCTCAGAGATGTGGAGCAAACCGTCTTTGCCAGGAAGGATCTCGACGAAGGCGCCGAACGGCATGATTGACTTCACTGTGCCGTCGTAAACCTCGCCAACCTCAGGAACTGCAACGATAGCGCGTACCTTGGCCTTAGCTGCCTCGAGGTCGTCCTTGTTGGTGGAAGCAATCTCCACCATGCCGCATTTCTCGTCTTCAGTGATGACGATGACGGTGTTGGTGGTCTTCTGAATCTCTTGAACGACTTTTCCGCCAGGACCGATGACTGCGCCGATGAAGTCCTTAGGAATGATGATCTTCTCGATACGTGGCACTGACTCTTTGTAGTCGGCACGTGGCTCGGTGATGGTCTTGGCCATCTCGCCGAGGATGTGCATTCTGCCGGCCTTTGCCTGCTCGAGAGCCTCACTCAACACTTCGTATGAAAGTCCGTCGACCTTGATATCCATCTGGCATGCTGTGATGCCGTCGACAGTACCTGTGACCTTGAAGTCCATGTCGCCGAGGTGGTCCTCATCGCCAAGGATATCTGACAACACAGCGTATTTGTCGTTGTCGGTGATCAAACCCATTGCGATACCTGCGACAGGCTTTCTCATCTTCACGCCGGCGTCCATCAATGCCAATGTGCCACCGCATACCGAAGCCATCGATGATGAGCCGTTCGACTCGAGGATGTCCGACACCACGCGGATGGTGTAAGGGTTCTCTTCGCCTGAAGGAATCATGTTCTTGAGAGCTCTCTCGGCGAGGTTGCCGTGACCGATCTCACGACGGCTGACACCGCGGCTAGCCTTGCATTCGCCTGTGGCGAAGCTCGGGAAGTTGTAGTGCAGCATGAAGTTGCTTGTGCCTTCAACGACAGCGCCGTCGATGGTCTGCTCGTCGAGCTTGGTGCCGAGTGTCACTGTCACCAAGGCCTGTGTCTCACCACGTGTGAAGATGGCTGAGCCATGGCATGAAGGAAGCACGTCGACTTCTGTCCAGATTGGACGGATCTGATCGAGTTTACGGCCGTCGAGACGTTTGCGCTCGATGAGGATGGCGTCGCGCACTGCCTTACGCTCGATGTCGTGGAAGTAACGTTTTGCCATCGGAGTCTTCTCTTCGAGTTCCTCTTCGGTGTATTTTGTGAGATAGTTGTCAAGGATTGCCTGGAATGCGTCCTCGCGCTCGTGTTTGTTGGCGTTGCCTGTGAGAGCGAAGTCGTAGCAAGGCTTGTAGCAGCACTCCATCATGTCGGCGCGGAGATCCTCGTCGTTGACTTCATGGCAGTACTCGCGTTTTGTCTGAGCTTTTTCAACCTTTGAAGCGAGGTCGAGCTGAGCCTGCACCTGACCTTTGATGGCCTCGTGGGCGGCTTTCAATGCACCGATCATCTGAGCTTCTGAGATTTCTTTCGATTCGCCTTCCACCATGCAGATGTCTTTCATTGTGGCACCCACCATGAGTTCGAGGTCGGCGTTCTCAAGTTCATCAGCACGAGGGTTGATGACGTATTCGCCGTTGATCATGGCTACGCGCACTTCTGAGATAGGACCGTGGAACGGGATGTCGGAAACTGCGATAGCTGCTGATGCTGCCAATGCTGCGTAAGCGTCAGGGAGAACGTTGGTCTCGCCTGAGAGCAATGTAATCTGAACCTGGATTTCAGCGTGGAAATCGTCAGGGAACAATGGACGGATGGCGCGGTCGACCAGACGTGAGATCAAAATCTCATAGTCTGATGGCTTGCCTTCACGTTTGAAGAAACCGCCAGGGAACTTACCTGTGGCGGCGTATTTTTCTTTATAATCGACTGAAAGAGGCAGGAAATCGACGTCGTCTTTCGCTTCTTTTGCTGCAACCACTGTCGCGAGCAGCATGGTCTTACCGCATGTCACAACGGCTGCACCGTCGGCCTGCTTGGCCAGACGTCCTGTCTCGATGGTAATAATGTCCTTACCAGTTTGTATGGTCTGTTTAATACCTTCTGGACCCATAATAAAATCTTTTTAA